>JAGWLO010000074.1 GCA_028872015.1 Burkholderiales bacterium | reverse complement strand
ACTTGGAGGATCGCGAGAAAGGCTTCCTGCGGCACTTCGACCGCGCCGATCTGCTTCATGCGCTTCTTGCCCGCCTTCTGCTTCTCGAGCAGCTTCTTCTTGCGCGTGATGTCGCCGCCGTAGCATTTTGCCAGCACGTTCTTGCGCAGCGCCTTGATGTTCTCGCGCGCGATGATGTTGGCGCCGATGGCGGCCTGGATCGCCACGTCGTACATCTGGCGTGGGATCTGCTCGCGCATCTTGGCCGCCACCGCGCGGCCGCGGTACTGGCTCTGGGCACGGTGGACGATGATCGACAGCGCATCGACGCGGTCGCCGTTGATCAGCAGGTCGACCTTCACCACGTCGGCGGCGCGGTACTCCTTGAACTCGTAGTCCATGCTCGCGTAGCCGCGGCTCACGCTCTTGAGCTTGTCGAAGAAGTCCAGCACGATCTCGGCCAGCGGCAGCTCGTAGGTCAGCATCACCTGGCGGCCGTGGTAGGCCATGTTGAGCTGAACGCCGCGCTTCTGGTTGGCCAGCGTCATCACCGGGCCCACCGAGTCCTGCGGCATGTACAGGTGCACGGTGACGATGGGCTCGCGGATCTCGCGAATGCGGCCGAGATCGGGCATCTTGCTCGGGTTCTCGACCATCAGCACCGTGCCGTCGTTCAGCTCGACCTGGTAGACGACGCTGGGCGCGGTGGTGATCAGGTCCTGGTCGAACTCGCGCTCGAGCCGCTCCTGCACGATCTCCATGTGCAGCAGGCCGAGGAAGCCGCAGCGGAAGCCGAAGCCCAGGGCCTGGCTCACCTCGGGCTCGTAGCGCAGGCTGCTGTCGTTGAGCTTGAGCTTCTCCAGCGCGTCGCGCAGCTGGTCGTACTCGCTCGCCTCGGTGGGGTACAGGCCGGCGAAGACCTGCGGCTGGATCTCCTTGAAGCCGGGCAAGGCCTCGGTCGCCGGGCCGGCGTTGTTGGGCAGCTTCTTCTCGAGCGTCACCGTGTCGCCGACCTTGGCCGCCTGCAGTTCCTTGATGCCGCAGATCACGAAGCCCACCTCGCCCGCCTTGAGCGTGTCGCGCGGCACCGACTTGGGCGTGAACACGCCCATCTGCTCGATGCCGTAGACGGCGTCGGTGGCCATCATGCGGATGCGCTCGCCGCGGCTCAGGCTGCCGTCGACGACGCGCACCAGCATCACGACGCCGACGTAGTTGTCGAACCAGCTGTCGACGATCATCGCCCGCGGCGGCCCGGCGGGGTTGCCGCGCGGCGCCGGCATGCGGTGGACCACGGCCTCGAGGATCTCGTCCAGCCCCATCCCGGTCTTGGCCGAACAGGGGATCGCGTCCTCGGCGTCGATGCCGATCACGTCCTCGATCTCGCGCTTGGCGTTCTCGGGGTCGGCCTGGGGCAGGTCCATCTTGTTCAGCACCGGCACGACCTCGACGCCGAGGTCGAGCGCGGTGTAGCAGTTGGCCACCGTCTGCGCCTCGACACCCTGCGAGGCATCGACCACCAGCAAGGCGCCTTCGCAGGCGCTGAGCGAGCGGCTGACCTCGTACGAGAAGTCCACATGCCCCGGCGTGTCGATGAGGTTGAGCTGGTAGCGCTCGCCGTTGCGCGCCGTGTATTCCAGCGCCGCGGTCTGGGCCTTGATGGTGATGCCGCGCTCGCGCTCGATGTCCATCGAATCCAGCACCTGCGCTTCCATCTCGCGGTCGGACAGGCCGCCGCAGCGATGGATGATGCGATCGGCCAGCGTGCTCTTGCCGTGGTCGATGTGGGCAATGATCGAGAAATTGCGGATGTGGTTCATCGAGAACGTGAAGGCCTCGCGGCGGCACTTGCCGTGCCGGCAGCGCGATGAACGGGAAGGTGGCCGCGAGGGGCTTTGCGGCCGCGCCGGCAGGCCGTCATCGGCATCGCCGCGCGACTAAAAAAAAGGCGCGTCCAAGATGGTGACGCGCCTTCCAACAGAACGTTTGGCAACTGCTTGTTGGGCATTCATTGTAGCCAAAAGGATCGCGCCGGAACCCGCGCCGTTGCTTGATTTCCGGCCGTTGCGGCAACCCGACAAGCGGAAGTTTTCAACAGATTATCAACAGCCTGTGGACAGCCCCGAAGCGTGTGGGGTGAGGACTCGCTTGGACCTTGAACCATGGGTAAAGCGAGAGCCGCTCCAAGCCATTCTAGACGGCAGGGCTGGTAATCTTTGGGTGCATGATTTTCGTGTGAGTGCTTGCTGACTTAAATGGTCAAACCGACGGCACTCCCGGGCCGGGATCAGTCGCCCGCCATCTCGTCATGCGGAAAAACCCCTCACTGCGCTGGGCGGATCACGAGGTAATTGGTCCACTCGCCGCGGCGCACCAGCACGCTCACCGCTCGCAGCTTCTCGGCCTTGGCTGCGGCGGCGGCGAATTGCTTGGCGTTGGCGATCTCGGTGTTGTTCAGCGACAGGATCACGTCGCCCTCGCGCAGGCCGGCGCGGGCGGCCACGCCATCGGCCACATCGACACGCACACCGCTGCGCACGCGCAGCGCCTGCTTCTGCGCATCGCTCAGGTCGGACACCGTCAGGCCGAGCACGCTCTTGGCCACGCGCGGCGCGCCCCCCGGCTCGTCGGCGGCCTTGGCGCTGGCGTTGTCGGGGGCGAACTCGACCACCGACACGACGATGTCCTTGGTGGCGCCGCGGCGGAACACCTGCAGCGTGGCGCGCGCGCCGGGCTTGATGGCGCCGATCATGCGCGGCAGGTCGGACGACTTGTCGACGGCCTTGCCGTCGACCTTCAGGATGATGTCGCCGGCCTCGACGCCGGCCTTGTCGGCCGGGCCGTCCTTCTCCACCCCCTGCACCAGCGCGCCGCGCGGCTGGCCGAGCCCGATCGCGTCGGCCACTTCCTTGGCCACGGGCGAGATCTGCACCCCGATGCGGCCGCGGATCACGTGGCCGCTGGCGCGCAGCTGGTCGGCCACGCGCATCGCCTCGTCGATGGGGATGGCGAAGCTGATGCCCATGAAGCCGCCCGAGCGGCTGTAGATCTGCGAGTTGATACCCACCACCTCGCCGCGCAGGTTGATCAGCGGTCCGCCCGAGTTGCCGGGGTTGATGGCCACGTCGGTCTGGATCAGCGGCAGGTAGTCGCCCGTGTCGCGCTGCTTGGCACTGACGATGCCGGCGGTGACGGTGTTGTCCAGCCCGAACGGCGAGCCGATGGCCATCACCCACTCGCCCACCTTGAGCCGGCCCACGTCGCCGATCTTCACGAAAGGCAGGCCGGTCGCGTCGACTTTCACCACGGCGACGTCGCTGCGCTTGTCGGCGCCGATGATGCGTGCCTTCAGTTCGCGCTTGTCGGTGAGCGTGACGGTCACCTCGTCGGCCCCTTCCACCACATGGGCGTTGGTCATGATGTAGCCGTCGGCGCTGAGGATGAAGCCCGAGCCCACGCCGCGCAGCTGGGGCTGGCCGCTCTCGTCACCGCCGCGCCGCGGGTCGGGCCGGCCGGGCAGCGGGATGCCGAAGCGGCGGAAGAACTCCTCCAGATTGGGGTCCATGGGCCCGCTGCCCGTGGCGGGCGCGGCGCGCTCGGCGGTGCGGATGTTGACCACCGACGGCCCGACGCGCTCGGCCAGCTCCGAAAAGTCGGGCAGCTGCACGGTAGGCGTGGCCGTGGTGCCGCCTTGCGCGTGCGCGGCCAGTGGCAATGCGGCGGCGGCCAGCAGCAGGAACGCGGCCAGGTCGGTTGCGATGCGGCCGGGCCGGAAGCGGGCAAGGTGCTGGTGCATGGTGGTCTCGGATGAACTCGGGATACGGGGGCAAAGGCAAGCGGCAGGAACGGGGAACGGGGAACGGGGAACAGGGCCGAACGATAGCCGCAGCGCTGCCGCGCTGCCGCGCGGACCAGGCGCCGCTCAGGGCTGCCGGCGTTCCAGCGCCACGCTGAACAGCCGCAGCGTGGCCGGCGGCACGTCGCCGACGGTGGTGACCCAGTAGTCGCCGCGACGCAGGATGAGCGTGGCGGTGGCACCGCGGCGGGCCTGGGCCTCGTCGCGATGCTGCGTGGGGCGGTACGGCTCGATGAAGATCGACACATGCGTCAGGCCGTCGGAGAACACGGTCTGCATCACCGGGCCGCTTTCGCCGGCTTCCATGCTCCGGCGGATGCAGCCGGCCAATTCGAACCCCGGCACCGGCCGGGCCAGCTGCCAGCCCTCGGCCTGCAGCGTGGTGCGCTGCTGCTGCGGCTGCAGCACGCGCCAGCCCTGCAGATGGCGCGGGTCGAGCATGGCCTGCAGCACGCTGGCGGGCTGGGGCCGCACGCCGATGTCGATTTCCGAGAACGCGGTCGACTCCAGCACCACCGGCGCCGCGCGGCCGTCGCCGGCGGGGGCGATGACGTCGTCGCGCAGCAGCAGCCCGGTGGCGCGGTCGGCCCACAGGCGTTGGGCGTAGCGCAGGTTGTCGCGCGGCACGAGGCTGAACACGGCGGCATCGCGGCCCGCCACGCGATCGGTGCCTTCCTCGCGCAGCTCGTACTGCTCCAGTGCCCGCGGCTCCACCTGCTGCGGCGTGGTCGACCAGCCGGCCAGCGTTTCGCGCCGCTCGATCACGGCCACGTGGGCCTGCGGCCACAGCGTCTGCACCAGGTTGTCGTGGCGCACGATGCGCTGCTGGCGCCCATCCTGCACTTCGAGGTGCTCGTAGGTCTGGTCGCCCACCGCGTAGTGCCACACGCGCGAGCTCGTCATCGTGCCGCCGCTGCTGAACACCATCACGCCCTGGTAGTTGCCCTGGTTGGCGGCGGCATGGATGCGCGCCAGCCAGGCGCGGGGGTCGATCCGCGCGGCGGCACCGGGCGCGGGACCCGCATGCGCGGCCATCGGCAGCAGGCTGCTGACAAAAGTGGCCAGCGACAGCCAGCGCAGCACCGCGCGCGCCATCAGCGGCCGCTGTCGGCAGGGGTGAGCAGGTCGACGCGGCGCAGCGTGCCCCCGGGCACGGCCATCGTCATGCCGGTGCCCACGGCCTGGTGGGCGCGCAGGAACTCGTCCAGCCGCGCATCGCGCAGCAGGCCGCCGTCGTTGACCAGGGTCGCGCGCGCGCCGCGGCCGGTGGCGCTGCCGGTGCCCACGCGGAACATCGGCGCGGCCGCGGTGGCCCCCAGCAGGGTGGCCGGGCTGGAAGCAGCCGCCACCTCGGCCGCCGGCGCGAGGCCCGCAGCCGGCCCGGTGCGGGCGAGCACCAGCACGCCGGCCACCGCCGCGAAGCCGGCCGCCATCGCAGCGGGCACCAGCCAGGGCTGACGCCGACGCACCGCCGGGGCCGGCGCCAGCACCACCGGCTCGGCCGCCAGACGCTGCCGCAGCGCCCCCAGGAAAGCAGCGTCGCGGCCGCGCGGCGCGGCCAGCTCGTCGGAGCGCAGCACGTCGCCGATCAGGTGGTAGGCATGCCACTTCTGGCGCGCCGACGCATCGTCGCGCCAGCCGCGGCAGGCGCGGTCGACGGCCGCTGCGCCGCCCTCGCCGTCGGCCAGCGCCGACAGCCAGTCGTCGGAGGCGGTGTCGGCGGCAGCGGCAGGAACGGAACGCGCGGTGTGCAGAGGCTCAGGCTTCATGGGGTATCCGGCTGGCAGGGGCGGCGATGGGTGGCAGGCCGGTGGCTCACCAGCGCTCGCCCGGTTGGGTGTCGAGCAGGGGCCGCAGCCGGGTGGCGATGGCCTCGCGGGCGCGGAAGATGCGGGAGCGCACGGTACCGATGGGGCAGTTCATGGCGTCGGCAATTTCCTCGTAGCTCAGGCCTTCGATCTCGCGCAGCGTGATCGCCTGCCGCAGGTCCTCGGACAGCGCCTCCACGGCCGCATTCACCGCGGCCGCAATTTCCTTGCTGGCCATCAGCGCTTCGGGTGTCTCGCCGTCGCTTAGTTCATTCTCGGCCCGTGAAGTTTCCTCGCCGTCCTCGCCCGTGCCGCGCGCCGATTCGAACACCAGCGGATCGCGCTTGAGATCGACCAGCGCCTTCTTGGCGGTGTTGACGGCGATGCGGTACATCCACGTGTAGAAGGCGCTGTCGCCGCGAAACTGCGGCAGCGCCCGGTAGGCCCGGATGAAGCTTTCCTGCGCGATGTCCTGCACCAGGTCGACGTCGCGCACCATGCGGCCGATGAGGCGCTCGATGCGGCGCTGGTACTTGACGACCAGCATCTCGAAGGCCCGGACATCGCCGCGCTTGGCGCGATCGACGAGCAGGGCATCGGCATCCGCGTCAGGCATTCAGTCGGGCACTCGCGTGGCGCTGACGCGCGGGGTGGCGTCGGGGGCGCGCGAATATAGCGCGGCCCGCAGGACTTGCAGCGCCGCGCCGGCCTCGTGCGCCGCCAGCGCGATCCAGCGCCGGCGCCCGCCGCCTTTCGGGTCCAGGCGCAACAGCAGCCAGGGGCCGAGATCGAGCATCACGGCCAGCGCGCCGACATCGCCGTCGGCCGACCAGGCCTGCCCGTCCCAGGCCAGCCGCACCGGTCTCGGTGCAGCCTGGCGCCAGGCGATCACGGCAAGCACCAGGCTCGCGGCGAGACCCGACCCCAGCGTCGGCATCGGCGCCAGCCCGGCCCAGCCGGCCGCCAGGCAGCCCAGCGCGAACGCCGCCAGCGCCGGCAGCGCCGTCTGCAGCACGCGCCAGCCGGCGCCGCCGTCGCACTGCACGCTCACCGGCGGCGCGGCATGCATGCGCGCTCAGGCGCGCCGGAAGACCAGCGTGCCGTTGGTGCCGCCGAAACCGAAGTTGTTCTTCACCGCCACCTCGATCTTCATCGGCCGTGCCTGGTTGGCACAGTAGTCCAGGTCGCACGCGGGGTCCTGGTCGAAGATGTTGATGGTGGGCGGCGAGACCTGGTGGTGCAGCGCCAGCACGGTGAACACCGACTCGATGCCGCCGGCACCGCCCAGCAGGTGGCCGGTCATCGACTTGGTCGAGTTCACGACGAGCGACCTGGCGTGATCGCCGAAGGCGAGCTTGATCGCGTTCGTCTCGTTCACGTCGCCCAGCGGCGTGCTGGTGCCGTGGGCGTTGAGGTACTGCACCTCGGTGGCGTTGACGCCGGCGTTGCGCAGCGCCGCCTTCATGCTGCGCTTGGGGCCGTCGACGTTGGGCGCGGTCATGTGGAAGGCGTCGGCGCCCATGCCGAAGCCCGCCAGCTCGGCGTAGATCCTGGCGCCGCGGCGTCGGGCGTGCTCGTACTCCTCGAGCACCAGCACGCCGGCGCCTTCGCCAAGCACGAAGCCGTCGCGGTCCTTGTCCCAGGGCCGCGACGCCGTCTTCGGATCGTCGTTGCGCGTGGACAGTGCGCGTGCCGCCGCGAAGCCGCCCACGCCCAGTGGCGACACCGTGCTCTCGGCGCCGCCGGCCACCATCACGTCGGCATCGCCGTACTCGATCAGGCGGCCGGCCTCGCCGATGCAGTGCAGGCCGGTCGTGCAGGCGGTCACGATGGCCATGTTCGGCCCCGTGAAGCCGAAACGGATCGAGACATGGCCCGAGATCATGTTGATGATCGAGGCCGGCACGAAGAACGGCGAGATGCGGCGCGGGCCGCGCTCGCGGTACTCGCCGTCGGTCAGCTCGATCATCGGCAGCCCGCCGATGCCCGAGCCCACCAGGCAGCCGATGCGCTCGGCCGTCTCTTCGGTGAGCGCCGCGCCCACCGGCAGGCCGGCGTCCTGCACCGCCTGGATCGACGCCGCCATCCCGTAATGGATGAAGGTGTCCATGTGGCGGGCTTCCTTGGCCGGCATGTAGGCCTCGATGTCGAAGCCCTTCACCTCGCCCGCGACCCGGCAGGCGAAAGCCGACGCGTCGAACTTGGTGATGTAGTCGATGCCGCTGCGGCCGGCGACCAGGTTGTCCCAGCCCGCGGCCACGGTATTGCCCACCGGGCTGACGAGCCCGAGGCCGGTGACGACGACGCGACGCCTGCCCGACATGCGCCGATCAGGCCTTCTGGTGGCTCGAGGCGTAGTCGATCGCGAGCTGCACCGTCGTGATCTTCTCGGCCTCCTCGTCCGGGATCTCGATGCCGAACTCGTCCTCCAGCGCCATCACCAGCTCGACGGTGTCCAGCGAGTCGGCGCCGAGGTCGGCCACGAAGGCCTTCTCGTTGGTGACATCGGATTCGGGAACGCCGAGTTGTTCGGCGATGATTTTCTTGACGCGCGCTTCGATATCGCTCATGACTCCTCCGGGAGTGTGGGGTCGGATCAGACAGCCCGCGATTCTACTGGCGGGCCGGGGGCGGAACGGGCCTCAGCCCATGTGCATGCCGCCGTTGACGTGCAGCTCGGTGCCGGTGATGTAGGCCGCCGCCGGGCTGGCCAGAAACGCCACCGCCTGCGCCACCTCGTCGGCCGTGCCCAGGCGCCCCAGCGGAATCTGCGCCAGCAGCGCGGCCTTGGCGGCCTCGGACAGGCCGTGCGTCATGTCGGTGGCGATGAAGCCCGGCGCGACGCAGTTGACGGTGATGTTGCGGCTGCCCAGCTCGCGCGCCAGGGCGCGCGTCAGGCCCGCCACGCCGGCCTTGGCCGCGGCGTAGTTGGCCTGCCCGGCATTGCCGATGGCGCCCACCACCGAGGTGATGTTGACGATGCGGCCCCAGCGCTGCTTCATCATCGGCCGGGTGGCGGCGCGGCAGGCGCGGAACACGGCCTTGAGGTTGGTGTCCTGCACCGCATCCCACTCGTCGTCCTTCATCCGCATCGACAGCATGTCGCGCGTGATGCCGGCGTTGTTGACGAGCACGTGCAGGCCGCCCTGCGTCTTGACCAGCTGGTCGATGGCGGCGTCGAGCGCGGCGCCGTCGGTGACGTCGAGCACGATGCCCTGGCAGCCCGGGTGGGCCGCCAGCGCCTGCGTGATGGCCGCGGCGCCGGCCTCGGTGGTGGCCGTGCCGGTGACGCGCAAACCCGCCGCGGCCAGCGCCGCGGCGATGGCGCGGCCGATGCCGCGCGAGGCGCCGGTGACCAGCGCCACCTGCGGTGTCGGGGACTCGCTCATGCCAGCATCTCCCGGGCCTGCCGCAGGCTCGCCGGGTCGAGCACCGTGGTGGTGACGAGCTCGGCATCGATGCGCTTGACCAACCCGGCCAGCACCTTGCCCGGGCCGCACTCGAACACATGGGCCAGGCCGCGTGCGCGCAGCGCCTGCGTCACCTCGACCCAGCGCACGGGGCCGTAGGCCTGGCGGTAGAGCGCGTCGCGGATCGCGTCGGGGGCCTGCGGCGCGGCGACATCGATGTTGTTGACCACCGGGATGCGCGGCGCCTGCAGCGCCACGCCGGCCAGGCGCTCGCGCAGCGCCTCGGCCGCCGGCTTCATCAGCACCGAATGGAACGGCGCCGACACCGGCAGCAGCAGCGCGCGCTTGGCGCCCAGGGCCTTGAGCCGCTCGCAGGCCGCATCGACACCGGCCCGGCTGCCGGCGATGACGGTCTGCTTCGGGTCGTTGAAGTTGGCCGGCGCCACGCTTTCGCCGGTGGCCGCGGCGACCTCGGCGCAGCCCTGCGCCACCACCGTCGCCTCCAGGCCCAGGATCGCGGCCATCGCGCCGGCGCCCACCGGCACCGCTTGCTGCATGGCCTGGGCGCGGAAGCGCACCAGCGGCAGCGCATCGGCCAGGCTCAGCGCCTCGGCCGCCACCAGCGCGCTGTACTCGCCCAGCGAATGACCCGCCAGCGCCGCCGGCAGCGGGCCGCCCTCGGCGCGCCAGGCGCGCCAGCAGGCGATGGCGGCCGTCAGCATCACGGGCTGGGTGTTGGTGGTGAGCTCCAGGGCCTCTTTCGGGCCGGCATGGATCAGCGCGGCCAGGTCCTCGCCGAGCGCGGCCGAGGCCTCGGCCAGCGTCTGCGTGACGGCCGGGTGGTCGCCCCAGGCGTCGAGCATGCCCACCGACTGCGAGCCTTGGCCGGGGAAGACGAATGCGAATGCGGGCATCGGGAGCAGACCTCTTGCAGCAACGAGCACGGGCGCCGGCCGGCTCAGAAATCGAGCAGCACCGCGCCCCAGGTGAAACCGCCGCCCACGCCTTCGAGCATCACCGTGTCGCCCGGCCTGACGCGGCCGGTCTTGACGGCGCTGTCGAGCGCCAGCGGCACCGAGGCGGCCGAGGTGTTGCCATGCTCGTCGACGGTGACGATCAGCTTGTCCAGCGGCAGCTTCAGCTTGCGCGCCGTGCCCTGCATGATGCGGATGTTGGCCTGGTGCGGGATCAGCCAGTCGAGGTCGGCCTCGGTGCGGCCGGCCTTCTCGAGCACGGCGCGCGCGGCGCTGTCGAGCACGCCCACCGCCAGCTTGAACACGGCCTGGCCGTCCATCTTCAGCAGCGGGTCGCCGCTGACGTGGCCGCCGGCCACCGTGCCCGGCACGCACAGGATGCCCACGTGGCGGCCGTCGGCATGCAGCTCGGTGGCCAGGATGCCGGGCTGCTCGCTCGCCTCCAGCACCACGGCGCCGGCGCCGTCGCCGAACAGCACGCAGGTGGTGCGGTCGTCGAAGTCGAGGATGCGCGAGAAGATCTCGGCGCCGATCACCAGCGCGCAGCGCGCGCTGCCCGACTTGATCATCGAATCGGCCACCGCCAGCGCGTAGACGAAGCCCGAGCACACGGCCTGCAGGTCGAAGGCCGGGCAGCCGGCCGCGCCCAGCTTGGCCTGCAGGATGCAGGCGGTGCTGGGAAACACCATGTCGGGCGTGGAGGTGGCCACGATGATGAGGTCGATATCGGCGGCCTGGCGGCCCGCCGATTCGAGCGCGGCGCGTGCGGCCTGCAGCGCCAGGTCGCTGCACTTCACGCCGTCGGCCGCGAAGTGGCGGGCGCGGATGCCGGTGCGCTCGACGATCCAGGCATCGCTGGTCTGGACGCCGCGCGCGGCCAGCAGGGCGGCCATGTCGTCGTTGGTCAGGCGTCGCGGCGGCAGGTAGCTGCCGGTGCCGGTGATGCGCGAATGGCGGGGTGTTGACACGGGGTGTCTCATGCGGCTTGCTCGGACGCCGCCGCCGCCGCGTCGTCGGCGGCGGCACCCAGGCGGTCATGCACACGGTCCAGCAGCCGGTTGCGGGCGGCATCATAAGCCCGTGCCAGCGCCTGCTCGAAGGCGTAGGCGTCGGCCGATCCGTGGCTCTTGAACACCAGCCCGCGCAGCCCCAGCAGCGCCGCACCGTTGTAGCGCCGCGGGTCCACCCGGTGCTTGAAGCGGTTCAGCACCGGCAGCGCCACCAGCGCGGCCAGCCGGGCCGGCAGGCTGCGGCTGAACTCCTGGCGGATGAACTCGCCCAGCATCGAGGCCAGCCCCTCGCTCGTCTTCAGCAGCACGTTGCCCACGAAGCCGTCGCAGACCACGACGTCGACCGTGCCCTTGAAGATGTCGTTGCCCTCGACGTTGCCGTGGAAGCGGATCTGCCCGGCCTCGGCCGCCGCGCGCATCAGCTCGCCCGCACGCTTGATGGTCTCGCTGCCCTTGATGGCTTCCTCGCCGATGTTGAGCAGGCCCACCACCGGCTCTTCGCGGCCCTCGACGGCCGCCACCAGTGCGCTGCCCAGCACCGCGAACTGCAGCAGGTGCTCGGGCGTGCAGTCGACATTGGCGCCCAGGTCGAGCACGGTGGTGTAGCCGTCGCGGCGGTGCGGCATCACGGTGGCGATGGCCGGGCGGTCGATGCCGTCCAGCGTCTTGAGCAGGTGGCGCGCCACCGCCATCAGTGCGCCGGTGTTGCCGGCCGAGACGCAGGCGTGCGCCTGATCGGGCGCCTGGGCGCGCAGCTGCTGCAGCGCCACGCGCATCGAGCTGTCGCGCTTCTTGCGCAGCGCCACCTCGACCGGGTCGTCCATCGTGACCACTTCGCTGGCGCCCACCAGCGTGGTGCGCGGCCAGGCGGCGGCGGGTTGCAAGGCGTCGGGCAGGCCCACCAGCCGCAACTCGGCCGCGGGGTGGCTGTCGAGAAAGGCCCGGGCCGCGGGCAAGGTGACGGCCGGGCCGTGGTCGCCGCCCATACAGTCGACGGCGATGCGCACCGTCGACAGGGGCGGGAAGCGCGCGTTCAGCACAGGCCGTTCAGCAAAGGCGCTTCGGAGCCGCGCTGCGGCGGCTCCGCATCAGGCGTCGGCCTTGGTCTTCAGGACCTTGCGGCCGCGGTAGAAACCGGTCGGGCTGATGTGGTGCCGCAGATGCACCTCGCCGGTGGTGGCTTCCACCGCGGTGCCGGGCGCGGCCACGGCGTTGTGCGACCGGTGCATGCCGCGCTTCGAGGGTGATTTCTTGTTCTGCTGGACGGCCATGGCAGTCTCCTTGCACAAAGCCCGCCAGTATATCAGCCGACTGCGTCGCGGCCATGTCGCCCAGCCCGGCGCTCAGCCGCCGGGCTTGCGCCGTGCCGCCAGCACGGCCAGGCCGGCGAACGGGTGCGGGGCTACGGCCGGGCCGCCGGGGTCGGCCGGCTCGGCCGGCTCGGCCGCGGCCAGGGCCGCACCCGGCAGCGGCTGCGGGCAGGCCCCTTCGTGGCGCGGCACCAGCGGCAGCGCCAGGATCAGCTCGTCTTCGAGCAAGGCCATCAGGTCCAGCCGCGGCGGCAGGGCCAGCACGTCGTCCTCGTCCAGCTCGTCTTCACGCTCGGCCTGCTGCTCGCTGGGCACGAAGCGGAAGCGGCGCGACACCTCGATCCGCTGCGGCATCGGGTTCAGGCAGCGCTGGCATTGCAGGCTCACCTCGGCCTGCGCCTGCAGCAGCAGCCAGGGCTCGGGCGCGCCGCCCGCCACCGGCCGCAGCCCGCCCTCGGCCGACCAGCGGGCGCTGGCCGGCGGCGCGCCGGCGGCCAGGCTCGCCAGCAGCCGCGGCATCGACGCCAGCGGCCATTCGCCCTGCAGCCGGCCGTCGGCGGCGGCCCAGGCACGCAGGTGCAGCGAGCGCGGGTCGGGCCGGCGCGCCGTCATGACCCGGGCCCTGCGCCGGCGGGTGCCCGCGAGCCCGAGCCCGAGCCCGAGCCCGAACCGTTGGAGCCGCAGAGCGTGCGCATGCGCCGCAGTGTAGCCACCACAATCCGGCCTCCATGAACACGCTGATCCTGGGCTCGACCTCCCGCTACCGGCGCGAGCTGCTCGAGCGCCTGCGCCTGCCCTTCGAGGTGCTGGCCCCGCTGGTGGACGAGACCCCGCAGCCGGGCGAGGCCCCGGCCGCGCTGGCGCTGCGCCTGGCGCTGGCCAAGGCCCGCGCCGTGGCCGCGCAGCGCCCCGACGCGGTGGTGATCGGCGCCGACCAGGTGGCCGACCTCGACGGCGAGCCCGTGGGCAAGCCCGGCACGCACGAGCGCGCCGTGCAGCAGCTGCGACGGCTGAGCGGGCGCGCCGTCGTCTTTCAGACCGCGCTGGCGGTAGTGCGCGCGGCCGGCGGCTTCGAGCGCGCGCTGCTGGTGCCGGTGCGGGTGCAGTTCCGCGCCCTGGGCGAGGCCGAGATCGAGCGCTACCTGCGCCTGGAGCAGCCCTACGACTGCGCCGGCAGCGCCAAGTGCGAGACGCTGGGCATCGCACTGCTCGAATCGATCGACTCCGACGACCCCACGGCGCTGATCGGCCTGCCCCTGATCCGCACCGCCCAGTTGCTGCGCGAAGCCGGCATCGACCCGCTGGCCGACGCGCCGGCCCGGGCGCGATGACGGGCGCCGGCCCGGCCGCCCCGGCCGCGCCTTCGACCGGCCGCCTGGTCCTCGTGCCCACCCCGCTCGACCTGGGCGCCGCGCCGCAGCCGCTGGACGCCGTGCTGCCCGCGGCCGTGCTGCGCCAGGCCGCGGCCATCACGCAGTGGGCGGTGGAAGACGCCCGCAGCGCGCGCGCGTTTCTCAAGCGCGTGGGCGAGGCGGTGCCGCTGGCGCAGCCGCTGCAGGCGCTGCAGATCCGCGAGCTGCCGCGCCCGCGCAAGGGCAGCGGCCAGGCCGTGCCGGCCGCCGAATGGCAGGCCCTGCTCGCCCCCACGGCCCTGGGCGCGGACGTGGGCCTGCTGTCCGAAGCCGGCCTGCCCGCGGTGGCCGACCCCGGCGCTGCGCTGGTGGCCGCGGCCCATGCCGCCGGCGTGCAGGTGCTGCCGCTGGCCGGGCCGAGCTCGTTGCTGCTGGCGCTGGCCGCCAGCGGCCTGAACGGCCAGAGCTTCGCCTTCGTGGGCTACCTGCCGCAAGAAGCCGCGGCGCGCGTGGCGCGCATCCGCGAGCTCGAGGCGCTGTCGCGCCGGCTCGGCCAGGCGCAGCTGCTGATCGAGACGCCCTACCGCAACGCCGCCCTGCTGGCCAGCCTGGTGGCGACGCTGGCAGCGGCCACGCGGCTGTCGGTGAGCTGCGGGCTCACGCTGCCCGAAGGCTGGACGCGCAGCGGCCCGGTCGCCGAATGGCGGCTCAGGCCCCAGGCGATGCCCGATCGCGTGCCGGCCGTGTTTGCCTTGCAGGCCCCCGCGGCCTGATCGGGCCGCGCGGCGGGATCGGTCAGCGCCCGCCGCCCAGCAGCGAGGCCACCTTCTTCTTCGGCCGGATGTTGGGCGACAGCCCGCGCGCCGCGGCGGCCGGGGACGCCGCCAGCGTGGCCCTGGACGCCGACTCCCAGGCCGGCGCGGTGGTCGCGGCGCTCGCGCTGGGCTCGTAGGGCCGATCGAAGAACGGATCGCCGTTGGCCACTGCCACGGGGGCGCGGCGCAGAGGCGCCGAGGCAGCAGCAGGCGCGGCGGCGGGCCCGAAAGCGCGGTCGGCTTCATCGTCGCGCTGGCGCGGGGGCCGGCGCACGGGGCGGTCGTCTTCGAGGTCGAACGGCTCGATCTCGATCTTCTTCTTGATCAGCTGCTCGATGTCGGCGACGAGCCGCGCATCGTCGCGCGTGACCAGCGTCACCGCCAGGCCCGAGGCGCCGGCGCGGCCGGTGCGGCCGATGCGGTGCACGTAGTCCTCGGCGTTGAAGGGCACGTCGAAATTGAACACCGCCGGCAGGTCGGCGATGTCCAGGCCGCGCGCGGCCACGTCGGTGGCCACCAGCAGGTCCACCTCGCCGGCCTTGAACGCGGCCAGTGCCTTCAGGCGCTCGTCCTGGCTCTTGTCGCCGTGCAGCGCCTGGGTGCGCAGGCCATCGCGCTCGAACGAACGCGCCAGCCGGGCGCAGCCGAGCTTGCTGTTGACGAAGATGAGCGCCTGCGACAGCGCGCGCGATTTGAGCAGCTGGCGGATGACGGCCCGCTTGTCGTCGTCGACGGTGCTGTAGAAGCGCTGCTCGACATTGGTGGCGGTGGCGTTGGGCCGCGCCACTTCCACCAGCACCGGGTCTTGCAGGTAGCTGTTGGCGAGCTTGCGAATCTCGGGCGAGAAGGTGGCGCTGAACAGCAGCGTCTGCCGCGCCTTGGGCAGGTACGACAGGATGCGCTGCAGATCGGGCAGGAAGCCGATGTCGAGCATGCGGTCGGCTTCGTCGAGCACCACGTACTCGACCTGGTTGAGCACCGCGTTCTTGGCCTCGATGTGGTCGAGCAGCCGGCCCGGCGTGGCGATCAGCACCTCGACCCCGCCCTTGAGCACCAGGGTCTGCGGCTTCATGTCGATGCCGCCGAACACCACGGTGGAGCGCAGCTGCGTGTGCTTGGCGTAGGTCTTGACGTTGTTGGCCACCTGGTCGGCCAGCTCGCGCGTGGGCGCCAGCACCAGCGCGCGCACCGGGTGGCGGGCCGGCGACATGCTCGCGTTCTCGTGCCTCAGCATCTTCTGCAGCAGCGGGATGGTGAAGGCCGCGGTCTTGCCGGTGCCGGTCTGCGCAGCGCCCATCACGTCGCGGCCGGCCAGCACGATGGGGATGGCCTTGGCCTGGATCGGCGTCATCGCCACGTAGCCGGCATCGGCCACGGCACGCAGCAGCTTCGGGTCGAGCGGCAGGGTGTTGAACAGCGGCGGCGCGGTGTCGGCCGGGGCGGCGAAGGCGTCCACGGCGGCGGGGGAAGTAGAAGGCAGAAGTTCGGTCATGAACCCTCATTATCCGCTTCGAAGCGCGAAGGCACGTCCAGCCACCGCGCCTGCAGCCAGCGGGGCGAGCGGAAGCGCACGATGCGCCAGTACAGCCCCGTGTAGGTCAGACCGAACAGCAGCAGCAGCCCCGCCAGCACCGGCGTGTCGTCGTAGAACAGCACCGCCGGCAGCACCGAGGCCATGCACAGCATCCACAGGTAGGGCGAGGTCATCGAGTTGCGCCGCGTCAGCGAGCGCGCGCTGCGGCTGCCCACGGCCCAGCGCAGCACGCGGCGGTAGATGAGCGAATGCAGGTGGATGCCGTCGGGCATGTGCGGCGGCAGCGCGCGCAGGACGCGCCGACGGTAGATGGAGAACAGCGTCTCGAACACCGGGTAGATGCAGACCAGCAGCGGGAACAGCGGCGACACCGCCTCGGCGTTGCGCCCGATCAGCAGGATCGACAGCTCGGCCACGTAGAAGCCCAGGAAATACGCGCCGCCGTCGCCCAGGAAGATCAGCCCCGCCGGGTAGTTCCAGACGAAGAAGCCCAGCACCGCGCCGATGCCGGCCAGCGCCAGCGTGCCGATGACGACATCGCCCACCTGGAAGCCCACGTAGGCCAGCGCGGCCAGCATGAGCACCACGCACATCGAGGCCAGGCCGTTGAAGCCGTCGATGATGTTGACCGAGTTGGCCACCCCGGCCACCGCCAGCATCGTCAGTGCCACCGCGCCGGCGGCCAGCGAGACCAGCGCATCCAGCCCCGGGATGCCGGTGTGGCGGATGGTGGCGTCCAGCACCCAGCTGGCCAGGGCCGCCGACAGCGCCGTGGCCACGAGCCGCCGGCGCGGGCTGACGCGGCGGGTGAGGTCTTCGGCCAGCCCGGCCGCAAAGGCCGGCAGCGCGCAGGCCAGCAGCAGCAGCCCCAGCA
>JAGWLO010000073.1 GCA_028872015.1 Burkholderiales bacterium | reverse complement strand
GGCCGCGGCCGGCGTGGGCGCGGCACCGGCCACCGGGGGGGCGCCCGGCACGGGCGCCACGGTGCTGGCGGTGGCCGGCGGCTTGGCAAAGGGCAGCAGGCCGCAGCCCGAGAGCAGGCCCACCAGCGCCAGCAGGGCCAGCAGGGCCACCCGCGCTGCCGGCGACCTCGGCGACCTCGGTGACGTTGCCCCCCTCGGCCTGGCCGGCCCCGGCGGCCGCGCGCGCGGCCCCGCGGCCGCGCGGGGTCGCGTCATTTGCCGAGCAGCCGCATCGCGCCTTCGAGCCCGGCCAGCGTGAGCGGAAACATCCGCTGGTTCACCAACTGCTGCACGATGGCGATGCTCTGCCGGTACTGCCAGACGCCTTGCGGCTCGGGGTTGATCCAGGCGAACTTCGGGAATGCGTTCGTCAGCCGCTGCAGCCACTGGGCGCCCGGTTCCTCGTTGTTGTATTCGACGCTGCCGCCGGGCTGCAGGATCTCGTACGGACTCATCGTCGCGTCGCCGACGAAGATCAGCTTGTAGTCCTTGTTGTACTTGCGGATCAGGTCCCAGGTGGCGAACTTCTCGCTGAAGCGGCGCTTGTTGTTCTTCCACATGAAGTCGTAGACGCAGTTGTGGAAGTAATAGAACTCGAGGTGCTTGAACTCGGTCTTGGCGGCGCTGAAGAGTTCTTCCACGCGGTGGATGTGCTCGTCCATCGTGCCGCCCACGTCCATCAGCAGCAGCACCTTCACCTTGTTGTGGCGCTCGGGCACCAGCTTGATGTCCAGCAGCCCCGCGTTCGCCGCCGTGCTGTGGATCGTGTCGTCGAGGTCGAGTTCCTCGGCCGCGCCCTCGCGCGCGAAGCGGCGCAGCCGGCGCAGCGCCACCTTGATGTTGCGCGTGCCCAGCTCCTTGGTGTCGTCGTAGTCCTGGAAGGCGCGCTGGTCCCAGACCTTCACCGCGCTCTTGTTGCGGCTCTTGTCCTGGCCGATGCGGATGCCCTGCGGGTTGTAGCCGTAGGCGCCGAACGGGCTGGTGCCGCCGGTGCCGATCATCCGGTTGCCGCCCTCGTGGCGCTCCTTCTGCTCCTTCAAGCGCTGCTTCAGCGTCGCCATGAGTTCGTCCCAGCCCAGCTTCTCGATCGCCGCCTTGTCCTCGGGCGAGAGCTCGAGCTCCAGCGTCTTGCGCAGCCAGTCCAGCGGCACGTCCTGGGTGAAGTCGGTGAGCAGCGCCACGCCCTTGAAGTAGGCCGAGAAGGCGCGGTCGAACTTGTCGAACTGGGTCTCGTCCTTGATGAGCGCGGTGCGCGCGAGGACGTAGAACTTGTCCACCGTCGGGCCACCGTCGCCGTCGATGACGCCGGCCCGCAGCGCCTCGAGCAGGCTGAGGAACTCGGTCACCGACACCTTCAGCCTGGCGGCACGCAGGGTGTAGAAGAAGTCGGTCAGCATGGCACGTAGAGGGCGCCGCGGCGCCGCACGTCGAGGCGGTGGCGAAAGTCTAAGCCTTGCCCTGCGCGCGGCGCGGGCCGCGCGGGCCGGGGTCGTGCTGCGCCAGCCAGTCGAAGTACTCGGCGTACCAGAGCTGGCTGTTGCGCGGCTTCAGGATCCAGTGGTTCTCGTCCGGGAACCACAGCAGCCGGGCGTCGATGCCGCGCGCCTTCAGCGTGTTGTAGTAGGCCAGGCCCTGGGCATCGGGCACGCGGTAGTCGAGCGCGCCGTGGATCACCAGGGTGGGCGTGGCCATGGCCGCGACGTGGGCATGCGGGCTCTGGGCCTGGATCTGCGCCATGTCGTCCCAGTACCAGCGCCCCAGCTCCTTGGCGTGCCAGCTCCAGGCGTCGTCGGCGAACATCGCCACCCAGTCGAAGCAGCCGGCATGGCAGATGTAGGCCTGGTAGCGGCCCGCGGGCACGTGGCCGTTCATCCACGCCACCATGAAGCCGCCGTAGCTGCCGCCGGTGGCGTACAGGCGCCGCCTGTCGATCCAGCGCTGCTGGAGCAGCACATCGGTGGCGGCCTCGATGTCCTGCAGCTCGAGCGCGCCCCAGCGGTGCGTGATGCTGTCGAGGAAAGCGTAGCCGAAGCTCGACGAGCCGTGGTAGTTGACGCTCGCCACCACGTAGCCCCGGGCCGCGAAGACCTGCGTGTTCCAGCGGAAGTGCCAGTTGTCGCCGGCGGCGGTGTGCGGGCCGCCGTGGATGTTGTGCAGCAGCGGGTACTTCTGCTTGGGGTCGAAGCCGGGCGGGTAGACGAGCCACATCTGGACGTCGTCGCCCGCCTCGGCCCCGGTGGCGCCGGAGGGCGCCGTCGCGCTCGCGCCCTTGAACCAGCGTTCCTCGACGCGGCCGAGCTCGATGTCGGCCAGCAAGGCATCGTTGAACGACTCCAGGCGCCGCGGCAACTCGGCCGGCAGGTGCGCGTGCAGGCGGTCGGGGTGCAGCGCCGAGTTGGCCAGGGTCACCAGCGTGCCGGCGGCCTTGTCGAAACCGCTGACCCAGGCGCCGTGCACCACCACCTCGGCGCGGCGGTCAGGCAGGTCGAAGCGCCACAGGTGCGTGCGGCCCTTGTCCTCGGCCGTGAACAGCACGGCCTGGCCGTCGGCTTCCCACAGCAGCGGCGCGTGCACGGCGTGGTCCCACTCGCCGCTGACGAGCTCCCAGTCCGCGCTCTCGCGCTGCCACACCGCCAGCTGCGCCGGCATGGTGTGCTTGACGGCCTGGTGGCTGGCGGTGAAGGCGACGCGCTCGCCGTCGGGGCTGTAGCGCGGGCTGGCGAAATCCCAGTCGGCATCCTGTGCGATGACGCGCGTCTTGCCGCTGCGGATCTCCATCTCGGCCAGCGCGTAGCGGCCGTCGCCCCGCTTGACCGGCGCCGGGTCGAAGGCAAAGACGAGCCGCCGGCCGTCGGGCGAGATGTCGAAGTGGGTGGCATCGGGGTCGGCCCGGCCGAGCTCGTACGGGGTGCCCTCGAACAGGTCGCGCACCTTGCCCGGGGTGCCCTCGGCGCCGAGCTCGAGCAGGTGCAGGTGCGGCACGCGGCCCATCGGCAGGTTGCGGTCCCAGTGCCGGTACTGCGACTCGCTGGTGACGTAGCCTGTCTCCTTGCGCTCGGTGAACTCCTTGTGCCGCCTGGCCTGGGCGGCCGCGCCCTTCAGCTCGGGCCAGACCCAGCTGACGAAGACCAGGCGCCGGCCGTCGGGGCACCAGCGGAAGGCGTCGACGCCGGTGGCCACCTCGGCCGCGCGGCGTGCCTCGCCGCCGTCGGGCGCGATCACGTACAGCTGGGCGCGCGCGTCCTTCTTGCCGTCCTGCTCGCGCTGGGCCGTGAAGGCGATGAGGTCGCCGCGCGGGCTCCAGCGCGGCTGGCCGTCCTTCTCGCCGCATTGCGTCAGCCGGCGCGCCGCGCCGCCCAGCGTCGACAGCAGCCACAGCGAGGCCGAGGCCTTGTTGTCGGCCATCGAGTAGCGCGTGACCGCGGCCACCGCCTGCGCGCCGTCGGGAGCCAGGCTGGGTGCGCCGATGCGCTCGATGCGCCACAGCTCGTCGACGCCGAGGGTCTTCTTCTTGCTCTTGGTCTTGCTCTTGCTCTTGGTCATGGGGTCCCCCCGCTCAGCGCGGCCGCGCGAGCTGGTGTTCGAGGCGCGCCTTGACTTCGGGCCACTCGCCCGCGGTCAGGCTGTACATCACGGTGTCGCGCACGGTCCCGTCGCGGCGCAGCGCATGGTGGCGCAGCACGCCGTCCTTGCGCGCGCCCAGGCGCTCGATCGCGCGCTGGCTGGCGAGGTTCTCGTTGTCGGTGCGCCAGCCCACCAGCTGCGCGCCCAGGGTCTCGAAGGCATGCGTCAGCAGCAGCCATTTGGCGCTGGTGTTGACGGCCGTGCGCTGGTGGCGCCGGGCATACCAGGTGTAGCCGATCTCCAGCCGCTCCACGGCCGGCAGGATGTCGTGGTAGCTGGTGCAGCCGATCGGCTCGCCGCTGGCGGCGTCGAGCACGGCGAAGGCCTGCCGCGTGCCCTCGGCCTGCATGCGCAGCGCGGTCTCGATGTAGGCACGCGTGGCGCCGGGCTCGGGCACCGAGGTCACGCGCAGCTTCCACAGTGCGCCGTCGGCGGCCGCCGCCGCCAGGCCGGCTTCGTGCGGCAGGCCGAGCGGCACCAGCCGCACCGGGCCACGCTCGAGCGTGACGCCCAGCACCGGCTGCATCAACGGTTGTTCCGCTGCATGAACACGAGCTTCTCGAACAGCGTCACGTCCTGCTCGTTCTTCAGCAGCGCGCCCACCAGCGGCGGCACGGCGACCTTCTCGTCCTGGCTCTGCAGCGCCTCGAGCGGAATGTCTTCCGCCACCAGCAGCTTGAGCCAGTCGAGCAGCTCGCTCGTGCTGGGCTTCTTCTTCAGGCCGGGCAGGTTGCGCACGTCGTAGAAGGTCTTCAGCGCCGCGCCCAGCAGCGCTTTCTTCAAGCCCGGAAAGTGCACGTCGACGATCGCGCGCATCGTGTCGGCGTCGGGGAACCTGATGTAGTGGAAGAAGCAACGGCGCAGGAACGCGTCCGGCAGCTCCTTCTCGTTGTTGCTGGTGATGAAGACGATCGGCCGGTGCTTCGCCTGGACCAGTTCGCGGGTCTCGTAGACGTAGAACTCCATGCGGTCGATCTCGCGCAGCAGGTCGTTCGGGAACTCGATGTCGGCCTTGTCGATCTCGTCGATCAGCAGCGCCACCGGCTGCTCGGCCGTGAAGGCCTGCCAGAGCACGCCCTTGACGATGTAGTTGCGGATGTCGCGCACCTTGGCCGCGCTCTCGGCGTCGGAGAGCTGGCTGTCGCGCAGCCGGCTCACGGCGTCGTACTCGTACAGGCCCTGCTGGGCCTTGGTGGTGCTCTTGATGTGCCACTGCAGCAGCGGCATCTTCAGCGCCGCGGCCACTTCCTCGGCCAGCATCGTCTTGCCGGTGCCGGGTTCGCCCTTGACGAGCAGCGGGCGCTGCAGCGTCACGGCGGCGTTGACGGCCAGCATCAGATCCTGCGTGGCGACGTACTGCTTCGAGCCTTGGAACTTCATCGTGTGGGGTGCTCGCGGACGGGCGTTGGGCGAGGGCGGGACGACCGCGTAGGCATCCCCCGCAGAGGCGTGGCCCAGTATAAGGGGCCCTATAATTCGAGGTTGATTCACGCGCTGAGCCGTGGCAGTCAGCTGCCGCGCGGCGGTGCCGCCCGACCTCCTTCCCAACCCTGCCTGCCCATGACCCAAGCGATCCGTTCGTTGCTCGCGCTCGCCGTAGCGGTGTTCACGCTGTCCCTCGCCGCACCGGCCCACGCCCAGGATCCCGCGGCCGGTCGGCAGAAGGCCGACACCTGCATGGGATGCCACGGCATCCAGGGCTACCAGGCCAGCTTCCCCGAGATCTACAAGGTGCCCAAGCTCTCGGGGCAGAACACCCAGTACCTGATCAACGCGCTGAACGAGTACAAGAAGGGCGAGCGCAAGCACCCGACCATGCACGCCGTGGCCAGCACGCTGAGCGACAAGGACATCGCGGACCTGGCGGCCTTCTTCCACCAGTACGGTGCCGCCGACATCAAGCCTGCGCCCGAGACGCTGACGCCGCCGCCGTCGCCGGCGGTGGCGGCGCTCATCACCAAGGGGGCCTGCACCTCGTGCCACGGGGCCAACTTCAGCAAGCCCATCGACCCCAGCTATCCCAAGCTCGCCGGGCAGTACGCCAGCTACCTGGCTGCCGCGCTCAAGGCCTATGCCACCGAAGGCAACCCCTACGTGGGCCGCAACAACGCCATCATGAGCGTCCAGGCCAAGCAGTTCACGCACGCCGAGCTGGAGCGGATCGCCGACTACGTGGGCTCGCTGCCGAGCGAGTTGCGCACGGTGCAGAACCCGCGTTTCCGCTGAGGGCCTCCGGTCATCCGGGCTGCAGTGCGCCTTCGTGCTGCAGCAGGGCCTGCTTGCGCGGCAGGCCGCCGGCATAACCCGTGAGTGAGCCGTCTCGGCCCAGCACCCGGTGGCAGGGCACCACGATGCCCAGCGGGTTGCGCCCGATGGCCGCGCCCACCGCCCGCACCGCGGCCGGCCGGCCGATGCGCCGGGCGATCTCGCCGTAGGTCGACCGCGTGCCCGGCGCGAGTGCGCGCAGCGCCTGCCACACCGCGTGCTGGAAGGGCGTGCCCTGCGGGTCCAGCGGCACGGTGAAGCGGGCCCGGGCATCGCGCCAGTAGGCCGCGAACTCGCGTGCCGCCTGCGCCAGGTGCGGGTGCTGCGGCGCGCTGGGAGCTTGCACGTGGTCGGCTCGGTGCGCCTGGTCGTCGAACCACACCAGCGCCAGGCCGCGCTCGGTGGCGGCCAGTGTCAGCGCGCCCAGGGGCGAGGCGATGCGCGACTGTGCGGCGTAGCGGGGCGGGTTCATGGCAGGGTCTCCGGCAGGGGTTGGGGCAGCCGCCGGGCCCCGGCTGCGGACCGGGATTCGGACTCGGCTTCAGGCTCGACTTCAGGCTCGGTTCCAGGCTGGGTTTCAGGCACCTGCCACAGGCGCATCACCGCATAGGCGCGCCAGGGCCGCCAGGGTTCGGCCTGCAGCGCGGCCTGGCGCGGGTCGCGCGTGCCCAGGGCCTTGAGCAGGCCGATGTCGCTCGCCGGCCAGGCGTCGGGCCAGGCCAGTGCGCGCATCGCGACGAGCTGCGTGGTCCATTCGCCGATGCCGGGCAGCGCGCGCAGCGCGTCCAGCGTGGCGTCCAGCGGCGCGCCGCGGTGCAGCGCCAGGCGGCCGGCGGTCACCTCGGCGGCCAGCGCCTGCAGCGCCCTCACGCGCTGGCGCACGATGCCCAGCCGGCCCAGGGCCTCGGCGTCGGCGGCGGCCACAACGACGGCCGGCGGGAACAAATGCGTCAACCCCGGGAAGGGTGTCTGGACGCGCTCGCCGAACCGGTCCACCAGCCGCTGCACCAGCGTGCGCGCGGCCTGCACCGTGACCTGCTGGCCCAGCACGGTGCGCACCGCGGTCTCGAAGCCGTCGACGCTGCCAGGCAGCCGCGTGCCCGGGCGCAGCGGCCGCGGCAGCCGCGCCAGCACCGGGTCGATCAGCGCCGGGTCGGCGTCCAGGTCGAGCCAACGGCGCACGCATTGCAGCACCGCGCCCAGCACCGGCGCCAGCGCGGGGGCGGCGCGCAGGTGCACCTCGTGCCGCTCGGGCACGAAGCGGGCCTCGATCCAGCCCGCGAGGTGCCCGCCGGCAGGCGCCGGCCAAGCCAGCGTGCGGCGCAGCACCGGGCCTTCCACCTGCTCGATGCCCGTCAGGGCCCGGCGGGCGAAGAAATCGAGCAGCGGCGCCAGGTCGTACGGCGGTCGGTAGGCCAGGCGCAGCGGCATCTCGGCCGCGCCCAGCCCGCGTTCGCGCCGCAGCTGCGTCGGGTTGAAGCGGTAGCGCTCGGCGAAGGCGGCGTTGAAGCGGCGCAGGCTGGCGAAGCCGCTGGCCAGCGCCACCTGCGTCACGGGCAGCGCGGTGTCGGTGAGCAGCTGCTTGGCCAGCAGCAGGCGCTGCGTGCCCAGGTAGTCCTGCGGGGCCACGCCGTGGGCGGCCTGGAAGATGCGGCGCAGGTGGCGGTCGGTCACCCCCAGGCGCCGCGCCACGGCCGGCAGCGCGACGGCCTGTCCGCCGTGCACGGCGTGCTCGATCATCCGCGCTGCCATGTCGGCCAGCGTGCGCGACGAGTCGGTGTGGGCCAGGCCCGGGGCGATCTCGGGCCGGCACTTCATGCACGGCCTGAAGGCCGCGGCCTCGGCCTGGGCCGGGGTGGCGAAGTAGCGGCAGTTCTCGCGCCGCGGCGTGCGCACGCGGCACACCGGCCGGCAGTACACGCCGGTGGAGGTGACGCCGACGAACAGCCGACCGTCGAAGCGCGCATCGCGTGCCTGGACGGCGAGATAGGCGGCATCGGGATCGAGAACCATGCCGCCATCCTAGCCCCGGACCCGGCCAGGACTCGCCGTTTCCGGACCTGTCCTGCGACCGCCGCGGGCCGGCCCCGCGCCGGGCTCAGCAGCCCCGGGCGCGCGCGATCGCCGCCGCCGCGGCCAGCTCGGCGTTGAGGGCCTGCTCGAGCGGGGCGCGGCACAGGCCGGCGAGCTCGTAGCGCAGGTTCTCGTACAGCTCGGCGGTGGCCGGTGCGGCCGTCAGCAGTGCCTGCAGGTGCGCATCCGGCTCGGCCTGGGCCAGCAGCTGGGACACGTGGCGCGCCACGCTGCGGTATTGCTCGGGGCTGGCGTGGCGGGGCTGGCCGTCCAGGCGCTCCAGCAGACCGGCCATCGCGGCCAGGCTGTGCAGGCGGGCGGGCAAGGGGTGGCGGGTTTGAGCTTCCATGGCGGGTAGATACGTCCGGCCGCCCGCGTTTCAAGCCCTGGCGCGCGGTCCCTGCCGCCACGGCACGGGTGTTCCGGCCTGCGGGTTCGAGCGCTGGCGCGCTGGCGTGGCCGCGGCGATCATCGTGCGCCGGGCGGGCCGGCGGCCGCAAGGAGTCGAGGATGAGCGAGCGCAGGGTGTGTGTGGTCACCGGATCGTCGTCCGGCATCGGCGCGGCCACCGTGCGGCGTTATGCGCGCGAGGGCTGGGACGTGGTCGTCAACTTCTCGCGCGAGCCTGCGCCGGCCCAGGCCGTGGCCGCCGAGTGCCGCGCCCTGGGCGCGCAGGCCCTGGTGGTGCAGGCCGATGTTGCCGCGGATGCCGATTGCCGGCGCCTGGCGGCCGAGGTCGAGGCCCGCTTCGGCCGCGCCGACGTCCTGGTGAACAACGCCGGAACGACCAAGTTCGTCGCCGCCGGCCACCTCGAAGGCCTGGACGCGGCCGACTTCCAGCGCATCTACGCCGTCAACGTCATCGGCGCCTTCCAGATGGTGCGCGCGCTGCAGCCGCTGCTGCAGCGCCACCCGGGCGCGGGCATCGTCAACATCTCTTCCGTGGCCTCGATGATGGGCATCGGCTCGTCGCTGGCCTACATGGCCAGCAAGGGCGCGCTGAACGCGCTGACCGCGGGCCTGGCCCGGGCGCTGGGCCCGGCCATCCGCGTCAACGCGATCGCGCCCGGCCTGGTCGAGACGCCGTGGCTGCAGGCCGGCCTGGGGGCCGAGCGCTACGCCGCCACCGTGCAGGGCTACAAGTCGCGTGCCGCGCTCGACGCCGTGATCGCGCCCGAGGACGTGGCCGACGCCGCCTGGTGGCTGGGGGCCGGCGCCGCCAAGACCACGGGCGAGGTGCTGCTGCTGGACGCCGGCCTGCGCCTGACGCGCGGCTGAGCGCTCGGCCACCAGCGGCGTCATCGCCCTCGCGAAACTCCAGCCGCGCGCCGCCTCCAGCATGGGCTGCGAGACATCCAGGCCCAGCACCCGGCCGCCTTCGCCCCCGCCTCGCGCCAGCTCGACCGAGGTGTCGCCGCAGCCGCAGCCGATGTCGATCGCGCCCTTGCCGGGCCGCGGCGCGGCGCGTGCCAGCGCCGCGTTGCCCAACGGCGCCGCCAGGCCGTCGATCTCGCGCTGCAGCTTTGCCCAGCCGCGGCCCTGCGGGCCGTTCCATTTGGCGATCCGTTGCGCGTTGCCGCTCGGCCTGGGCAGCCCTCGTTGCACGCGCACGCATCGCGACACAAGCGCGCAAACGCCGGGTTCGGGGTCCGCCGGCCGCTGCTATCCTGGCCGCGCATGAAGAAGCCGCCCAACCTGCTGTACGGTGGCGACGACAGACCGCCCGGTGCGATCACCGTCGTCAGCGCCGCGCAGCACGTGGGCGTGATGTCGATCTTCCTGATCTACCCGCTGATCGTGGCGCGCGCCGCGGGCGCGCCGCCCGACGAGATCGCCAACATCCTGCGCCTGAGCATGCTGGCGCTGGCCATCGGGGTGGTGCTGCAGGCGCTGCCGCGCGGCCCGGTGGGCAGCCGCTTCCTGGCGCCCTCGATCTTCACCGGCATCTACCTCGCGCCCTCGTTGCTGGCGGCCAAGCTGGGTGGCATGCCGCTGGTCTGGGGCATGACGATCTTCGCCGGCCTGGTGGAGATCGGGCTGTCGCGCGTGTGGTCGCGGCTGCGCGCCTTCATCCCGCCCGAGACCGCCGGCATGGTGGTGTTCCTGGTCGGCGTGATCATCGGCCTGGCGGCGCTGCGCGTGATGCTGGGCGAGGGCCAGGACGGCATGCTGTCGGGGGGCGACGCCTTCATCGCCGGCGCCAGCCTGGCCACGATGGTGGGCCTGAACATCTGGAACAAGGGCCGGCTGCGGCTGTTCTGCATCCTGGTGGGCATGGCGGTGGGCTACGGGCTGGCGGGCTACACCGGCCACATCACGGCGGCCGCCGTGCACGGGGTGCTGGCCCAGCCGCTGCTGGCGCTGCCCTCGCTGGCCTACCTGTCGTGGCGCTTCGACAGCGCGATGGTGATCCCGTTCGCGGTCACGGGCCTGGCCGCGGCGATGAGCGCCACCGCCGTGGTCACCACCTACCAGCGCCTGAACGATGCCGACTGGGTGCGGCCCGAGCCGGGCTCGATCTCGGGCGGCATCCTCGGCGACGGCATCGCCGCCGTGGCCGCCGGGCTGCTGGGCGCGCACGGCCTGACCATCTCCACCGCCAACGTCGGCCTGGTGGCGGCCACGGGCGTGGCCAGCCGGCGCATCGCCTACGTCATCGCCGGCATCCTGGTGCTGGCCGCGTTCCAGCCCGGGCTGGTGGGGCTGCTCACCATCATGCCGGCGCCGGTGATGGCCGCGGCGATGCTGTTCACGGCCGTGTTCATCATGATCGGCGGGGTGCAGATCATCGCCACCCGCGTGCTCGACCCGCGGCGCACCGTGGTCCTGGGCGCCGGCATGCTGGCCTTCTTCTCGGTGTCGGTGTTCCCGCAGGCCTTTGCCGGCGTGCCGCGCTGGGCGCAGCCGCTGACCACCTCGCCGCTGGTGCTGGCCACGCTGGTGGCGCTGGCGCTGAACGGCCTGTTCAGGCTGGGCATCCGGCGCAGCGTGCGCATGACGATCGAGCCCGGGCCGCAGGCGCTGGAGGAGGTCGAGCGCTTCATCGAGCGCGCCGCCGGCGGCTGGGGCGCGCGGCGCGACGTGGTGACTCGCGTCGAGTCGGCGGTGCAGCAGGCGGCCGAGGCCCTGGTGCACCACGCCGAAGTCGTCGGGCCGATCGAGCTCGAGCTCAGCTTCGACGAATTCGACATCGACGCCCGCCTGGCCTACGAAGGCATGGCGCTCGAGCTGCCCGAGCGGGCGCCCACCCACGAGGAGCTGCTCGCGGCCGACGACGGCCTGCGCCGCATGGCCGGCCACCTGGTGCGGCGCCTGGCCGAGCGCGCGCACAGCGCGAGCGAAGGCGGTCGCACCGTGCTGCACCTGCGCTTCAAGCACTGACCCCGGGCCGGGTGCGGGCGCGCGCGCCTCAGGCGCGCCGCGGGTCGAGCAGGTCGCGCAGTCCGTCGCCCAGCAGGTTGAACGCCAGCACCAGCAGGAAGATGGCCGCGCCCGGCCACAGCGCCATCCAGGGCGCGCTGTCGATGTAGTCCTTGGCGGTGTTGAGCATGCTGCCCCAGCTCGGCGCCGGCGGCTGCTGGCCCAGGCCGAGAAAGCTCAGGGACGCCTCGGCGATCACGGCCCCGGCCACCGCCAGCGTGGCCTGCACGATCAGCGGCGGCACGATGTTCGGCAGCACGTGGCGCAGCGCCACGCGCCAGGGCGGGTTGCCGATGGCGTGCGCGGCCTCGATGTAGTCCTCGACCTTGACGTTGATCACCTGGGCCCGCGTCAGGCGCACGAAGATCGGCGTGGCCGACACCCCGATGGCGATCATCGCGTTCGTCAGGCTGGGGCCGAGGAAGGCCGCCAGCGCGATCGCCAGGATCAGGAACGGGCAGGCCAGGAAGGCATCGGTCAAGCGCGAGATGAGCAGGTCGACCCCGCCGCCAGCGAAGCCCGCGGCCAGCCCGATCGGCACGCCCAGCAGCAGCGAGATGGAGACCGAGACCACGCCCGCCAGCAGCGAGGCCCGCGTGCCCCAGACGACGCGGGCGTAGACGTCGCGGCCGATCTCGTCGGTGCCGAACCAGTGCGCCGCCGAGGGCGCCTGGCGCAGCGCGGTCCAGCTGGTGGCCACCGGGTCCTGCCCGGCCACCAGCCCGGCCAGCAGCGCCAGCGCCACGAAGCCCAGCACCACCGCCGCGCCCAGCGCCGCACCGGGCCGGCGCCGCAGTGCCCGCAGCGCGGCGTTCACCCGCGCAGCCTCGGGTTGGCCGCCACGTAGGCCAGGTCGGCCAGCAGGTTGAGCGTGATGTAGGCGGTGGCGGTGACGAGCACCACGCCCTGCACCACGGCGTAGTCGCGGTTGAACACGGCGTCGACGATCAGCTTGCCGAAGCCGGGGATGGTGAACACCTGCTCGGTGAGCACCGCGCCCGACAGCAGCGTGCCCAGCTCGAGCGCGCCCAGGGTGATGATCGGGGTCAGTGCATTTCGCAGGGCATGCTTGAGCACCACCACCGGCTCGGACAGGCCCTTGGCGCGCGCCGTGCGCACGTAGTCGGCCGACAGCACCTGCAGCATCGCGCTGCGGGTGTGGCGCATCAGCACCGCGGCGATGGCGTTGCCCAGCACGAAGGCCGGCATGGCCATCGCCGCCAGGTTGGCGCGCAGGTCCTCGAAGGGGCTGACGTAGCCCGAGGCCGGCAGCCAGTGCAGCTGCACCGAGAACAGCAGGATCATCAGGATGCCGAGCCAGAAGTTGGGCGTGGAGATGCCCCACAGCGCCAGCGCGTTGGCCAGCGCGTCCCAGGCCGTGCCGCGCCCCACCGCGGCCACGATGCCGGCCGGGATGCCGATGACCAGCGCGATCGCAAAGGCCAGCAGCGCCAGCTCGAGCGTCACCGGCAGCTTCTGCCACACCAGCGCCGCCACCGGCTGCTGGTTGCGCACCGATTCGCCCAGGTCGCCGTGCAGCACGCCCTTCAGCCACCACGCGTAGCGCACCGGCAGCGGCTCGTCCAGGTGCAGCTTCTGGTGCAGGTAGGCCACGACCGTGGGGTCCTGCTCCTCGCCGGCCAGGATCTTGGCCGGGTCGCCCGGCAGCAGCTGCTGCAGGCCGAAGATCAGCATCGAGACGAAGACCAGCGTCGGCAGGATGCCGGCCAGCCGCCGCAGCAGGAACCCGGCCATCCGCGCCTCAGGGTGCGAAGCGCAGGCCGCTCACGCGCAGCAGGCCGTCGGGCACGCCGCGCACGCCGCTGAGCTTCTTGTCGTAGGCCCACAGCCAGTTGCGGTGGTACAGGTAGACGATGGGCCGCGCCGCCAGCACCCGCGCGGCGATCTGCGCGTACACCTGGCGCCGCGCGGCCGGGTCGAGCTCGGTGCGCGACTGCGCCAGCAGGCGGTCGGTCTGGGCGTCGCAGTAGCCGGCGTAGTTCAGCGGCTCCTTGCAGCCGACGAAGCTGTAGAGGTTGCCGTCGGGGTCGGCGCGGCCGCTCCAGGCCAGCACGTAGGCCTCGAAGTCGCCCTTGTCGGCCATGTTGATGGAGGTGGCGAACTCGGCGGCCTGGATCCTGACGTCGAAGCCGGCCTCGCGCGCCATCGCCTGCACCACCAGCGCCAGCCGCTGGGCGTCGCTGGTGGTGGGCGTCAGCAGCGTGAAGCGCGGGTGCGGCACGCCGGCGGCGGCCAGCAGCGCGCGCGCCCGGGCCACGTCGCGCCGGGGCACCGGCATGTTCTTCGCGTAGTACGGGTTGCCCGGCGCCACCCACTGGTTGCCCACCGTGGCCTCGTTGTCCATCACCACCTGGGCCAGGCCCTGGCGGTCGAGCGAGAGCTCGAAGGCCTCGCGCACGCGCGGGTCGCGGCCGAGCGGGTTCTGGGCCGCCCGCGCGCTCTTGCCGACGTTGATGGTGATGCCCTGGTAGCCGATCTCGGTGATGCGCGTCAGCGCCAGCCGCGGGTCGCGCTTCAGCCCGGCCACGTCGCTGGCGGCGATGCGCTCGGCGAAGTCGAGCTGGCCCGCCTTCAGGTTGGCCAGACGCACGCTCGAGTCGGGGATCGGCGTGTAGATGATCTTGTCGAAGTGGATCGCCGGCTTGTTCCAGTAGCCGTCGAAGCGCTCCAGCACGATGCGGTCCTGCGCCACGCGCTCGACGAACTTGAAGGGCCCGGCGCAGACCGGGTGGTTGCCGAACTGGTCGCCCTCGGCCGCGGCGGCCTTGGGGCTGACGATCATGCCGGCGCGGTCGGCCAGCGCCGCCAGCAGCGGGGCGAAGGGTGCGCTGAGGTCGATGCGCACCGTCAGCGGGTCCAGCACCTCGATGCGCGTCACCGGCGCCAGCTCGCCGCGGCGGTTCGAGCCCGGCATCGTCTTGTGGCGCTCCAGGCTGTACTTCACGGCCGCCGCGTCCATCGGCGTGCCGTCCTGGAACTGCACGCCCGGGCGCAGCTTCAGCGTCAGCGCCTTGTGGTCGGCCGACCACTGCCAGGCCAGCGCCAGCTGCGGCACGATGGCCAGCTTCTCGTCGATGTCGACCAGCTTGTCGCACATCGCCGCGAACACGATGCGGCCGACGAAGGTGCGCGCCAGCGTGGGGTCGAGCACGTCGGGGTCTTCGGCCAGCCCCACGCGCAGGGTCTGGGCCTGGGCCAGGGCGGCGCCGGCCAGCAGCAGCGCGGCGATCAGCAGCTTCTTCATCGTCGGGTCTCGCAGGGTTCGGGGTTCAGGGCAAGAAGGCGGCCTGCAGGCGTTGCAGCCGCAGCCGGTTCGTGGTGAGGGGGGCGGCCGGCGGGGCCGGCGGCGCGGGGATCTCGCGCCAGCGCAGGCAGGCCACGGCGTGGCCGGCGTCGTCCTGCAGCGGCGGCAGCTGCTGCGTGCAGGCCGCCACCGCGTGCGGGCAGCGGGTGTGGAAGGCGCAGCCCGCGGGCGGGTGGGCGGGGCTGGGCACGTCGCCCTGCAGCAGCCGGCGCTCGGTGGCGCGGCCCGGCTCGGGCTGCGGCACGGCCGCCAGCAGCGCCTGCGTGTACGGGTGGCGCGGCGCGGCGAACAGGGCCTTCGCCGGGGCCAGCTCGACGATGCGGCCCAGGTACATCACCGCCACGTGGCTGGCGATGTGGCGCACCACGGCCAGGTCGTGGGCGATGAAGAGGTAGGCCAGGCCGAGCCGGCGCTGCAGGTCCTGCAGCAGGTTCACCACCTGCGCCTGCACCGAGACGTCCAGCGCCGACACCGCCTCGTCACAGACGATCAGCCGCGGCTCCATCGCGAGCGCGCGCGCGATGCCCACGCGCTGGCGCTGGCCGCCCGAGAACTCGTGCGGCCGGCGCCCGGCGTGCTCGCCGGCCAGGCCCACGGTCCGCAGCAGCTCGGCCACGCGCTCGCCCTCGCGGCCCCGGTGCAGCCGGTGCAGGCGCAGCGGCTCGGCCAGGATCTGGCCCACCGTCATGCGCGGGTTGAGCGAGGAGAACGGGTCCTGGAAGATGATCTGCATCGCGCGCCGCTGCGCGCGCAGCGCCGGCGCGTCCAGCCCCCCGAGCTCGACGCCGTCGAACAGCACGCGCCCGGCGCTGGGCTCGATCAGGCGCAGCACCAGCCGGCCCAGCGTGCTCTTGCCGCAGCCCGATTCGCCCACCACGCCCAGCGTCTGGCCGGCGCCGAGCGTGAAGCCCACGTCCTGCACCGCGCGCACCGGGGCGCCGGCGCGGCCGAACAGGCCATGCCGCACCGCGAAGTGCTTGACCAGGCCCTGCACCTGCAGCAACGGGGTCGGGGTCGGCGTCGGTGAGGGCGTCATGCGGACAGGGCTTGCAAGGGCCGGGCCAGCAAGGCCTCGGCGTCCAGCGGTGCACGCCGGCAGGCCGAGGCCTGGCCCGGGGCCAGCAGGCGCAGGGGCGGCACCTCGGCGCGGCAGGCGGCTTCGACGAAGGGGCAGCGGTCGGCGAAGGCGCAGCCGCCGGGGCGCGCCAGCGGGCCCGGCACCTGGCCCGGGATCGCGGCCAGCCGCCCGGCCGTGCCGTCCAGCCGCGGCATCGAGCCCAGCAGGCCCACCGTGTACGGGTGCTGCGGCTGCTCGAACAGCGTGCGCACCGGCGCCTGCTCGACGATGCGGCCGCAGTACATCACCGCCACCTCGTCGGCCACCTCGGCCACCACGCCCAGGTCGTGCGTGATCAGCACGATGGCGGTGCCGCTGGCCTGCTGCAATTCGTGCATCAGGGCCAGGATCTGGGCCTGGATGGTGACGTCGAGCGCGGTGGTCGGCTCGTCGGCGATCAGCAGCCGTGGCCCGTTGGCCAGGGCCATCGCGATCATGGCGCGCTGGCGCATGCCGCCCGAGAGCTGGTGCGGGTACTCGTCCAGCCGCTGCGCCGGCGCCGGGATGCGCACCCGCTCCAGCATCTCGAGCGCCTGCGCACGGGCCTGCGCGGCGCTCAGGCGGCGGTGCCGGCGCAAGGCCTCGACGATCTGGTCGCCGATCGTGAAGGCCGGGTTGAGCGAGCTCATCGGCTCCTGGAAGATCATGGCCATCGCACTGCCGCGCAGCGCCTGCAGCTCGCGCCGCGGCAGGCCCAGCAGCTCGCGCCCGTCCAGCCGCACCGAGCCGGCCGTCACCTGCCCCGGCGGCGCCACCAGGCCCATCAGCGAGAGCGCGGTGACGCTCTTGCCGCTGCCCGATTCGCCCACCAGCGCCAGCGTCTGCCCGGCCTCGACCGAGAAGCTCACGCCATCGACGGCGGCGACGCTGCCGCGGTCGGTGGCGAAGCGGGTGGCCAGCCCGCGCACCTCCAGCAGCGCCATGCTCAGACGGCCCCGGCGCCGTGGCGGGCCGGGCGGTGGGGCGGCCGGCGCTCGGCGCGGCGGCAGGGTCGGGGGCGGGGCATGGGGCGGGTGGCGCGGCGGTGCGGGAGCCCAAGGCTAGCAGCCGCCGCGGCCCGGCCATCGCCGCGCCGCTACATGCCCTTGAACAGGTGCACGTAGGCGCGGCTCACCGGCAGCTCCTGCGGCTGGCCCTTGATGCGCACGAACAGGCGGCTGGCCTCGTCGCGGCGCGTGCCCTCGAGGTGCGCCAGGTTGACGATCGTGGAGCGGTGGACCTGCCAGAACTGCGCCGGGTCGAGCCGGCTCGCCAGCTCGGCGATGGGCGTGCGGATCAGCGCCTCGCCGGCGGCCGTGCGCACGCAGGTGTACTTGTCGTCGGCGTGGAAGTACAGCACCTCGTCGACGGCGATCTGCTGCGTCAGCTCGCCGCGGCTGGCGCG
>JAGWLO010000072.1 GCA_028872015.1 Burkholderiales bacterium | reverse complement strand
CGGCGGCGGCCAGGGCCGTGTCGCTGGCGCGCGCCGCGCCGCGGCGGCGGGTGGCAGCCAGGTGCGGCCCGTGCAGGGCGGCGGCACCGCCGCCGTTGGCCACGATGATGCGCCGCACCGTCGCGTCGGCCGCCCGTGCGCTCTGGTCGAAGACGGTGGTCTGCGCCAGCGGCCCGTGCTGGCCGTCGGCGGCGAGCACGCGGCCGTCGGTGTTGCGCACGTCCACCTTGGCCACCATCGACAGGCCGACCTGCAGCGGGTGCTGGGCCAGCTCTTTCGGATCGAGCTCGATGCGCACCGGCAGCCGCTGCACGACCTTGATCCAGTTGCCGGTGGCGTTCTGCGCCGGCAACAGGGCGAACGCCGAGCCGGTGCCCGCGCCCAGGCCCTCGACCTTGCCGTGGTACGGCACCTTGTCGCCGTACACGTCGGCCACCAGCTCCACCGGCTGGCCGATGCGCAGGTTCCTGATCTGGCTTTCCTTGAAGTTGGCCTCGACCCAGACATGGTCCAGCGCCACCACCGACATCAGCGGCGTGCCGGCGGCCACGCGCTGGCCGAGCTGCACGCTGCGCTTGGCGACGAAGCCGTCCACCGGCGCCAGCAGGGTGTCGCGTTGCAGCGTGAGGTAGGCCTCGCGCACGCGGGCGGCGGCCTGCTGCACGCTCGGATGCTGGTCGACCGGCGTGCCCTCGGTCAGCACCTGGTTGGCGGCCAGCTGTTCGCGCGCCGCCTGCAGGGCCGACTGCGCCGCCGCGGCATTGCTCTTGGCGGCGGCCAGCGCGGCGGTGGCGTGCTCGAACTCCTCCTTGCCCACGGCGCCCGTGGCCAGCAGCGGCCGGCGCCGCGCCACGTCGTCCTGGGCCTTGGCCAGCGCGCTCTGGGCGCCGGCGAGGTCGGCCTCGCGCAGCGCGATCTGCGCCTGCAGCGTGCCGTTGTTGGCATACAGCGTGCGCACCTGGCGCACGGTCTGCGCCAGTTGCGCCTCGGCCTGCTCGAGCGCCACGCGGGCATCGGCCGGGTCGAGCTTGACCAGCAGCTGGCCGGCCTTCACGTGGTCGGTGTCGTCGGCTCCGATGGCGACCACGGTGCCGCCCACCTGCGGCGTGACCTGCACGACATTGCCCGCGACGTAGGCGTTGTCGGTGCTCTCGTAGTGGTTCAGCACCAGGGCCCAGTAGACGCCGTAGGCGACGCCGGCCAGCACCACGGCGGCGGCGACGGCGGTGAGGGCCTTCCTGCGCGCCGGATTGGCGGCCGGCTCGGCGGGGGTTGCGGGGGTGTTCATGGCAAAGGGCTCCGGGACTTCGGGTGTGGTGTCGGTGGGTCGGCGGCGCGGCGGGTGCTTCAGGCGCCGGCGCTGTAGCCGCCGCCCAGGGCGCGGGCGAGCGTGATCTGGCTGTCGAGCGCGCGGGCCTTCAGGTCGGCGGCCAGGCGGCGCTGCGCGAGCACGCCGGTCTCGGCGTTGAGCACCGTGAGGTAGTTGCCCAGGCCGGCCTGGTAGCGCTGCACGGCCAGGGCGTAGCCCGCTTCGGCGGCGGCCTGGGCTTGCGCCTGCTGGGCCTGCTGGCGCGCCACCGACTGCACCGAGGCGATGGCATCGGCCGCCTCGTGCACGGCGTCGATCACGGTGCTGTTGTAGCTTTCCACGGCGGCGTCGTAGTCGGCGCTCTTGCCGCGCAGGTTGGCGCGCAGCCTGCCGGCGTCGAACACCGGCAGCGTGAGCGCCGGGCCGATGCCGCGCTGCTCGCTGCCGGCGCGCAGCAGGCGGTCCAGGCCGACGCTGTTGAGCCCGATGAAGGCCGTGAAGTCGATGTTCGGATAGAACTGCGCCCGCGCGCTGCGGATCGCGCTGCCGGCCGCCTCGACGCGCCAGCGCGCGGCCGTGATGTCGGCGCGGCGGCCCAGCAGCTCGGCCGGCACGTGCGCCGGCACCGGCACCGCCTGCACCGCGGTCAGCGGCACGCGCAGCGTGTCGAGCGCGTCCGGCGCCTGCGCCGTCAGCGCGGCCAGCGCGTGGCGGGCGAGCGCGATCTGCTCGTCGAGCTGCTCGATCTGCTGCCGCGCCTCTGGCAGCGCGCCCTGGCCCTGGCGCAGCTCGACGGTAGTGTCCAGCCCGCCGCCCACGCGCTGGCGGATCAGCGCCAGCAGCTGGTCGCGCTGGGCCAGCGAGCGCTCGGCCACGTCGCGCAGCGCAAACAGCCGGCCCAGCTGCACGTAGGTGGCCGCCACCCGGCTGGCCAGCAGGGCACGCGCGGCCTGGAGCTCGGCCTGGGCGGCGCGTTCGGTGCCCACGGCGGCTTCGACCGCGGCCCGGTTGCGGCCGAAGAAATCGGCTTCCCAGGAGGCGCCGAGCTGCGTGTTGACCACCGTCAGGTTGGCCCCACCCAGCGGCGGCGGGTAGATGCCGTTGGCACTGATGCGCTCGCGCGTGAGGTCGGCCTCGGCGTTCAGGTGCACGCCTTCGGCCGCCTGCGCGCCGCCGACCGCGGCCTGCGCGCGCGCCACGCGCGCCTGCGCCGCGCGCAGACCGGGATTGCCGGCCAGCGCGCGGTCGATCAGGGCATCGAGCGCGGGGTCGCCGAAGGCGCGCCACCAGTCGCTGGCCAACGCCGGTGTCGGCGTGCCGCCGGCAGCCAGGCCCAGGCTCGCCGGGGCGATCGTGTGCGACTGCGGCGCGATGCCCGCGCTGCTGGCGCAGCCGGCCAGCGCCAGCAACAGCGCCGCCGAGGCCAGCGCCACGGCAGTGGCGGCGAGCGCGGGCAGGGCGATCGCGCGCCGCGCCCGCGGGGGCGGTGCGGGCCGGTGGCCGACGGGCAGGGGCGAAGTCATGGTTCGGCGTGCAGGATGAAAGGGCATGGCGGTCGGTGAGCGGGAGCGCGCAGTGCGGGCGCGGCTTGAGGCGGGACGCTGCAGGTCGATGCAGACCGATGCGTGACGGTGAGCTTCAGTGCGCGTCGCGCACCACGTCGGCATTGGCGACCATGCGCTTGAGATAGCCCTTCAGGGCCAGCCACTCGTCGCGCGAGAAGCCGGCCAGCAGCTCGTTCAGCACCTCGGCCAGCACGGGGGGCACGCCGGCGATGGCGGTGCGGCCTTCGGGCGTGATCTCCACCAGCACGACGCGCCGGTCGGCGGTGGAGCGCACGCGCCGGCACAGGCCCTTCTTCTCGAGCCGGTCGAGCATGCGCGTCATGGCGCCGGCGTCGGTGAGCGACCAGCGCGCCAGGTCGGCCACGGCCGCGGCGCCCGTGGTGTGCAGGCGCAGCAAGGGTCCCCATTGCGCGCTGGTCAGGCCGTGCACGTCGAGCCGCTTGTCGGCCTGCTGCACCACGGACAGCACCACCCGCTTCATCAGGTAGCCCACGCTTTCGTCCGCGGTGTAGCAGCTGCCGTCGTAGAAGTCGGCGGCGCGGCGGGGCTGGATCGCGTCAGCCGGGAGGGTGGCGCCGGTGTCGGTCAGGGTTTGCATGGGACATGACAGAAAACTTTGCCTAGACTTTAATTGTCTAGGCAATTATTGTCAAGTCATGCGTCAACCAGCCTTCCTATCCTGCCGAGCGATTAAGTAGCGTGCACTTGCCTCTCTGATTGATCTGGGCCGGTGGAGCGGATCAACGTACGACCTGGTCGATTTGCAGCTTCAGGTCGCTCGTGCCCACGGCCACGGGGGCGCTCAGCACCTCGAGGTCGCCCGGCGATGGCAGGGCGTTGCCGCTCTTGCTGATGCGCGCGCCCACCACCACCTGGGCCGCCGACGACAGCGTGGCGGCCGGGCTCATGGCCATGCTGTCGTCCAGGCTGAAGTCCAGCGGCAGGTCGCCCGCCTTCTTGCGCAGGATGGCCAGCGGCATGCGCGGGCCGTTGGCGGCGCGGGCATAGACGAAGAGCGTGTCGCCGGGCGCCACCCGGCCCTGCAGCGCCGGCGCGAGCGTGACGCGGCCGGCCACGCGGGCCGCCGTGGCGCCGGCACCACCGACCGCCCCGGCCACCCCGGTGGCGCCGGGCCGTGCCGCCGGCCCGGGCTCGGCCGGGGGCGCTGGCGGCAGGCCGGCGCGCTGGCGCGCTTCGGCCATCGCCCCTTGCAGCTGGCCCGCGAGATCGCTGCCCGGATCGCTGGCCTGGATGGCGCGGTTCCAGTAGTCGAGCGCGCCCTGGTAGTTGCTGTGGTTGAAGGCCACCGTGCCGGCCAGGGCGAGGGCCTTGACGTTGGTCGGCCCGAGCTTCACCGCCTCCATGATCAGCCGCTCGGGCTCGCCCGACAGGGACCGGTTGTTGACCATCGCCAGGCTGTCGGCGTAGTCGGCCAGCGCCTGCGCGTCCTGCGGCCGCAGCGCGCGCACATGCTTGAAGGCGTCCAGCGCCTCGGGGTAGCGGGCCAGCGCGGTGTACGAGCGGCCGAGCATCGACCAGCCGTCGGCATCGTCGGGCTTGTCCTTCAGGTGCGCGGCCAGCCGCTGCACCATGGCGTCGATCTGCGCGTCGGCGGCGGCCGGCGACGAGGCGGCACCCTCGGCGCCGGCCACGTCCTGCCCCGGGCCCACGCGCCAGCCGGCGTGGTTGGCCAGCAGCGCATAGCCGCCGCCCCCGGCCAGCAGCACGAACAGCAAGGCCCCGGCCAGCAGCCGGCGCGAAGGCCGGGCCGCCGCCGGTGGTGCGGGCGCCATCACCAGCGCCAGCACCTGGCGTTCGAGTGCTTCGCGCGTCTCGCGGGCCGCGCTGCCGGTGAGCGTGCCGTCCCGGATCAGGGCGTCGATGCGGGCCAGCTGCTGCTGGAGTTCAGCGAGCGGGGCCGAGCTCGCCGGGATCGTCGGGGGTGTCGGGATCGAAGGCATCGGGGCTGGCGCGCTGGCGGCGCCTGAGTGTCACGAACAAGGCAGCGAGCGCAAGCACCAGCCCCGCCGGCGGGCCCAGCCAGAGCAGGGCCGTGCTGGCCTTGAACGGCGGCTTGTAGAGCACGAAGTCGCCGTAGCGTTCGGTCATGTAGTGGCGGATCTGGGCGTCGCTCATGCCGCGCAGCATCATCTCGCGGATCTCTTGCCGCAGATCGACGGCCAGGTCGGCGTGCGAGTCGGCGATGGTCTGGTTCTGGCACACCAGGCAGCGCAGCTCGGTGGCCAGCGCCATCATCCGCGCCTCGAGCCGCGGGTCCGCCGCGGCCGGGGCGGCCAGGGCCGGGGCGGAGGCCGCCGCGGCAGGCGTCCCGGTCTGCGCCGCCACTGCGCCGCCCAGCAGCAGCACCAGCGCGGCCACGGCGGCGCGCCGCCTAGCCACCCGCACCCCGCAGCCGCTTCACCAGCGGCTCGACCTGGTCGCGCAGATCCGCTGGCGTGAGCGGGCCGATGTGCTTGTAGCGGATGATGCCGGCGCGGTCGATGACGTAGGTCTCGGGCACGCCGTAGACGCCGTAGTTGATGCCGATGCGGCCGTCGGGGTCGACCAGCGTTTCGGTGTACGGATTGCCGCCGCGGCGCAGCAGCGCCAGCGCTGCCGCCGGCTGGTCCTTGTAGTTCAGGCCGTAGACCGGCACCAGGCCCTGCCGCGCGAACTGCACCAGCAGCGGGTGCTCCTCGCGGCAGGGCACGCACCACGAGGCCCACACGTTGAGGAGCCAGACCTGGCCCAGCAGGTCCTTCTGGCTCAGCGTGCGGTCCGGGTGGTCGAGCAGCGTGGTCGTGAAGGCCGGTGCCGGCTTGCCGATCAGCGGCGAAGGCACCTCGCGGGGATCGAGCCGCAGGCCGAAGGCCAGAAAGCCGGCCAGCACCAGGAACAGCAGCAAAGGCCAGAGGTATCGGTTCACGCCCGGCCGTCTCCGGCGGCCAGCCCGGCCGGCAGCGGCGCGGCCTGGCGCACGCGGTAGCGACGGTCGGCCAGCGCGAGGGCGCCGCCGGCCACCATCACCAGGCAGCCGCCCCAGATCCAGGTGACGAAGGGCTTGTACTGCACGCGCACGACCCAATCGCCGTTGGGCAGCCGCTCGCCCATCGAGACGTACAGGTCCCGCAGCGGGTTGGTGTCGACGGCGGCCTCGGTCATCGGGCTTTGCTGCACGGTGTAGATGCGCTTCTGCGGCCGCAGCACCGCCACGGGCCGCCCATCGCGCGTGATCTCGACCCGCGCCTGCGTGGCCACCCAGTTCGGTCCCGTGACGTCGCGCAGGCCGGTCATGCGGAAGCGGTAGCCGGCGAGCTCGGTCACCTCGCCCGGGCCCATGCGCACGTCGCGCTCGACCTGGTAGGTGTTGACCATCGCCACGCCGAAGGCGAACGCGGCCACGCCCAGGTGCGCGACCATCATGCCCATCATGGAGCGCGGCAGCTGGCGCACGCGGTGCGGCAGCTGGGCCAGCCGGGCCCCGCCGGGCAGCAGGCGCGCTTTCAGGTCGAGCGCCAGCGTGGCCACGATCCACAGCGCCATCATGAAGCCGCCGGTCGCCAGCAGCGAGATGCGGCCCGCGGCCAGGCCCACGGCCAGCGCGCCCGCCAGCGCGGCCACCAGCGGCCAGCGCAGGCGCCGCAGCAGCGGACCGGCGTCGTCGCTCTTCCAGCGCACCAGCGGGCCCACGCCCATCACGGCCACCAGCGGCACCATCAGCAGGCCGAACACGCTGTCGAAGTAGGGCGGCCCGACCGAGATCTTGCCCAGCCCCAGGGCATCGAGAAACAGCGGGTACAGCGTGCCCAGCAGCACCGCGGCGCAGGCCGCCGCCAGCACCATGTTGTTGGCCAGCAGCATCGACTCGCGCGAGAACAGCCCGAAGCGCTGCCCCAGCCCGACCTTGGGCGCACGCCAGGCGAACAGCGCGAGCGAGCCGCCGATGACGATGACCAGGAAGACGAGGATGAACAGGCCGCGCCGCGGGTCGGTGGCGAAGGCGTGCACCGACGACAGCACGCCGGAGCGGACCAGAAACGTACCCAGCAGCGAGAGCGAGAACGCGACGATGGCCAGCCACACCGTCCAGACCTTGAAGCTGCCGCGCTTCTCGCTCACGGCCAGCGAGTGGATCAGCGCCGTGCCCGCCAGCCAGGGCATGAACGAGGCGTTTTCGACCGGGTCCCAGAACCACCAGCCGCCCCAGCCCAGCTCGTTGTAGGCCCACCAGCTGCCCAGGGCGATGCCGAAGGTGAGGAACATCCAGGCCGCGGTGGTCCAGGGGCGGGTCCAGCGCGCCCAGGCTGCGTCGAGGTTGCCGCCCAGCAGCGCCGCGATGGCGAAGGCGAACGCGACGGAGAAGCCCACGTAGCCCATGTAGAGCATGGGCGGGTGCGCCACCATGCCCGGGTCCTGCAGCAGCGGGTTGAGGTCGTTGCCATCGGGCGCTGCCGGCAGCAGGCGCAGGAAGGGGTTGGAGGTCATCAGCGTGAACAGCAGGAAGCCCACCGCCACCAGCCCCATCACCGCCAGGATGCGCGCCACGAAGGGCAGCGGCAGGCTGCGGCTGAAGCGCGCCACGGCCACCGTCCACAGGTTGAGCATCAGCAGCCACAGCAGCAGCGAGCCCTCGTGGCCGCCCCAGACGGCGGCGAAGCGGTAGTAGGCCGGCAGCGCGGAGTTCGAGTTTGACGCCACGTACAGCACCGAGAAGTCGTTGCGCAGGAACGAGGCCGCCAGGCAGGCGAAGGCGATGACCACGAACACCGCCTGGGCCTGCGCGGCGGGCCGCGCCAGCGCCATCCAGCCGGCCCAGCCGCGCTGCGCACCCACCAGCGGCACGACGGACTGCACCAGCGCCACCGCCAGCGCCAGGAACAGTGCCAGGTGACCGAGCTCGGGGATCATCGGCGGTCTCCGACGACGAGCGTGGTCTGCATCCGCGCCTCCACCTGCTTGGCGCGCTTGACGGCATCGGCGGCCTCGGGCGGCATGTAGTTGGCGTCGTGCTTGGCCAGCACCTCGCGCGCGACGAACACGCCGTCGGGCCCGAGTTGACCCTGCGCCACCACGCCCTTGCCTTCCTGGAACAGGTCGGGCAGCACGCCGTGGTACTGCACCGGCACCGTCTTGGCGGTGTCGGTGACGAGGAAGCGCACCGTCACGCCGCTGCGCACCAGGCTGCCGGCCTGCACCAGGCCGCCGATGCGGAAGGTGCGGCCCTCGGGCGCTTCGTGCGCGGCGATCTGCGACGGCGTGTAGAAGAAGACGAGGTTGCTGTTGAAGGCGTTGAGCACCAGGGCCACCGCCGTGCCGACGGCCGCCAGCACCCCCAGCACGATGGCGGCCCGCTTGTGGCGCGGCTTCACGCCGGGTCTCCGGCGGCGGCCTGCGCCAGCGCCTGGCGGTGCCGCCGCTGCGCCAGCACGGCCTCGGCGGCCAGGGCGCCGAAGGTCACCGCGTAGGAGCCCCACACGTACAGCCCGTAGCCACCCATGTGGAAGAAGTCTGCCCAGGACTGCCAAGCCATCACGATCCCCTTGCACCCCGGTGCGCACCCGCCCCCGCGGCCAGCGTACGCACCCACTCGGTGTCGGCCTCCTGCTCGAGCACGACGGCCCGGGCGCGGCTGAACACCACGGCAAAACTGTAGGCCCAGAAGCTGATCGTCAGCAGCAGCATGGACAACAGCATCGTGGCTGCCATCTTCGGCGCCGCGGTCAGGCTGATGGAGGCGCCCTGGTGCAGCGTGTTCCACCAGCGCACCGAGAAATAAATGATCGGGATGTTGACCGCCCCCACCAGCGCCAGCAGCGCGCCGGCGTTGGCGGCGCGGCGCGGGTCGTCGATCGCTTCGGTGAGCGCGATGTAGCCCAGGTACAGCAGCAGCAGGATGAATTCGGAGGTGAGCCGCGCGTCCCACACCCACCAGGTGCCCCAGGTGGGCTTGCCCCACAGCGCGCCGGTCCACAGCGCGAGGAAGGTGAACAGCGCCCCGGTGGGCGCCAGCGCGCGCGCGTACATCGAAGCCAGCCGCGCGTTCAGCATCCAGCCCCAGGCGGCCCAGAAGGCCATCACCAGGTAGATCAGCATCGACATCCACGCCGCGGGTACGTGGATGAAGATGATGCGGTACACCTCGCCTTGCTGGAAGTCGGTGGGTGCGATCGCGAAGCCCACCCACAGTCCGGCCGCGCCGAACACCAGCGCAGCCGTCCACAGCGCGGGCAGCAGGCGGCCGGCCAGCACGTAGAAGCGCGAAGGCGCGGCAAAGGTCGACCAGCGCAGCGCGGGGGGCGAGGGCAGGGTGCTCACGGGGTGGTGCCGAACGGGCGGGCGATCAAAGGGCTCTCGCGCTGGGTCTCGGTCCGGGTCGGTCTGGGTCGGGCGCCGTCAATCGAGCGAGATGCGCAGCGCGGCGGCCGCCGCCGGCGGCGCCCCCAGCGCCGTGACGATGAGCAGCGCGCCCAGCAGCGAGAAGTGGGCCTTCGGCGACAGGCCCCCGTCGACCGCCGCCACCGCGCCGGTGCCGAAGATCAGGGTCGGGATCGTGAGCGGCAGCACCAGCAGGAACACCAGCGCCGCGCCGCTGCGCAGCCCCAGCGTGAGTGCGGCACCCACGGCGCCGAGCAGGCTCAGCACCGGCGTGCCCAGCAGCAGGCTGGCCGTGAGGGTGGCGATGGCCGGGCCGCGCAGGTCGAACAGCACGCCGAACAGCGGCGCGGCCAGCACCAGCGGCAGACCCGTGGTGAGCCAGTGCGCCGCCACCTTGCCCAGCACCAGCAGCGTCGGCGGCTGCGGCGACAGCAGCATCTGCTCGAGCGAGCCATCGGCGAAGTCGCTGGCGAACATCTGCGTCACCGACAGCATGGCGGCCAGCAGCGCGCACACCCACACGATGCCCGGGGCGATCTGGCGCAGCATCTGCGGCTCGGGCCCGACGCCGAGCGGAAACAGCCCCGCCGCGACGATGAAGAAGCCCAGCGGCAGCAGCACTTCGACGCGCCGGCGCCGTGCCAGAAGCAGGTCGCGGCGGGTGGTGGCCAGCAGCGCCGAACTCATCGGGCGGACGACCGGACATGGCGGGCGGGGGCATTCATCAACGCGATCGATTGTAGGTGGCGCCCGCCGGCGCAGCACCGACGCAGATCAAGGCCGCGGATCGAGCACGAACTCGCGCAGGCCCGGCAGCGCCACCGGCTGATGGCTCGTCAGCAGCACCGCCCCGCCGCGTGCGGCGTGCTCGGCGACGAGTGCCGACAGGATCGCCGTGGCGCCGCTGTCCAGCGCGTCGTACGGTTCGTCCAGGATCCAGGCGCGGGGTGCATCGTCCAGCGCCAGCCGGGCCAGCGCGCCGCGCCGGCGCTGGCCCTGCGACAGCGTGCGCACCGCGGCCGCGCGCTGCGCCCCCAGGCCCAGCCGCTGCAGCGCCCGCGCGGCGCGCGCCCCGGCGTCGGGCCACTCGGCCAGCTGCGCCAGGTAGGCCAGCGACTCGAGCAATGTCAGGTCGTCCTTCAGCGCATTGGCGTGGCCGATGTAGAGCGTGCCGTCGCGCGCCGCGCGGCCGGCGGCGGCCAGGGGCCGGCCGTCCCACAGCACGCTGCCGGCGGCCGGCGCCGACAGGCCGGCCAGGATGCGCATCAGGCTCGTCTTGCCGCTGCCGTTGGTGCCGCGCAGCCAGGTGATGGTGCCCGGCACCAGCGCCAGGCTCAGGTTCTCGAACAACCGCCGCCGCCCGCGCCGGCAGGTCAGTGCCTGGCCTTCGAGCAGGCCGCAGCGCGCGGTGGTGGAGGTGGCAGGGGCAGGGGTCACGGTAGGTGCGGCGGACGGCGCTGCGCACTGTAGCCGAGCCCCCGGTGCGGGCGCCCGGGCCGACCCCGGCGGCGCTGCCGCCGGGGTCGGCTTAACGCCGACGAAACGCCGGCGTGGCCAGCCGTCATCGCGCGGCGATGCGATGATCGGCACAGGCGGTCCGCCTGCCCGTCCCGCCTGCCCGTCCTGCCTGCCTCCCCGCCTGACCCCCGGCCCCATGCCTCCGCCCACCCCCCCGCCGTCTGCCCAGGCACCGCGCCGTCCGCGCCTGGCGTTCGGGGCGCCGGGGCGGGGCGGGTGGCGATGGATCGCACGTGCGATGGTGCCGGTGCGCGCACCGGCACCGGCAAGGGCACGGACGGTGGCGTTGACGTCGGCGCTGCTGTGGGCGCTGCTGGCCGCGGGCTGTGCCACCGTCAGCGGCCCCCAGGTGGACGAGGCGGCCGTGCGCGCGTACGCCGCGCGCGGCTACGGCGGCGCGGCGCAGGCCGCGGTGACGGTGCGGCGCTTCGGGTGGCGGCTGGCGGACGATCCCGTGACGGTGGTGCTGGCGCGCCCGCGCGAGGCCACCGCCGCGCCGCTGGTGATCTACCTGCCGGCGCTGGGCGAAGACGCCGAGGCCGGCGCCGCCTGGCGCCTGGCCTGGGCCGGCGCCGGCTACGCGGTGCTGTCGGTGCAGCCGCTGGCCGGCGATGCGCAGGCCTGGCGCTCGGCGCTGGCGCGCGAGGGCGATTTCAAGACCCTGGGCGAACAGCGCTACGCCGCGGCCGTGCTGCGCCGCCGCGTCCATCGCCTGGCTGCGGTGGTGGACGAGGCGCGGCGCCGCGCCATCGCGGGCGACCCCGACTGGCAGGGCATCGACTGGGATCGGCGCGCCGTGGCCGGCCGCGACCTCGGCGCCTACACCGCGCTGGCCCTGGCCGGCGAGCGGATCGACGCGGGTGAGGGCGAGCGCCTGCCAGACCGGGTGCCGGTGCGCGCGGTCATCGCCATCAGCCCCTACGCCGACCCGCAAGCCGCACGGGTGCGGCCCGACGCCTACGGCGCGGTGTACGGGCCCGTGCTCAGCATCACCAGCGACAACGACGGCGACCCGCTGGGCCTGCTCGCCGACGCGGCCCAGCGGCAGCGGCCCTTCGAGGCGATGCCCCCGCCCGACAAGGCCCTGCTGCTGCTGCGCGGCCTGTCGCATGCCCGGCTGAGCGGCGCCCCCGGTGCTGCGCTGGCCGAGGGCGACGACGTGCTGGCCGGCCCCGAGGCCCCCGGGTTGCCGGTCGAAGCCCCCGCCGGACGCGGCCGAGCGCGCGGCCACGCACTCGCCGGGGCCGCGCCCGCCGGCGCCGCCCCGGCGCCCCGCGCCTCGGGCAGCGTGGACGATGGCGCCGTGCTTTCGCCCACCGAGCGCCAGCGGCGCCTGACGGCGGCGCAGCAGATCAGCACCGCGTTCCTCGACGCCTACGTCAGGGACGACCCGCTGGCACGCGCGTGGCTGGCCGGTGCGGCGGCGCGCTGGCTGGGCAGCGCCGGCACGTTGCGCACCAAGTGATGGCCGGCCCCGCCCCGCGGCCGCCCCGGCTGCAGCCACCCGCCCGGCCCGACCGGCGCCGACACGCTGCGCGAGCGGGCTGGGCCGCGCTCTGCGCGGTGCTGCTGGCGCCGGCGGCGGGCGCGGCCCGTGCCGCGCCGCCCGCCCTGCCGGCGCGCAACCTGTCGGTGCAATGGCGTGTCATCGAGCAGCGCTCGGCGCCGGCTGACCGGGGCGGGGGCGGGGGCAGCACCGTCTCGACCCAGGATCTGGCGGCGCCCGACGCGCTGACCGTCACGGTGCTCAACGGCCACTGGGCGCGGCTGCGCGTGGCGCGGTCGATCCCGGTGCAATGGGTGCAGTTGGCGGCCCAGACGGCGACGGCCGGCAGCAACGGCAGCAGCGGCAACGGCAGCGGCAGCGGCAGCGGCAGCCCCGGCGCTGCGGTGGTGAATGCGATCACCTGGATCGACGCCGGCCAGGGCCTGGCGCTGCGCGTGCGTTGGCCCGGGCGCGGTGCGGCCGAGGTCGATCTCGATGCCGACACCACGCAGCTGCAGCCGGCCGGGACGGCCCCGCTGCCGGCCACGCGGCGCGAGCAGACGGCCACCACCCTGGCCGCGCCGATCGGCGCCTGGGTGACGGTGGCGATGGTGGGCGACACGGTGGCGCGGTCCGCCGCCGGCCGCCACTGGGGTACCGACGAGGCCGGGGGCGGGCCGCGGCTGATGCAGCTGCGGCTGTCTTTGCCCTAAGCTGCGGGCCCGACCCGCAGTACCAGACCGAGGCACCGATCCGCAGCACCGATGCGCCGGCCCGAAGGACCGGCTGCCTCCCGCAGGAGCGCCACACCGTGAACCCAACTGCCGCCACCGCCACCCGCACCCCGCGCCAGGGCCTGTCGCACGTGGTCGGGGCCACCGAGCCGCCGCTGTCGGACCTCACCATCCCGGCCTGGCTCGATGCCACCGCCGCGCGCTACGCCGATCGTGCGGCCTGCGTGTTCCGCGAGCAGGGCCTGCGCTGGACCTGGCCCGAATTGCGCGATGGGGCCGACCGCCTGGCTGCGGCGCTGCTGAAGCTGGGCTTCGGCCCGGGCGATCGCATCGGCATCTGGTCACCGAACCGCAGCGAATGGGTGCTGGCGCAGTACGCCACGGCCCGCATCGGCGTGGTGCTGGTCAACGTCAACCCGGCCTACCGGCTGTCCGAGCTCGAGTACGCGCTCAACAAGGTCGGCTGCCAGGGCCTGATCGCCGCACCGGCCTTCAAGACCAGCCAGTACCTGCAGATGCTGCAGACGCTGGCGCCGGAGCTCGCACAGTGCGAGCCGGGCCGGCTGCGGGCCGCCAGGCTGCCGCAGCTGCGCACCGTGATCCGCATGGGCGACGAGCGCACGCCCGGCATGTTCAACCTGGCCGAGGTGCTGGGCCTGGCCGACGCCGCGGGCGTGGCCGAGGCGCGGCGCATCGGCGCGGGCCTGTCCTGCTTCGACGCCATCAACGTGCAGTTCACCAGCGGCACCACCGGCAACCCCAAGGGGGCCACGCTCACGCACCACAACATCGTCAACAACGCGCGCGACGTGGCGCGCACCATGAACCTGAACCCCGGCGACAGCCTGTGCATCCCCGTGCCGCTGTACCACTGCTTCGGCATGGTGATGAGCTCGCTGGCCTGCACCGTCACCGGTGCGACCATGGTGTTCCCGGGCGAGGGCTTCGACCCCGTGGCCACCTTGCGCGCGGTGCACGACGAGCGCTGCACCCACCTGCACGGGGTGCCCACGATGTTCATCGCCGAGCTCGATGCGCCGGGCTTCGCCGACTTCGACCTGAAGAGCCTGCGCGGCGGCATCATGGCCGGCGCGCCCTGCCCGATCGAGGTCATGAAGCGCGTGAACACATCGCTGCACATGACCGAGGTGACCATCGCCTACGGCATGACCGAGACCTCGCCGGTCTCGTTCCAGAGCGGCGTGGACGATCCGCTGGACAAGCGCGTGGCCACCGTCGGCCGCGTGATGCCGCACCTGGAGGTGAAGGTGGTCGACGCCCAGGGCGCCACCGTGCCGGTGGGCCAGCCCGGCGAGCTGTGCACCCGCGGCTACAGCGTGATGCTGGGCTACTGGGACGAGCCCGCACGCACCGCCGAGGCGGTGCGCGACGGCTGGATGCACACCGGCGACCTGGCCACCCTGGACGCCCAGGGCTACTGCAACATCGTCGGCCGCGTGAAGGACATGCTCATCCGCGGCGGCGAGAACGTCTACCCGCGCGAGGTCGAGGAGTTCCTGTTCCGCCACCCCAAGATCGCCCAGGTGCAGGTGTTCGGCGTGCCCGACCCGAAGTACGGCGAGGAGGTCTGCGCCTGGGTCGTGCTCAAGCCCGGCCAGCAGGCCAGCGAAGCCGAGATCCGCGACTTCTGCCGCGACCAGATCGCGCATTACAAGGTGCCGCGCTACGTGCGCTTCGTCGGCGAGCTGCCGATGACGGTCACCGGCAAGGCGCAGAAGTTCGTGATGCGGGCGCAGATGATCGAGCAGCTCGGCCTGGCCGAGACCCGCACCGCCTGACCCTGCGGCCTGACCGGCCGTCTCCAGGAGCCCCCGCCCATGACCGCCCGCCCCGTCGCCGACCTGGCCCTGACCGAACGCATCGACGCGGCCGCGCAGGCCCTGGAGGCGCAGGTCATCGCCTGGCGCCGCGACCTGCATCAGCATCCCGAGCTGGGCAACCGCGAGTTCCGCACCGCGGCCCTGGTGGCCGCGCACCTGCGCAGCCTGGGCCTGGACGCGGTGCGCACCGAGGTCGCCCACACCGGCGTCGTCGGCCTGCTGCGCGGCGCCCTGCCCGGGCCGGTGGTGGCGCTGCGCGCCGACATGGACGCGCTGCCGGTGCAGGAGGCGCTGGACCTGCCCTTCGCCTCGCAGGCCACCGCGCCCTGGAACGGCGAGATGGTGGGCGTGATGCACGCCTGCGGCCACGACTGCCACACCGCCATCCTGATGGGCGTGGCCAGCCTGCTGGCCGGGCTGCGCGCCGAGCTGCGCGGCAGCGTCAAGTTCATCTTCCAGCCGGCCGAGGAGATGCCGCCCGAGGGCGAGGAAGGCGGTGCCAAGCTGATGATCGAGCAGGGCGTGCTCGAGAACCCGGTGCCGCAGGCCATCTTCGGCCTGCACGTCACATCGCGCCTGCCCCTGGGCACGGTGGGCTACCGGCCGGGGCCGACGATGGCCAGCTCCGACAAGCTCAGGATCACGGTGCACGGCCGGCAGACGCACGGGGCGGCGCCCTGGCTCGGGGTCGACCCCATCGTCACCGCGGCCCAGGTGGTGCTGGGGCTGCAGACGGTGGTCAGCCGCGGCCTGGACATCACGCGCGAGCCGGCGGTCGTCACCCTGGGCACCATCCGCGGCGGCCTGCGCGAGAACATCATCCCCGACTCGGTCGAGATGCGCGGCACGATCCGCGCCTTCGACGAGGCCATGCGCGACGACATCCACGAGCGCGTCACGACCCTGGCCGAATCGGTCAGCCGCGGCTCGCGCGCCGGCTGCACCGTGTGCATCACCAAGAACTACCCCGTCACCGTCAACGATCCGGCGCTCACCGAGGCCATGCTGCCCACGCTGGCGCGGGTGGCGGGCGAGGGCCTGCAGCTGGTGCCCAAGGTCACCGGCTCGGAAGACTTCTCGTACTTCCAGCGCCTGATCCCGGGCCTGTTCTTCTTCGTCGGCGTCACGCCGCCGGGAACCGACCCGAGCCGGGCCGCCTCGAACCACTCGCCCCACTTCTACGCCGACGAGCGCGGTCTGCTGATCGGCCTGCGCGCGCTGACCCACCTGGCCGTCGATTACCTCGCCGCCGGCGGGCATCGGTAGCCTGAATTCCCACCCACAGCACCCAAGGACTCGCCCCATGAAACTCCAGAACAAGGTCTGCCTCGTCACCGGCGCAGCCAGCGGCATCGGCAAGGAGATCGCGCTCACCTACGCCCGCGAAGGCGGCAAGGTGGTGATCGCCGATCTCAACCTCGCGGCCTCGCAGGCGGTGGCCGACGGCATCACGTCCGGCGGCGGCGCGGCGATGGCGGTGGCGATGGACGTGACCAGCGAGGAACAGGTCAACACGGCCGTGGCGGCGGTGGCCCGGGCCTGGGGCGGCGTGGACGTGCTGGTCAGCAACGCCGGCATCCAGATCGTGCACCCGATCGAGCAGTTTCCGTTCGCCGACTGGAAGAAGATGCTGGCCATCCACCTCGACGGCGCCTTCCTCACCACCAAGGCCTGCATCCCGCACATGTACGCCTCGGGCCGCGGCGGCAGCATCATCTACATGGGCTCGGTGCACTCGAAGGAGGCATCGGTGCTGAAGTCGGCCTACGTCACGGCCAAGCACGGCCTCATCGGCCTGTGCAAGACGGTGGCCAAGGAAGGCGGCCCCCACAACGTGCGCGCCAACGTCATCTGCCCCGGCTTCGTGCGCACACCGCTGGTGGACAAGCAGATTCCCGAGCAGGCCCAGGCGCTGGGCATCAGCGAGGCCGACGTGATCAAGAAGGTGATGCTGAAGGAGACGGTGGACGGCGAGTTCACCACCGTGCAGGACGTGGCCGCGGTGGCCTTGCTGTTCGCGGGCTTCGAGTCGAACGCTCTCACCGGGCAGTCGGTGGTGGTCAGCCACGGCTGGTTCATGCAGTGAACCGGGCGGGCGCCGGGCGGGGTCCCGTCCGGCGGTCATCATGTGTCACGCGATGAAACACGACGGGATTGCTTAACCCCTTTGTAGCAATATAGTCACCGCATAATCCCGGATGGCAATTTTCGGCCATGCCAATTCGACCGCGGGCAGCCGCCCGTCTCCATGGAGATTCCACAGTGACCACCGCCAAGAACTACGCCCTGCTGACCGTGCTGGCCGCCACGCTGGCCGCTTGCAGTTCCACGCCGACCGTGACCCCCACCGCGGCCCCGGCCCCGGCCCCGGCGCCCGCCCCGGCGCCCGCGCCCGCCCCGGCTCCGGCCCCGATGAACCAGGGCATGATGGAATCGAAGCCGCTGCCGGCTTACCTCGATCCCAAGAGCGACATCTACACCCAGCGCAGCGTGTACTTCGACTTCGACAAGTTCGCGATCAAGAAGGAGTACGAGAACGTGATCTCGCTGCAGGGCAAGTACCTCGCGGCGAACCCGAACCTCTCCGTCAAGATCGAAGGCAACACCGACGAGCGCGGCAGCGCCGAGTACAACCTGGCCCTGGGCCAGAAGCGTGCCGAGGCGGTGCTGAAGGCGCTCGAGATCTACGGCGCCAAGGGCTCGCAGATGGAAGCCATCAGCTGGGGCAAGGAAAAGCCCAAGGCGCTCGGCCACGACGAGGCGGCCTGGGCCCAGAACCGGCGCGCCGACATCGTCTACCCCAGCAAGTGAGCTGACCGGCCGGCGGTGACCCGCAGCCGCA
>JAGWLO010000010.1 GCA_028872015.1 Burkholderiales bacterium | reverse complement strand
TGATCCTGATCTTCCTGGGCCGCGGCCTGTTCGGCTTTCTGGCCCAGTACACGATGACCTGGTCGACCTCGCGCACGATCGTCGATCTGCGCATGGACCTGGTGCGCGCCCTGCTGCGCGCGGATGCCCACCTTTATCACGAGGTCACGCCCGGCGTGGCGGTGACGAAGATCATCAACGACCCGCAAAGCGCAACCACCCAGCTCGGCGGCGCCGTCACGGCGCTGCTGCGCGACGGCACCTACACGGTGTCGATGCTGGGCTACCTCTTCTACGTCAACTGGCAGCTGGCGCTGCTGCTGATCGTCAGCCTGCCGTTGCTGGCCTGGTCGGTGCGGCAGGTGCACCGGCGCGCGCTGCGCGTCAGCGGCGCCCTCTATGGCTCGCAGCTGCGCCTGGTCTCGGCCATCGACGACATCGCGCGCGCCTGGCGCGTGGTGCGCACCTTCGATGCAGGTGACTTCGAGCTCGGGCGCTTCGGCACCGAGGCACGCAGCCACCAGAAGCTCACCGTCAAGACCGCCGCCGCCACCTCGCTGATGTCGCCGATCTCGCAGCTGATCGCCAGCCTGGGCATTGCGGCCATCCTCACCTCGGCCCTGGCCCAGGCGCAGGTGAACGCCACGCGGGTGGGCGACTTCGTGGCCTTCATCACCGGGGCGCTGATGCTGGTGTCGCGCATCAAGAGCCTCACCGACCTGTCGCAGCCGGTGGTGGGCGGCCTCGTGGCCTCGCGCGCGTGCTTCATGCTGATGGACTCGCCGCCCGAGCCCGATCGCGGCCGGATCGAGCTCGACGAGTGCCGCGGCCACATCCGCCTGCGCGGCATCTCGGTGCGCTACGCAGGGTCGGATCGCGACGCGCTGACCGCGCTCGACCTCGAGTTGAGGCCCGGCCAGACCATTGCGCTCGTCGGCGCCTCGGGCGCCGGCAAATCGACCGTGGTCAACCTGCTGCTCGGTTTCGTCAACCCCAGCGAGGGCCTGGCCACGCTGGACGGCCTGCCGGTGCAGGACATCCGCAAGTCGTCGCTGCGCAAGCAGTTCGCCGTGGTCTCGCAGGACATCGTGCTCTTCGACGGCAGCATCGCCGACAACGTGGTCTACGCCAAGCCGCACGACGCGCAGCGCGTGGAAGCCTGCCTGCGCGCGGCCCAGCTGTGGGATTTCGTCAGCACGCTGCCGGAGCGCGAGCGCACGCTCATCGGCGCCAACGGCAGCCGGCTGTCGGGCGGCCAGCGGCAGCGGCTGGCCATCGCCCGCGCGCTGTACAAGGAAGCGCCCATCTGCATCTTCGACGAGGCCACGTCGTCGCTGGACACCGACTCCGAACGGGCGGTGCAGTCGGCGATCGAGAACTGGCACGGCAGCAAGACTTTGATCCTCATCGCCCACCGCCTGAGCACGGTGCGCAATGCCGACCGCATCTACGTGCTCGCCGATGGCCGCGTCATCGAGGAAGGCTCGCCCGCCGAGTTGATTCGGCGCGCCGGGCCCTACGCCGGCATGGTGCAGGCGCAGTCGGCAACGGCGTAGCGTACGGCGGACCGCGCCCTCAAGGGTTCGGCGCCGGCGTCAGGGCCAGCGACGCACGCATCGAGGCGCGAGAGAAGTTGCGGCGCACGAACTCGGTGCCCAGCTCCCGGGCGCGTTGCCAGGCCGAATCGTCGTGCAACAGCAGACGCGTGCAGCTGGCGAAGGCGTCGGCCGTGTCTGCCGGCGGGCTGGCTTCGGCCAGCGGCTCCAGGCCCTGGTAGCCGACCGAGGTGGTGACCAGTGGGCAGCCGTTGGCGTAGGCCTCGACGACTTTGCTCTTCACGCCGGCGCCGAAGCGCATGGGAGCGACCACCAGGCGTGCGGCGGCGTAGTGCCGTGCCAGCTCGACATCGCTCACGTATCCCGTCACGCGCACGTTGGGCCCGGCCAGCGCCTGCACCTCGGGGCTCGGGTTTGATCCCACGAGCCAGAGCGTGAGATCGGGCTGCTCGGCCAGGAGCGCCGGCAACACCTCGGCGCAGAACCAGGTGGCCGCGTCGACGTTGGGCGGATGCGCGAAGCCCGCGACGAAGAGCAGATCGCGGCGCTGCGCGAGATCAGCTGCGCGCGCCTCGGCGATCTGCTCGAAGTAGTAGGGCTGCACTTGATGGGCGCGGGCGCTGCAGCCCCGGCGCGCGAGGTACTCGGCCACGTAGGCCACTTCGGCGGCGGAGGGGTAGTACACGTCGTCCACCTGCGTCCACACCTGCTCCTCCAGGGTGCGGAAGCGCTGTTCGTCGGCGGCCAGGCGCGCCGGATCGTCGCTGCACTGCTGCTGGGCCGCCAGGCGCAGGTGATGGACATCGTGGCCATAGAACAGGATCCGGGCCTGCGAGTGGGCGCGGATGTCGCCCACGTAGTGCACCGCGACATCGGGCCGGCTGAGCAGCACGCGGTCGATATGCCGGCCGTTGTCCTTCATCCACTTGCCGAACTGGCCGGCGTACTCGGCGCCGTAGAACACCTCCACGCCCAGCTGCTGCAGCACCCGCGTGTAGCTGGGGTCGCGGTGCAGGTTGTCGGGCCAGAACTTGACGTTCCACCCCATGTCCAGGTAGCTGGTGATGAACTGGAACATGGTGCGCGAGCCGGCGTCGCGGTCCGGCTGCGGCACATAGTGATCGACGATCAGCAGGTGCGGCTTACCGCGCGCGCGGTCGCGCGCGAGCATCAGGCACTCGCCGTTGGGCCAGTGCTCGTCGCGCAGCGTGGCATGCCAGCGCTCGCGCAGCTTGCGCTGGTTGGCGACCTGGTGGGCCTTGCCGCCGCGGCCCAGATCGGTGCCGTGCGAGATGCCTTCATGGTGGATGACGCGCGACTCGGGCTGGTAGTAGAGCTTCAAGCCGAGTGCGCGCACCCGAAAGGCCAGGTCGCTGTCTTCGCAGTAGGCCGGCACGAAGAGCTCGTCGAAGCCGTGCAACCGCCGGAAGGTCTCGCGGCGGATCAGCAGCGAAGCGCCCGAGCAGTAGTCGGCCTCGCGCAGGTAGCTGTAGACACTGCGCTCCGGGTCGTCCAGGCGCCCGTAGTTCCAGGCGCTGGCGTCGCTCCAGACGATGCCGCCGGCCTCCTGCTGGCGGCCGTCGGGGTACAGCAGCCGCGATCCGACGAGGCCGCAGTCGGGACGGGTGGCGAACACGCGCAGCATCGCATCGAGCCAGTCCGGCTGAACCTCGGTGTCGTTGTTCAGGAAGAGCACGAACTCGCCCCGCGCCAGGCCGGCGGCCGCGTTGCACGAGCGCACGAAACCCAGATTCCTGGGATGGCGCAGGTAGCGCAGCCCCGGCACCTCGGCCAGGCGGTCGATGCAGGGATCCGGCGACGCGTCCTCGGCCACGATCACCTCCACCGGCGCGGCCGGCAGGTGGGCCTGGATCGAGCGCAGGCACGCCAGCGTGTAGGCGTACTGGCCGTAGCAGGGGATGACGATGCTGACCAGCGGCGCCACGTGCACCGGGAACCGCAGCGAGCGCAGCGTCGCCTCGAGCTCGGAGGCCATCACCGCAGGGGGTGGGGGTGGCGTCCGCTTCCAACGCCGGTACAGCGCCTTCCAGCCGTCGCGCACGGCCACTCGCATCGCGTGCAGCGGCCGCGTGTAGCGCCACGAGCGCGATCGCAGCATCTGGGCCAGTCGCTGGCGGTCGCGCTGCAGGTCCTGCTCCAGCCTCTGCAGGGCCAACCGGTCGGCGGCACTTTCGCTCTGCAGCTTCTGGATCAAGGCCTGCGCCTGGGCCCGTTCGTGTTCGAGCCCGCCGGCCCGGCGCGTCAGCTGCTCGTGCTGTGCGGTCACCGTGCCAAGCTGGCTGCGCGCGACGATCAACTCGCGGTCGGTGGCCTGGGCCCAACGCGCCACCTGCTCATGCTCCGACGTCAATGCTCCCAGCCGCTCGCGCGTGGCATTCAGCTCGGCGTCGGTGGCCTGGGCCCAGCGCGCCACGGCCCGGTGCTGGGCCAGCAGGTCCTCGCACTCGGACAGCAGCAGGGAAGGCGCGAGCGCGGGCAGGCCGGCTTGCGGGCCGCTCGCCACGGCGAGGAAATAGACGGGGTCGGGCAGCACGGCGCTGCGGCGTTCGATCGCCCGACCTGTGTCCGCCAGCGCCTCCAGGTCCGGCGTCCCGGCGCCGGACTCCAGCGGATAGATCGCCGTGCCCAGCGCCATGCGCTGCCCGAAGACCCGCACGTGCTGGAAGTGGCGCTTCAGCAGCGCCATGAACTCACCGTGATCGAGCTCCTTGACGTGGAACTCGTTGCGCTGCTGGTTCTGGGCGTCGTAGACCGGCCGGTTGGGGGAGGACATCACCAGCAGGCCCTGCGGCCGCAGCACGCGCCGAATCTCGCTCAGCATGGCTTCGTGGCGATCGTGGTGCTCCAGGGTCTCGAACGAGACCACCACGTCGACCGAACGATCGGCCAGGGGCACGGCGGCGGCATCGCCTTGCAGGAAGCGCAGGCCCGGTCGGCCGCCGTAGGCCTGCCGTGCGTGAGCCACCACCTCGGCGGACAGGTCGACACCGACGACGCTGCGGGCCCCGGCCTCGGCCAGCATGCAGCTGCCGTAGCCCTCGCCGCTGGCCAGGTCGAGGACGTCCTTGTCAGCGACCAGCCGACGGCTCCAGGCGTATCGGTGCAGGTGCTCGAGCCGAAGCTCTCCGGGCTCGGTGGGCACGTAGCGCTCGCCCGTGAATTCGAGCGGGTTGATCTTCATGGCTGCTTGCGCGGCCCTGGGATCGGCCTCGGGGAGCGAAGCCGGCAGGGCCGGGCGGTACCGGGAAGATCGACGTTATCCCACGATGTTCTTGCCGCTTCGTGTCTGCCGGGTCCGTCCACCCTCCCTAGGATCGAAGGACGCCGCAGGATGTGGCGCCGGCAACACGGGCCGGGCCGTCCTGTAACTTCCACCTACATGCCGAAAAGCTCTGACAAGCGATGCGGCCTCAGGCTGCCGCCGTCGCCAGCGCCGGGTAATCGGTGTACCCCTTCGCACCACCGCCGTACAACGTGGCGGGGTCCAGCGCGTTCAGCGCCGCGTCCTCGCGCAGCCGGCGGCCGAGGTCGGGGTTGGCGATGAACGGCTTGCCGAAGGCGACCAGGTCGGCGGCGCCGCCGGCCACGGCATCCAGCGCCATCTGGCGCGAGTAGCCGTTGTTGACCATCCAGGCGCCCTTGAAGCGACGGCGCAGCGCCGCGTAGTCGAAGGGCGCGAAATCGCGCGCGCCGCCGGTGGCGCCTTCGACCACGTGCACGAAGGCCAGGTCCAGCGGCGCCAGCTCGGCCAGCGCCTGCTCGTACAGCGCCTGCGCGTGGCTGTCGGGCCCGGCGTCGTTGGCCGGCGTCACGGGCGACAGGCGCAGCCCCGTGCGGCCGCCGCCGATGGCGCGGGTGACGGCCTGCATCACCTCGCGCAGGAAGCGGGTGCGGTTCTCGATCGGGCCGCCGTAGCCGTCGCTTCGGTCGTTGATGCTGTCGCGCAGGAACTGCTCGATCAGGTAGCCGTTGGCGGCGTGGATCTCAACGCCATCGAAGCCGGCCTCCAGCGCCCGCTCGGCCGCGCGGCGGTAGGCGGCCACGACGCCGGGGATCTCGTCGGTGCGCAGCGCGCGCGGGGCCGAGACGTCGTCGAAGCCGCCGGCGATGTAGGTCTTGCTCTTGGCCGCCCGCGCCGTGCTCGACACCGGCGCCTGGCCGCCGGGCAGCAGCGAGACATGCGAGATGCGGCCCACGTGCCACAGCTGCACCACGATGCGGCCGCCGCGCGCGTGCACGGCGTCGGTGATGCGGCGCCAGCCGGCCACCTGCTCGGCGTTGTGCAGCCCCGGGGTGTCGAGGTAGCCCTGGCCCTCGGGGCAGATCTGGGTCGCCTCGGTGACGATCAGGCCGGCCCCGGTGGCCGGGTCGGCGCGCTGGGCGTAGTACTCGGCCATCAGGGCGTTGGGCACCTGGCCGGGGCTGGCGCGGTTGCGCGTCAGCGGGGCCATCACGATGCGGGTGGCGAGGTCGATCTCGCCGATGCGGAGGGGGTCGAAAAGTGTCGTCATCCGACAAATTTACTGCACTGCAGCATTTTTTGCTCGGCCAGGGTGAAGGCGGGGCCGGCGCGGGCCCGTGGCACAGTCGGGCGATGCTCGCCTACCGCCACGCCTTCCACGCCGGCAACCATGCCGACGTGCTCAAGCACACCGTGCTCGCGCTGGTGCTTCAGCACATGAATCTCAAGGCCAAGGGCTGGCGCTACATCGACACCCACGCCGGCGCCGGCGGCTATTCGCTGCAGGGCGATTACGCGAAGAAGCGCGGCGAGTTCGAGCAGGGCATCGGGCGCCTGTGGGACCGTGCCGACCTGCCCGCGCCGCTGGCCGAGCTGGTGGCGCTGGTGCGCCGGTTCAACGCCGACAAGGGCCTGATCCAGTACCCCGGCTCGCCGGCCATCGCGCAGGCGCTGATGCGGCCGCAGGACCAGCTGCGGCTGTTCGAGCTGCACCCCACCGACCACAAGATCCTGGCCAGCTACCTGGGCGAGATGCCTGGCGTGGAAGTGCAGCTGGGCGACGGGTACGCGTCGCTGAAGTCGCAGCTGCCGCCACCCACGCGCCGCGGCGTGCTGCTGATCGACCCGCCCTACGAGATCAAGACCGACTACCCGCGCGTGCTGGCCGCGCTGCGCGAGGCGCTGGAGCGCTTTCCCGAATGCGTGGTGCTGGTGTGGCTGCCGCAGCTGCAGCTGATCGAGGCCGCGCAGTTGCCGCAGCGCCTGAAGGCGGCCGCCGACGCAGGCGCCAGGAAAGGCTGGCTGCATGCGCGGCTGACCGTGGCCCAGGCCGATGCACGCGGCTTCGGCCTGCTGGGCAGCAGCCTGTTCATCGCCAACCCCCCGCACACGCTGCAGGGGGAGCTGCAGGCGGTGCTGCCCTTCCTGGCCCAGGCCCTGGCGCAGTTCGACGGCGCCCGCAGCGCGCTCGACCGCTCGGCCAACGCTTGACTGGCGGCGGGCACCGCTACACGCCGCGCGCGCGGTCGGCCTGGAACTGCACGCGGAAGGCGTCGAAGCGGTCCTCGTCCAGTGCCTGGCGCACCTCGCGCATCAGGTTCAGGTAGTAGTGCAGGTTGTGGATGCTGGCCAGCATCGGCGCCAGCATCTCGCCGCAGCGCTCCAGGTGGTGCAGGTAGGCGCGGCTGAACTGCGCGCAGGCGTGGCAGGTGCAGGTGGTGTCGATCGGCTGCGGGTCGTCGCGGTGGCGCGCGTTGCGGATCTTCAGGTCGCCGAAGCGGGTGAAGAGGTGGCCGTTGCGCGCGTTGCGCGTGGGCATCACGCAGTCGAACAGGTCGACGCCGCAGGCCACGCCTTCGACCAGGTCCTCGGGCGTGCCCACGCCCATCAGGTAGCGCGGCTTGTGCGCCGGCAGGCGGTGCGGCGTGTGGGCCATGATGCGCAGCATCTCGTCCTTGGGCTCGCCCACGCTGACGCCGCCGATCGCGTAGCCCGGCAGGTCGAGCTCGACCAGCGCCGCCAGCGAGGCCTCGCGCAGCGGCTCGTACATGCCGCCCTGCACGATGCCGAACAGCGCGTTCGGGTTCTCCAGGCGCGCGAACTCGGCCTGGCTGCGCTGGGCCCAGCGCAGGCTGAGCTCCATCGACACGCGGGCCTCGGCCTCGGTCGTGAGGTGGCCGGCGGTCTGGTAGGGCGTGCACTCGTCGAGCTGCATCGCGATGTCGCTGTTCAGCACGGTCTGGATCTGCATGCTGACCTCGGGCGTGAGGAACAGCCGGTCGCCGTTGACCGGCGAGGCGAAGCGCACACCCTCCTCGCTGATCTTGCGCCCCTGGCCGTCGGCGCCGGCCAGGCTCCAGACCTGGAAGCCGCCGCTGTCGGTGAGCATCGGCCGCGGCCAGGCCTCGAAGCGGTGCAGGCCGCCGAAGCCGCGCACCACGTCCAGCCCCGGCCGCAGCCAGAGGTGGAAGGTGTTGCCCAGGATGATCTCGGCCCCCATCTCCAGCAGCGAGCGCGGCAGCACGCCCTTGACCGTGCCGTAGGTGCCCACCGGCATGAAGGTCGGCGTCTCGACCACGCCGTGGTTGAGCGTGAGGCGGCCGCGGCGCGCCTGGTCGGTGGTCTTGAGCAGCTCGAATCTCAGCATGCGCGGGATTGTCGCTGCGCCCCTGCAGCGACGTAGCCATTCGGCGCCCTGGGCGCAGCCGATCGGCATAGAGTGGTGCTTGCCGGATGACCCGTAGCGAGGCCCCACGATGACCGAAGACGAAGTGCGCCAGCAGGCGTTTGCGATGCCGATCCACAACCCCGCCTTCCCGCCGGGGCCGTACCGGTTCGTCGATCGCGAGTACCTGATCATCACGTACCGCACCGACCCCGAGGCGCTGGCGCGCCTGGTGCCGGCGCCGCTGAAGCTGGCCGAGCCGGTGGTGAAGTACGAGTTCATCAACATGCCCGACTCCACCGGCTTCGGGCATTACTGCGAGTCGGGGCAGGTGATCCCGGTCACCCTGGGCGGCGAGGCGGGCGGCTTCGTGCTCTCGATGTACCTCGACGACCACCCGCCCATTGCCGCCGGGCGCGAGCTGTGGGGATTTCCGAAGAAGCTGGGCCACCCCGAGCTGCGCGTGCACGCCGACACGCTGATGGGCACGCTGGACTACAGCGACTTCCGCGTCGCCACCGGCACCATGGGCTTCAAGCACCGGGCGATCGACCGCGACCAGGCCCGGGCCGCCCTCGGCGCGCCGACCTTCCTGCTGAAGATCATCCCGCACGTGGACGGCACGCCGCGCATCTGCGAGCTGGTGCGCTACACGCTGACCGAGATCGAGGTCAAGGGCGCGTGGACCGGCCCGGGCGCGCTCGACCTGCGCGACCACGCGCTGGCCCCGGTGGCCGACCTGCCGGTGCTCGAGGTGCTGTCGACGGTGCACATCCTGGCCGACCTGACGCTGCCGCTGGGCACCGTGGCCCACGACTACCTGGCGCGCTAGGGTTCAGATGCCGGCGTACCACTGGTAGCCCTGGTCCTCCCAGTAGCCGCCGTGGCCGCCGCCGATGGCGGCGAAATCGGCCACCAGCTCGATCCGCATCAGGTACTTGGCCTGCTTGTAGCCGAGCTGGCGCTCCACGCGCAGGCGCAGCGGCGCGCCGTTCGTCACCGGCAGGTCCTGGCCGTTGAGGCCGTACGCCAGCAGCGTCTGCGGGTGGTAGGCGTCCAGCAGGTCGATGCTTTCGTAATAGGGCGTGGCGGTGTCGCCGTCGCTGAACGCGTCGGCGCAGTGGAACACCAGGTAGCGTGCGGCGGGCGCGGGCCGCACGCGGCGCATCACCTCGGCCAGCGGCACGCCGGTCCACTGCCCGATGGCGCTCCAGCCCTCGACGCAGTCGTGGCGCGTGATCTGGGTGCGGCTGGGCAGGGCCTTCAGCTCGGCCAGCGACAGCGCCGCCGGCGCCTGCACGAGCCCGTCGACCCGCAGCCGCCAGTCGGCAAAGCCGCCGGCGCGCAGGGCCCGGTACTCGGCGCTGTCGGGGTCGGTGTTGCCGTTGCCGCGGAAGCTGGGCGAGAGCTCGGCCGGGGTGAACTCCTGCGCCATCGTCACCCGGACGCCGCCCACCAGGTTGCGCAGGCCGAGGTTCAGCGCCTCGCCGCCGGACAACACGCGCGTGAAGGCCGGGCTGTCGTTCAAGCGGTCGCAGCCGCTCACCAGCAGGCCGCCGCCCACGCCCAGCGCGCTGCGCAGGAGCCGGCGCCTGCGCAGCGCCGCGGGCGATATCGACAAGGCCGGGCGGGGCCGCTTCATGCCCGGGCCCCGGCGTCCGCCCCGGTCGCCCCGTCCGCCTTGGCGACCCGCGGCCCCGGCGCGGGCGTCGGCGTGATGCGGTAGCGCCCCGTCACCATCGAGCGCAGGTGGTTCCACAGCCCGCTGACGACGACCTCGAACACGTGCACGCCGGCAAAGGCCACCAGCAGCCAGGCGATGATGAAGTGCAGGCTGCGTGCCGACTGCCGGCCCCCCAGCACGGCCACCCAGCCGGGCCACAGCGAATCGATCCAGGGCGACATCGCCCAGCCGGCCAGCGCCATCAGCGGCAGCAGGCCGAAGACGACGCCCAGGTAGGCCAGCTTCTGCAGCACGTTGTAGTGGCGCGCGGCCTCCCCCTGCGGGTGGCGCAGCCGCAGGTGGTCGAGCACCGAGCGGCCGATGCCGCGCCAGTCGGCGCGCGTGGGCAGCAGGTCGCGCCGCAGGTGGCCGCTGGCCAGCGCGTAGACCGCGAAGGCCAGGCCGTTGACGACGAACACCCAGGCGAAGAAGAAGTGCCAGCGCCGCGCGTCGGCCAGCGAGTAGTCGCTGGGGATGGTGATCCACCAAGGGAAGGCCACTTCCGACAGTGCGCCGCTGCGGTCGCGCGACAGGCCGAGCACGCCGCTGGTGTCGAAGGTGTGGCCGAACACGCCGGTCACGCCGCGCGGCTGGCCGTCGGGGCCCTGGTCGGCCGTGATCTCGAGCCAGGCCGGCCGGCCGCTGTAGGACGAGGAGCCCCAGGCCAGCGACGGGTGGGCGTTGAAGATCATCAGGCCGCTCATCAGCAGCACCGTGAGCGCCACCACGTTGACCCAGTGCATCAGCCGCACCGGCCAGCGGTGGCGCAGGTAGAGGTAGCTGCCGGGGGGCTGCGCGCGCGCCATGGTGGCGCGATGGTGCCGCAGGCCGGCGGCCGGGCGGAAGCCCCGGCCCGGGCAAAGATGTCACCGAGTCTTACGCCCCGGGCCGCGCCAGCAGCATGGCATCGCCATAGCTGAAGAAGCGGTAGCGCGCCTCCACCGCGTGGCGGTACAGCGAGCGCACGTGCTCGTGGCCGGCGAAGGCGCTCACGAGCATCAGCAGCGTGCTGCGCGGCAGGTGGAAGTTGGTCACCAACCGATCGACGACGCGGAAGCCGAAGCCCGGCGTGATGAAGATGTCGGTCTCGCCGCTGCAGGGCCGCAGGGCTTCGCCGGGCGCGCGCTGCGCCGCCGATTCGAGCGCGCGCAGCGTGGTGGTGCCGGCGGCCACGATGCGGCCACCGGCGGCCCGCGTGGCGGCGATGGCGGCCACCGTGTCGGCGCCCACCTCGAACCATTCGCTGTGCATGCGGTGCAGCGCGATGCGCTCGGCCCGCACCGGCTGGAAGGTGCCGGCGCCCACGTGCAGCGTGACCGCGGCGCGCCGCACGCCGCGCGCATCGAGCGCCGCCAGCACCGCGGCGTCGAAATGCAGCGAGGCCGTGGGCGCCGCCACCGCGCCCGGTCGGCGCGCGAACACGGTCTGATAGCGCTGCGCGTCGTCGGCCGTGTCGGCGTGCGTGATGTAAGGCGGCAGCGGCACATGGCCATGGCGCTCGAGCAGCACCAGCGGGTCGCCCGGAAACCGCAGCTGGAACAGCGCCTCGTCGGGCCCGGCGCGGCCCAGCACCTCGGCGTCGAAGGCGTCGGCGAAGCGCACCCGGGTGCCCGGCCGGGGCGACTTGCTGGCGCGCAGGTGCGCCAGCACCGCGTGCCCGGGCAGCACGCGCTCGACCAGCGCCTCGACACTGCCGCCGGTGGGCTTCTCCCCCAGCAGCCGGGCCTTGATCACCCGCGTGTCGTTGAACACCAGCAGGTCGCCCGGCTGCAGCAGCGAAGGCAGCTCGGAAAAACGCCGGTCCTGCGGCAGGCGGCCGCGGCCGTCGAGCAGGCGCGAGGCGCTGCGCTCGGGCGCCGGGTGCTGGGCGATCAGCTCGGCCGGCAGGTCGAAATCGAAATCGGCGAGCGTGTAGTCGCGCTCCGGGCGGGGGGGTGGCGGGGTGTTCATGGATCAGGCCTGGGCGCTGGACCTGGGCAAGGCCAAAATTGTTCCATGCCCGACGCCCTGGCGCCCGCCGTGCCGCCCAAGCCCCCGCAGCCCGCGCCCATGCCGGCAACCGCCTCTGCGCCGCGGCCCAAGCGCGCGGCCGACCAGACCTCGGCCCCGGTGCGCGCCATGCACAAGCTCGGCCTGCTGCGCGACATCGACCTGGCGCTGCACCTGCCGCTGCGCTACGTGGACGAGACCCGGATCACGCCCATGGGCCAGCTGCGCGACGGCCAGACGGCCCAGGTGCAGGGCGTGGTGCAGGACTGCCGCATCGAGACGCGCGGCCGGCGCCAGCTGGTGGTGCGGCTGGCCGATACCAGCGGCGAGCTGGTGCTGCGGCTGCTGCACTTCTACCCCTCCCACCAGAAGACGCTGGCCGCAGGCCAGCCGGTGCGGGCGCGTGGCGAGGTGCGCGGCGGCTTCTTCGGCCGCGAGATGGTGCACCCCGAGTTCCGCGCCGTCGCGCCGGACGCGCCGCTGCCGCTGGCGCTGACGCCGGTCTACCCGAGCAGCGCCCAGCTGCCGCAGGCCTACCTGCGCAAGGCCGTGCAGTCGGCGCTGGCGCGGGCGCCGCTGGACGAGCTGCTGCCACCCGCCCTGGTGCCCGCCGGCCTGCCCACGCTGCGCGAGGCGCTGCAGGCCCTGCACCAGCCGGGCCCGAGCGCGCCCATCGCCGCGCTCGAAGACCGCAGCCACCCGGCCTGGCAGCGGCTGAAGTGGGAGGAGCTGCTGGCGCAGCAGCTCTCCCAGCTGCAGGCGCAGGCCGCGCGGTCGCTGCTGGCGGCCCCCGCGCTCAGGCGATCGCCTGCCGACCTCGCGGCCCGGCTGCACGCGGCGCTGCCCTTCGCGCTGACCGCGGCCCAGCAGCGCGTGGTGGAAGAGATCGAGGCCGACCTCGGGCGCCCGCAACCCATGCACCGGCTGCTGCAAGGCGATGTCGGCTCGGGCAAGACCGTGGTCGCCGCACTCGCCGCCGCCGTGGCCATGGGCGCCGGCTGGCAGTGCGCGCTGATGGCGCCGACCGAGATCCTGGCCGAGCAGCACTTCCGCAAGCTCGTCGGCTGGCTGCAACCGCTGGGCGTGACGGTGGCCTGGCTCACCGGCAGCCGCAAGGGCCGGGCACGCAGCGCGATGGTGGAGCAGGTGGCCTCGGGTGCGGCGATGCTGGTGGTGGGCACGCACGCGGTCATCCAGCACGACGTGGCCTTTGCGCGGCTGGGACTGGCCATCGTCGACGAGCAGCACCGCTTCGGCGTCGCGCAGCGGCTGGCCCTGCGCCAGAAACTCGAAGCCCAACGGCTGGAGCCGCATCTGCTGATGATGAGCGCGACGCCGATCCCGCGCACGCTGGCGATGACCTACTTCGCCGACCTGGCGGTGAGCACGATCGACGAGCTGCCGCCGGGCCGCACGCCGATCGTGACCAAGGTGTTCGCCGACGGCAAGCGCGGCCAGGTCGTGGCCCGCGTGCGCGACGAGCTGCAGCGCGGGCGCCAGGTCTACTGGGTCTGCCCGCTGGTGGAAGAGAGCGAGCATCTGGACCTGCAGAACGCGACCGCGACCCATGCCGAGCTCAGCGCCGCGCTGCCTGACACGCTGGTGGGCCTGCTGCACGGCCGCATGCCGCAGGCCGAGAAGGCGGCCGTGATGTCCCTGTTCACCGGGGGCGTGATGAAACTGCTGGTGGCCACCACGGTGATCGAGGTCGGCGTCGACGTGCCGGGCGCGAGCCTGATGGTGATCGAGCATGCCGAGCGCTTCGGCCTGGCACAGCTGCACCAGCTGCGCGGGCGCGTGGGCCGCGGCGCCGCCGCCAGCGTCTGCGTGCTGCTCTACACCGGGCCGCTGTCGCCCACCGGCAAGGCGCGGCTGCAGGCGATGGCCGAGACGAACGACGGCTTCGAGATCGCGCGCCGCGACCTCGAGATCCGCGGCCCGGGCGAGTTCATGGGCGCGCGCCAGAGCGGCGACGCGCTGCTGCGATTCGCCGACCTGGCGCAGGACGACGCGCTGCTGCAGCAGGCGCGCGAGCTCGCGCCGCGGCTGCTGCGCGAGCACCCGCGCGCCGCGCAGGCCCTGGTGCAGCGCTGGCTGGCGGCGCGTGCCGACTACCTGAAGGCCTGAAGCCGCGGGCCGGCTTCGCCACAATCGCGGCATGACGCTGACCGAGCTCAAGTACATCGTGGCCGTGGCGCGCGAGCGGCACTTCGGCCGCGCCGCCGAGGCCTGCTTCGTCTCGCAGCCCACGCTCAGCGTGGCGATCAAGAAGCTCGAGGAAGAACTGGACGTCAAGATCTTCGAGCGCGGCGCCAGCGAGGTGAGCACCACGCCGCTGGGCGAGCAGATCGTGCGCCAGGCGCAGCAGGTCATCGAGCAGGCCGCGGCGATCAAGGAGATCGCCAAGCGCGGCCAGGACCCGGTGGCCGGCCCGCTGCGCGTGGGGGTGATCTACACCATCGGCCCCTACCTGCTGCCCGACCTGGTGCGCCAGGCGATCGAGCGCGTGCCGCAGATGCCGCTGATGCTGCAGGAGAACTTCACCGCCCGGCTGCTGGAGATGCTGCGCACCGGCGAGCTGGATTGCGCGATCCTGGCCGAACCCTTCCCCGACACCGGGCTGGCGATGGCGCCGCTGTACGACGAGCCGTTCCAGGCCGCCGTGCCCAGGACGCACGCGCTGGCCCGGCGCAAGCAGATCAGCGCCGAGGAGCTGAAGCAGGAGACGATGCTGCTGCTGGGCACCGGGCACTGCTTTCGCGACCACGTGCTGGAGGTCTGCCCGGAGTACGCGCGCTTCGCCAGCCCGGCCGGCGACGCCCACGAGGGCATCCGCCGCAGCTTCGAGGGCAGCAGCCTGGAGACCATCAAGTACATGGTGGCCTCGGGCATGGGCGTGACGGTGGTGCCGCAGCTCAGCGTGCCGGGCGAGGTGCAGCCGCACATCCACTACCTGAAGTTCTGCGCGCCGGTGCCGACGCGGCGCGTGGTGCTGGTGTGGCGCCGCACCTTCCCGCGCTACGAGGCCATCGCGGCGCTGCGCAACTGCATCTATGCCTGCGCGCTGCCGGGCGTGAAGCGGCTCACGGGCTGAACGCCCCGGGCCGGCGGCCCGCGCGGGGGGCCTGCCTATCGCGGCCATTGCCCCGTCGGCTATCAGGTCCTTCGAAGCAATTGCGTTGACCTGCAGCATGGCGCTTTCTACAGTGGCGCGGTCGCTTGTCCCACCCTTGCCAGGAGTTCCCCGATGTCCCAGCCCCCGTCCCAGATCGACGCCCCTGCCGCCGCGGCCTGCCCGTTCTCGGGCGGCGCGCGCAAGCCTGCCCTGGCGGGGGCCGCGCGCACCAATGCCGACTGGTGGCCGAACCAGCTGAACCTGAAGATCCTGCACCAGCACGCGCCGCGCGCCAACCCGCTGGGCGCGGCCTTCGACTACGCCGCGGCCTTCCGGCGCCTGGACCTGCAGGCGGTGATCCGGGACCTGCACGCGCTGATGACCGACTCGCAGGACTGGTGGCCCGCCGACTACGGCCACTACGGGCCGTTCTTCATCCGCATGGCCTGGCACAGCGCCGGCACCTACCGCATCGCCGACGGCCGCGGCGGCGCCGGTTCGGGCTCGCAGCGCTTCGCGCCGCTGAACAGCTGGCCCGACAACGGCAACCTCGACAAGGCGCGCCGGCTGCTGTGGCCGATCAAGCAGAGGTACGGGCGCAGCCTGTCCTGGGCCGACCTGATGATCCTGGCCGGCAACGTGGCGCTCGAGTCCATGGGCTTCAAGACCTTCGGCTTCGCCGGCGGCCGCGAAGACATCTGGGAGCCGGAGGAGGACATCGACTGGGGCCCCGAGAGCCAGTGGCTGGGCGACCAGCGCTACCGCGGCGAGCGCCAGCTCGACAACCCGCTGGCCGCCGTCCAGATGGGCCTGATCTACGTCAACCCGGAGGGCCCGAACGGGCAGCCCGACCCGCTGGGCTCGGCGCGCGACATCCGCGAGACCTTCGCCCGCATGGCGATGGACGACGAGGAGACGGTGGCGCTGGTCGCCGGCGGCCACACCTTCGGCAAGACGCACGGCGCCGCCGACCCGGGCCGCTACGTGGGCCCCGAGCCCGAGGCGGCGCCGATCGAGGCGCAGGGCCTGGGCTGGAAGAACAGCTTCGGCAGCGGCAAGGGCGTGCACACCATCACCAGTGGCCTGGAAGGCGCCTGGACGCCGAACCCCACGCGCTGGGACAACGGCTACTTCGAGACCCTGTTCGGCTACGAGTGGGAGCTGACCAAGAGCCCCGCCGGTGCGCACCAGTGGAAGCCCAAGGGCGAGGCTGGCGCCGGCACCGTGCCCGATGCGCACGACCCGGCCCGGCGCCACGCGCCGATGATGTCCACCGCGGACATGGCCTTGCGCGCCGACCCGATCTACGAGCGGATCTCGCGCCGCTTCCTGGCCGACCCGCAGGCCCTGGCCGACGCCTTCGCGCGCGCCTGGTTCAAGCTCACGCACCGCGACATGGGGCCGATCGCGCGCTACCTGGGCCCGCTGGTGCCCAAGGAAGCGCTGATCTGGCAGGACCCCGTGCCCGCAGTCGATCACCCGCTGGTGGACGCGGCCGACGTCGCGGCGCTGAAGGCCCGGGTGCTGGCCTGCGGCCTGTCGATCCCGCAGCTGGTGCGCACGGCCTGGGCCTCGGCGGCCACCTTCCGCGGCAGCGACAAGCGCGGAGGCGCCAACGGCGCGCGCATCCGCCTGGCGCCGCAGAAGGACTGGCCCGTCAACCAGCCCGCCGAGCTGGCCCGGGTGCTGGCGACGCTGGAGACGGTGCAGCGCGATTTCAACGGCGCCGCGACGGGCGGCAGGAAGATCTCGCTGGCCGACCTGATCGTGCTCGGCGGCTGCGCCGCCGTCGAGGCCGCAGCGCGCCAGGCCGGCATCGACGTGGTGGTGCCCTTCGCGCCGGGGCGTACCGATGCCTCGCAGGCGCAGACCGATGCACATGCCTTCGCGGTGCTCGAGCCCAGCGCCGACGGCTTTCGCAACTACCTGCGCCCAGGGCTGGAAGGCCGGGCGGCCGAGCTGCTGGTGGACAAGGCGCAGCTGCTCACGCTGTCGGCGCCCGAGATGACGGTGCTGGTCGGGGGCCTGCGCGTGCTGGGCGCCAACGTCGGCCAGGCCGCCCACGGCGTCTTCACGCAGCGGCCGGGCACGCTGACGAACGACTTCTTCGTCAACCTGCTGGACATGCGCACGCAGTGGCAGAAGTCGACCGCCGCGGACGGCGTGCTGGAAGGGCGCGACCGGGCCACGGGCACGTTGAAATGGACCGCCACCACGGTCGACCTGGTCTTCGGCTCGAACGCCCAGCTGCGCGCCATCGCCGAGGTGTACGCCTGCGGCGATGCCCAGCCGGCGTTCGTGCACGACTTCGTGGCGGCCTGGACCAAGGTGATGAACCTGGACCGCTACGACCTGAAGTGAGCTGACCGGCCCCGGCTTGGGTAGAGTGCGGGGCCCTTTCGTCCGTTTGGAGTGACCCATGGCCAAGAAGAAGGACGCCGGCCGCGCGCCGGCCCCCCGCGCCGGCGCCGGCGTCAACATCGGCATCAGCGAGCAGGACCGCGCCGCCATCGCCGGCGGGCTGTCCCGGCTGCTGGCCGACACCTACACCCTGTACCTGACCACGCACAACTTCCACTGGAACGTGACCGGACCCATGTTCAACACGCTGCACGCGATGTTCATGGGCCAGTACACCGAGCTGTGGAACGCGGTCGACCCGGTGGCCGAGCGCATCCGCTCGCTGGGGCATGTGGCGCCGGGCTCGTACGCGCAGTTCGGGGCGCTGGCCTCGATCCCGGACGCGCCGGCCACGCCGCCCAAGGCGCTGGCGATGGTGAAGATCCTGGTCGAGGGCCACGAGGCGGTGGCGCGCACGGCGCGCAGCATCTTCCCGCTGGCCGAGCAGGCCGGCGACGAGCCCACCGCCGACCTGCTGACCCAGCGCCTGACGGTGCACGAGCAGACGGCCTGGATGCTGCGCTCGCTGCTGGAGGAGTAGGCGCCGGGCGGGCCGCGGCGATAATCCGCGGTTGCCCTGAACCGGGGCCCGCTCCCGTGCCACCCGCGCCATGGCCATCGACACCCCCGCCCGCATCGCCGCCGAAGTGCACCGCCGGCGCACCTTCGCCATCATCAGCCACCCCGACGCCGGCAAGACCACCTTGACGGAGAAGCTGCTGCTGTTCAGCGGCGCGATCCAGATCGCCGGCAGCGTGAAGGCGCGCAAGGCAACGCGGCACGCCACCAGCGACTGGATGGAGATCGAGAAGCAGCGCGGCATCTCGGTGGCCAGCTCGGTGATGCAGATGGAATACCGCGACTGCGTCATCAACCTGCTGGACACCCCCGGCCACCAGGACTTCAGCGAAGACACCTACCGCGTGCTGACCGCGGTGGACGCGGCGCTGATGGTGATCGACGCCGCCAACGGCGTGGAGCCGCAGACGCGCCGGCTGCTGCAGGTGTGCCGCGCCCGCCACACGCCGATCCTGACCTTCGTCAACAAGATGGACCGCGAGGTGAAAGACCCGCTGGTGCTGATGGACGAGATCGAGCGCGAGCTGGGCATGGAGGTCGTGCCCTTCACCTGGCCCGTGGGCATGGGCAAGGCCTTCCACGGCGTGATGGACCTGCGGGCGCAGCAGATGCGCGTGTTCAGCCCCGGCGCAGACCGCGACCACCACCGCGACGAGATCCTGGCGGGTCTGGACCATCCGGCCTATGCCGAGCGCTTCGGCCTGCAGTACATCCAGGCCCAGGGCGAGATCGCGCTGCTCACCGACGCGGCGCCGCCGTTCGACGAAGCCGCTTTTCTGGCCGGCCGGCAGACGCCGATGTTCTTCGGCTCGGCCGTCAACAACTTCGGCGTGCGCGAGGTGCTGGATGCGCTGGTCGACCTGGCGCCGGCGCCGGCCGAGCGGGCGGCGCTGCAGCGCGTGGTGCAGCCCGACGAGCCCAAGTTCAGCGGCGTGGTGTTCAAGATCCAGGCCAACATGGACCCGGCGCACCGCGACCGCATCGCCTTCCTGCGCGTGGCCAGCGGCCACTTCGAGCGCGGCATGCGGCTGAAGGTGGCGCGCAGCGGCAAGGAGCTGCGGCCGAACACCGTGGTCAGCTTCCTGTCGCAGCGGCGCGAGCTGCTCGACGAGGCCTTTGCGGGCGACATCATCGGCATCCCGAACCATGGCGTGCTGCAGCTGGGCGACACGCTCACCGAGGGCGAAGCCCTGCAGTTCACGGGCCTGCCCTTCTTCGCGCCCGAGATGTTCCGCAGCGTCGAGGTGGCCGACCCGCTGAAGACCAAGCAGCTCAAGGCCGGCCTGACGCAACTGGGCGAAGAAGGCGCGATCCAGGTCTTCCGGCCCCTGGCCGGCACCGTGCTGCTGCTGGGCGCGGTGGGGCAGTTGCAGTTCGAGGTGGTGGCGCACCGGCTCGAGCACGAGTACGGCTGCAAGGCGCGCGTGATGCCCAGCCGCTACCAGGTGGCGCGCTGGGTCACGGCCGAAACCGGCGAGGGCGCGGCCGCCGACGAGCGCGAGCTCAAGCGCTTCGTCGACGGCAACGCCCACCGCGTGGCCTACGACGCGGTCGACGCCCCCACGGTGCTGGTGGAGTACGCGCCCGAGCTGCGCGCGATCGAGGCCAACTGGCCCAAGATCCGCTTCCACGCCCTGCGCGAGCACGCGGGGCTGGTGTTCCAGAAGCGGCTGGAAGGCTGAGCCGTTCGAGCGCCGGCCGGCGCCGATAATCCGGCGCCGTGAACCTTGCCGAGCCGGCGCCTTCGCGCCTTGCGCTGTATCTCGACCTGATCCGCTGGCGTCGCCCGGCGGGCTGGCTGCTGCTGCTGTGGCCCACGCTGTCGGCGCTGTGGATCGCGGCCGACGGCTGGCCGGGCTGGCACCTGCTGCTCGTGTTCGTGCTCGGCACCATCCTCATGCGCAGCGCGGGCTGCTGCGCCAACGACGTGGCCGACCGCGAGTTCGACCGCCACGTCAAGCGCACCGCGCAGCGCCCGGTCACGCGCGGCGCGGTCTCGGTGCGCGAGGCGCTGGCGCTGGGTGCCGGGCTGGCGCTGCTGGCCTTCGGCCTGGTGCTGACGACCAACCCGAGCGCCATCGCGCTGTCGTTCGCGGCGCTGGCCGTGACCCTGGCCTACCCGTACGCCAAGCGCGTGCTGGCGATGCCGCAGGCGGTGCTGGGCGTGGCCTTCAGCTTCGGCATCCCGATGGCCTTTGCCGCGGCGCAGGGCGGCACCGCCTGGGGCTGGAAGGCGCTGGCCGCCGCCGTGCCGCCGCAGGCCTGGCTGCTGCTGCTGTCGAACCTGTTCTGGGTGCTGGCCTACGACACCGAGTACGCGATGGTCGACCGCGACGACGACCTGCGCATCGGCATCAAGACCTCGGCCATCACGCTCGGCCGCTTCGACGTGGCGGCGGTGGCGGGCTTCTACGCCGTCTACCTGGGCAGCTGGGCCGGCCTGGGCCGGGCCCTCGGCCTGGGCCGCGTGTTCCTGCTCGGCATGGCGCTGGCGGCGGCGCAGGCCGCGTGGCACCTTGCACTGATCCGCGGCCGCACGCGCCAGGGGTGCTTCCGGGCCTTCCGCCTGAACCACTGGCTGGGCGCGGCGGTGTTTGCCGGCACGGCGCTGGACCTGGCGCTGCGCTGAGCGCGCGGCCGGCTCGGCCCGACCCACCCGTTCAGCCGCCGAACGACCGGCCCAGCTCGTGCGCGCGCTGCTGCGCCGCGCGCAGGGCCTGCACGAACGCGGCGCGCACGCCGTCGGCATCGAGCGAGGCGATGGCGGCCTGCGTGGTGCCGCCCGGGGACGTGACCTGGGCGCGCAGGGTCTGCGGCGGCTCGGGGCTGGCAGCGGCCAGGGCGGTGGCGCCGTCGAAGGTGGCCAGCGCCAGCCGCCGGCCCTGCTCGGCGCTCAGGCCCATCTCGACCGCGGCCTGCATCATCGCCTCGAGCACGTAGAACACGTAGGCCGGGCCCGAACCCGACAAGGCGGTGACGGCGTCCAAGTCGTCCTCGCGCGCCACCCACAGCGTGGCGCCGGTGGGCGCGAACAGGGCTTCGACCTCGGCCCGCTGTTCGGCCGCCACGGCAGCGCTGGCGTGCAGCCCGGCGATGCCGCGGCCGATCAGCGCCGGCGTGTTGGGCATGCTGCGCACGACGGTGGCGCTGCCGCTGGCGCGCGCGATGGCGGCGCTGCGCACGCCGGCCATCACGCTGACCTGCAGGGCGTGGCCGACGTGGGGCGCGCAGGGCGCGGCGGCGGCGGCGAAGAACTGCGGCTTGACGGCCCAGACCACGGTGCCGGCGCGGGCCAGCCGCGCATCGGCGGCAGCCTGCGCCTGCACGCCGAAGGCCTGCGCCAGGCGCGCGCGCTGCGCGGCATCGGGCTCGACGACGGCGATCGCCGCCGCGGCGCGCCCGCCGCGGCGCAGGCCGCCGATGAGGGCCGAGGCCATGTTGCCGCCGCCGATGAAGGCGATGAGGTCCGCTGCCATCGGCGCAGTGTAGCCAGCGGCTTGCGGCGGACCCGCCGATGCCTGGCCTGCGCAGCGCCCATGCAAAGCCGGCATCGCCACGTGTGACCCGCAGGCCCGGCGGGCGCCTACAGTGCCGATCGCCGCCCGGGGATCACCGGGCCCGGCCGGCCCACGAAGCCGGCCGGGCGCCGCGGGCGCCAGACCAACCAGGAAACCGAATGAACTCTGCCTTGTCACCCTCGCCGCTGTCCTTCGTCCACCCGACCGCCGACAGCCCCTGGGGCACCTACCTGATGCAGGTCGACCGCGTCGTGCCCTACCTGGGTCACCTCGCGAAGTGGGCCGAGACGCTGCGGCGGCCCAAGCGCACGCTGATCGTGGACATCCCGATCGAGCTCGACAACGGCAACGTGGCCCATTTCGAGGGCTACCGCGTGCAGCACAACCTGAGCCGGGGGCCGGGCAAGGGCGGCGTGCGCTACCACCCCGACGTGACGCTGGAAGAGGTGATGGCGCTGGCGGCCTGGATGAGCATCAAGAACGCGGCCGTGAACCTGCCCTACGGCGGCGCCAAGGGCGGCATCCGCGTCGACCCGAAGCTGCTGTCGAACAAGGAACTGGAGCGGATGACGCGCCGCTACACGAGCGAGATCGGCATCATCATCGGGCCGCAGCAGGACATCCCGGCGCCGGACGTGAACACCAACCCGCAGATCATGGCGTGGATGATGGACACCTACAGCATGAACACCGGCACCACGGCCACCGGCGTGGTCACCGGCAAGCCCATCCACCTGGGCGGCTCGCTGGGCCGCGTCAAGGCCACCGGCCGCGGCGTCTTCGTCACCGGGCGCGAGGCGGCGCGACGGCTCAACCTCGACCTGAACGGCGCCCGCGTGGCGGTGCAGGGCTTCGGCAACGTGGGCTCCGCGGCGGCCGAGCTCTTCGCCCAGGCGGGGGCCCTCATCGTGGCCGCGCAGGACCACACCGGCAGCATCGTCAACGACCGAGGCTTCGACATGGCCGACCTGACGGCCCATGTGCGCGAGACGGGCGGGGTGGGCGGGTTCCGGGGCGCCGAGCCGCTGCAGGCCGAGGCGTTCTGGGACACGCGCTGCGACATCCTGGTGCCGGCGGCGCTGGAGGGCCAGATCACGGCCGCGCGCGCGCGGCGGCTGCAGGCGCGGCTGGTGCTGGAAGGTGCCAACGGCCCCACGCTGCCGGGTGCCGACGACATCCTGGCCGAGCGCGGCATCCTGGTCGTGCCCGACGTCATCTGCAATGCCGGCGGCGTGACGGTGAGCTACTTCGAGTGGGTGCAGGACTTCAGCAGCTTCTTCTGGACCGAGGACGAGATCAACGTGCGCCTGGACAAGATCATGATCGGCGCGCTGAAGAAGATCTGGGACACCGCCGACCGCCACCGGATCACGCTGCGCACCGCCACCTTCGCGGTGGCCTGCGAGCGCATCCTGACCGCGCGCGAGGAGCGCGGCCTGTACCCCTGATCAGCCGCCTCGATCAGCCGGCCTGCGGCAGCGCCAGCACGATGCCGAAGCGGCCGCGCTCGTCGCGCTCGGCGCGCAGCGCGCCGCCGAGCTGGCGCGCGATCTGGGCCACGATGGCCAGGCCCAGGCCGCAGTGGCCGAGCTCGCTGCGGCTGCTGGTCAGGCGCACGAAGGGCTGCTGCGCGCGCTCGAAATCGTCGGCCGACATGCCGGGCCCGGGGTCGCTGACGCGCAGCTCGGCGCCCTCGGCGGTGCGGCGCAGCGTCACCTCCACCGGCGCGCCCCCGTAGGCCAGCGCGTTGTCCACCAGGTTCACCAGCAGCCGCTGCACCGCCAGGTCGGGCACCGGCAAGGGCACCGGCTCGATCTGCCCCACCACCGGCTGGCCGGCGTCGACGCAGCGCCGCAGCGTGTCGCGCACGGTGTCGGCCAGCGGCTCGGGCAGGCCCAGCGCCGGGCCGCTGTCACCCTGCACGTAGGCCAGGAACTGGTCGACGATGCGCTCCAGCGAGAGCAGGTCAGCCGTGAGCGCATCGGCCACCACGGGCTCGCACTGGGTCTCGGCTCGCAGCCGCAGCCGCGCCAGCGGCGTGCGCAGGTCGTGCGACACGCCGGCCAGCAATTGCTGGCGCGCCTGACTGGCGGCACTGACCTGGCGCGCCAGCTCGTTGAAGGCGCGGACCAGCGCCTGCAGCTCGACGCTGGCGTCGCTGCGCTCGGGCAGCGGCTGCAGCAGGCCCTGCTGGCGGCCGATCTGCTCGGCCAGGCGGCCGATCGGGCGGGCGATGAAGCGCACCGAGATCAGCAGCGCGCCCACGGTGGCGCTGGCCAGCAGCAGCAGCCACACGCCCAGCGTGCCCGTGATGGCGCGGCCGGCCGGGCTGTATTCGCGCGTCAGCCACCAGGTCTGGCCGCCCACCGGCAGCTTGAACACGGCGGCGAAGCTGTTGTCGGGCCGCGGCTCGAAGCGCACATCGATGTCCGGGCCCACCATCTCGCGCGTCTGCAGCTCGTATTCGCGCGGGGCCGGCAGCGCGGTGATGGACTCGCCGCGCTGCGGCTCGCTGGCGCTCACGCTCACGCGCCCGGCCGACATCTGCGCCGCCAGCGCCGGGCGCGAGGCGGGCGGCACCGCGGCCAGCGCGGCGCGCGCCATCTCGGCCTGTTCGGCGGCCAGGCTGGCCACGTCGTCGGCCACCGGCCGCAGCCACAGGCTGATGACCACGGCCTGGGCGGCGAACGACAGCAGCGCGATCAGCGCCACGCCGCCGGTGAGGCGGCGCACCATCGACCAGGCGCGGCGCGGGGGGGTCTGCGGGCTAGGCGGGCCGGGCATGGGGCACGAACATGTAACCGTGCCCCCGCACCGTCTGGATGAAGCGCGGCGTGCTGGCATCGGGCTCGACGATGCGGCGCAGGCGCATCACGGCCACGTCCACCGTGCGCGTCAGCAGCGCCTCGGCCCGCGTGTGGGAGACCGCCAGCAGCCGCTCGCGCGAGATCGCCACGTTGGGGTTGGTCACCAGCTCGGTGAGCATGGCGTACTCGACCGTGCTGAGCACGCGCACCTGACCGTCGCTGCCGTGCAGGCTGCGCGTGGCCGGGGCGAAGGTGTAGGGACCGATCGGCACTTCGCGGTCGAAGGCCACCGGCAGGCCCGGTGTGCTGCCGGCACGGCGCAGCACGGCGCGGATGCGCGCCAGCAGTTCGCGCGCCGAGAAGGGCTTGCCCAGGTAGTCGTCGGCGCCCATCTCCAGGCCGAGCACGCGGTCGACCTCCTCGGTGCGCGCGGTCAGCAGGATGATCGGCACGCGGTCGCCCTCGGCGCGCAGGCGCTGGCAGGCCTGCAGGCCCGACTCGCCCGGCAGCGACACGTCCAGGATCACCAGGTCGGGCCGCAGCCGGTGGATGCGGCGCATCAGGTCCTCGGCGCTGGGCATGCTGGTCACGGCCATGCCCTGCTTCTCGAGGTAGCTGCTGAGCATGTCGCGCATCGCCGGGTCGTCCTCGACGACGAAGAGGTGATACGGTTTGGTCTCCATGCGCATAGCGTAAGAGGCTGCGGGTGCAGTCCGCCCGGTTGGCCGATGTCCAGATGCGACGCGAAATGACATGGTACGACGGCCGCGTTACCAGCGCCCAGGCGCATGCCAGGGCGGTTGCGACACGGAAGGCCAGGGTCACCGCGCGTCATAATCCAGCGTTGGACGGAAACCGTGCCTGGCCATCGTGGCGCTGCAATCCCCGTCCTGACCAGGCACCCTCCAAGGACCCCCTCGATGACTTCTGCCTCTTTCCTGCGCCGGCTGGCCCTGTTCGGCGCCGTCGCCACCTGTCTCACGCTGGCCGCCTGCGGCAAGGGCAGCGGCAGCGGCGGCTCGAGCTCGATCCGCGCCATCAACCTCACCGATGACCTCGCCAGCGCCGACGTCTACCTCAGCGGCACGCAGAAGCTCTTCAGCAGCCTGACGCCGGGCGCGCTGTCGTCCTACGCCTCGGTCTCGGCCAACACCTACACCCTCAACGTCAACAGCGCCGGCAACAGCGCGGCGCTGTTCACCGGCAGCTACACGCTGTCGGGCGGCGCCCACTACACGGCCGTGGTGTGGGGCCCGCAGGCCTCGCTGCACGTGACCACGCTGCCCGAGGACGACGACACCACCCAGATCGGCGCCGGCAACACGCGGGTGCGCATGTTCAATGCCACCAGCACCACCGGCACCCTGGACGTGTATCTCACGACCCCCGGCGCCGACCTCACGGTCAGCACGCCCACGCAGGGCGCGCTGACCAGCGGCTCGCTGTCGGGCTTCCGCGAGATCCCGGCCGGCACCTACGAGCTGCGCGTCACCGGCAAGGGCAACCCCGCCGACGTCCGGCTCGACATCCCCTCGGTCACGTTCACGGCCGCGCAGTACGAGACCATCGTGCTCACCGCGGGCACGGGCGGCGCACTGGTCAACGGCACCATGGTCGTCGAGCAGGGCAGCAGCACGGCCATGGCCAACACCCAGGCCCGCGTGCGCTTGGTGGCCAGCGTGGACAACGCCGGCCTGGTGTCGGCCAACGTGGGCGGCACGCTGGTGGCCAGCGGCCTGTCGTCGCCGGCCGTGGGCGCCTACACGCTGGTTCCGGCCAGCAGCGCCGCCGGCGGCGACCCGACGCTGCGGGTGCTGGTCAACGGCAATCCCACCTTCACCGGCACCCTGCCGCTGGCCGCCGGCGGCGACTACACGCTGCTGGCCTGGGGCGGCAGCACGCCGCAGCTGACCACGATCACCGACGACAACCGGCTGCCGGTGAGCACCGCGCAGACCAAGATCCGCGTCGTCAACGGCGTCGCCAGCCTGTCCCCGGTCACGATGCTGGTCGACTACGGCGTGGTCTCGGGCTCGCAGAACATCGCCGCCGGCCAGGCCGCGCCCTACACCAACGTGGCCAGCAACGCCACGGGCGCCGTGATCGAGGTCGACTCGGCCTCGCAATCGACCCCGGTCTACCTGACCAGCCGCACCAACGGCGATCCGCTGCTGGGCCAGGGCGTCTACACGCTGTTCGTGCTCTCGGGCAAGACGACGCCGCTGGGCACGCTGCGCAACGAGCGGCCGCAGTAAGGCGCCGTGGCCGCCGCTGCCGTGAACGGCCCGTTCAGCTTCGACGTCACCGAGGCCGACTTCGAGTCGGCCGTGCTGGAGCGCTCGCTCCAGGTGCCGGTGCTGCTGGATTGCTGGGCCCCGTGGTGCGGGCCCTGCCGCTCGCTCGGGCCGGTGCTCGAGAAGCTGGCGGCGGCCTACGACGGGCGCTTCGTGCTCGCCAAGCTCGACACCGACCAGGCGCCCAACCTGTCGGCGGCGCTGCAGATCCGCAGCATTCCGCTGGTGATGCTGTTCATCGGCGGCCAGCCGGTGGACCAGTTCCTGGGCGCGCTGCCCGAAGGCAAGGTGCGCGAATTCCTCGACCGCCACCTGACCGAGCCGGCCTCGCCGGTGGAGGCCCTGCGCGCCGAGGCCGCCGAGCTCGGCGACGACGAGGCGCTGCCGCTGCTGCACGAAGCGCTGTCCATCGAGCCCGGCCACGTCGAGGCCACGCTCGACCTGGCCGAGCGCCTGATCGGGCGCGGCGAGCATGCCCCGGCGCAGGCGCTGCTGGAAGGCCTGCCGGGCGAGGCGATGGGGCACCGCTACGCGGCGCTGATGGGCCGCATCGAGCTCGCCGCACACCGCCCCGAGGGTGACCCGGTGGCCCTGGCCGCGCGCGTGGCCGCCAACCCCAGGGATTTCGAGGCCCGCTTCGGCCTGGCCGCGCTGCTGGCGCACGACGGCCGATGGCCGGCCGCCTTCGAGCAGCTGCTGGACACCGTGCTGCGCGACAAGGCCGAGTGGCGCGAGAAGGCACGGCAGCAGCTGGTGGCCTGGTTCGACGTCTGCCCCGACGCCGAAGCCGTCAGCCGCGGCCGCCGCTACCTGGGCATGTACCTGAACTAGCGCCCCGCAGGCAGGCCGAACTCGGCCAGCAGCTCGGCGTTGCCGCCGGCCGCCGCGGTGTTGATGGTCAGCGTCTGCTCGGTGCACAGGCGCAGCAGGTAGTGCGGCCCGCCGGCCTTCGGGCCGGTGCCGCTGAGGCCCTCGCCGCCGAAAGGCTGCACGCCGACTACGGCGCCGATCATGTTGCGGTTGACGTAGACGTTGCCCACGCGCGCGGCCTCGGCGATGCGGCGCGCGCGGCTGTCGATGCGCGTGTGCACGCCCAGGGTCAGGCCGTAGCCCAGCGCATTGATCTGCTGCACCACCGCGGCCACATCGTGCGCCGCGCCCTCGCCGCGCTGGCCCGGACCCCAGCGCACGACGTGCAGCACGGGGCCGAAGATCTCCTCGCGCAGCTCGTCGATGCGGCCGATCTCGAACGCGATCGGCGCCACCAGGCGCGGCACCGCGGGGCCGGCCGGCAACGGCGCCTCGCCCAGCAGCCGCGCCTGGCGGCGCAGACGCTGCACCTGGCGCTCGAGGGCAGCGCAGGCCGCGTCGTCGATCACGGGCCCGACGTCGGTGGCCAGCTCGGCCGGGTCGCCCAGGCGCCACAGGGCCAGCGCGCCCTGCAGCATCTCCACCAGGCCGTCGGCCACCGCCTCGTGCACGCACAGCAGGCGCAGCGCCGAGCAGCGCTGGCCGGCGCTGCGGAAGGCGCTTTGCACCACCGCGTCCACCACCTGCTCGGGCAGCGCGCTGCTGTCCACCACCATCGCGTTCAGGCCGCCGGTCTCGGCGATCAGCGGCACGATGGGGCCGTCCTTGGCCGCCAGCGCGCGGTGGATGAGCCGGGCCACCTGCGTGCTGCCGGTGAAGCACACGCCGGCCGTGCGCGCGTCGGCCACCAGGGCCGCACCCACGGTCTCGCCCGGGCCGTGCAGGCATTGCAGCGCATCGGCCGGCACGCCGGCCTCGAGCAGCAGCGCCACGAAGCGCAACGCCACCAGCGGCGTCTGCTCGGCCGGCTTGGCGGCCACGGCGTTGCCCGCCACCAGCGCCGCCACCACCTGGCCGGCGAAGATGGCCAGCGGAAAGTTCCACGGGCTGATGCAGACGAAGACGCCGCGGCCGCGCAGGCGCAGCACGTTGCTCTCGCCGGTGGGCCCGGGCAGGGTCTGGTCGGCCAGCCGCAGTTCGGCCTGGGCGGCGTAGTAGCGGCAGAAGTCGATCGCCTCGCGCACCTCGGCCACGGCGTCGCCCAGGGTCTTGTGGGCCTCCTTCACGAGCAGGCCGCAGAACTCGGGCAGGCGCTGTTGCAGCGCATCGGCGGCCCGGCGCAGCACGGCGGCGCGCTCGGCCAGGGGCCGCGCGGCCCAGGCCTCGAAGCCGGCCTGCAGGCGCGCCATCGCGGCGCCGGCCTCGGCCGCGTCGGCCAGCGGCACGGCCTGGAGGCGCGTGGCGGCCACCGCCGCCTGCAGCGGGGCCCGCATCTCGGCGCAGGCCAGATCGGCACCGATCGAGTTGGCGCGCTGCGGCCCGTACAGCGCCGGCGGCAGCGCCAGCGCCGGCGCCGTGGCCACGGCCAGCGGCGACGCGAGCAGGGCCTCGGCATCCACCGTCTCGTCGGCCAGCTGGTGCACGAACGACGAGTTGGCGCCGTTCTCCAGCAGCCGGCGCACCAGGTAGGCGAGCAGGTCGCGGTGCTCGCCCACCGGGGCGTAGACGCGGCAGGGCACGCCCGCCGTCGCCGCATCGGCCAGCACCTCGCGGTACACGCCTTCGCCCATGCCGTGCAGGCGCTGCAGCTCGAAGCTGCCCTCGGCGCCCACCGCCTGCGCCAGCTGCAGGAGGGCCGCCAGGGTGCCGGCGTTGTGGGTGGCGAACTGGGCATAGAGCCGCTCGCGGTGGCCCAGCAGCCGCGCCGCGCAGGCCAGGTAGGACAGGTCGGTGTGGGCCTTGTGCGTGTACACCGGGTAGCCGGGCAGGCCGGCCTCCTGCGCGCGCTTGATCTCGCCGTCCCAGTACGCGCCCTTCACCAGCCGCACCATGAAGCGCAGGCCGTGGGCGGCGGCGATGCGCGCCACCTCGTCCACCACCGCCAGCGCCCGCGTCTGGTACGCCTGCACCGCCAGGCCGAAGCCCTGCCAGCGCGGATGCCGGGCGGCGATGTGCGAGGCCAGCGCCTCGAACAGCGCCAGCGACAGCTCGAGCCGGTCGCTTTCCTCGGCATCGATGGTGAGGTTGAGGTTGGCCTGCGCGGCCTGGTCGACCAGGGCCTGCACGCGCGGCAGCAGCTCCGCGAAGACGCGCTCGCGCTGCGCCTCTTCGTAGCGCGCGTACAGCGCGCTGAGCTTGATTGAGATGCCGTCGCAGCGGCGCGGGCCGTCGTCCTGCGCCCGCAGCGCGGCCGGCGCGGCAGCGGCGATGGCCGCGAGGGCGTCAGCGTAACTCGCCAGGTAGCGCTGCGCGTCGCGCTCGGTGCGCGCGCCTTCGCCCAGCATGTCGTAGCTGTAGCGCAGCGCCGCGCTGCCGCGGCGCGCGGCGTCGGCCGCGGCCTGCGCCTCGGCGATCGTGCGGCCGAGCACGAACTGACGCCCCAGCAGCTGGATCGCGCGCACGGTGGCCGCCACCACGGTGCGTGCGCCCAGGCGCTGCAGCAGGCCGGGCGGGCTGTCGCCCGGGCCCGCCGACTCGGGCAGGAAGCGCTTGGACAGCGCGATGGCGCTGGCCGAGAGCTGGGCCAGCCGGCGGTGCGGGCCGGCGGATGCGCCCTCGTCGGCCTCGAAATCGGCGCGCCCGAGCTGGTCGGCGGTGAGCGCGATGGCAGTCTCGGCGTCGGGCACGCGCAGCAGCGCCTCGGCCAGCCGCATCAGGGCCAGGCCTTCGCTGCTCGAGATGGGGTACTCGCGCAGCAGCGACTCCAGGGCCCAGAAGGGCGCCGGCCGTGCGCGCACGGCGGCGATCCAGGGCCGGGCACGGGCGAGCACGGCGGGCCAGTCGAGCGTGCCGCCCAAGGCGGCCAGCGCGGCCGCGGCGGCGTCGGCCTCGGGGCGGTACGGGTGGGGCAGGCGGGCGGCAGGCATGGCGGGGGGTTCCGGTCGGGGGCGGCACCAGGGCCGCGGCAGGTCGCAGCTTAGGCGCGGCGCGGCCGCATCGGATGCGGAAATCGGCGTCCGGAGCCGCAGCTTCCTCGGCGCCGCCGGGCGGCCCAGGGCCCAGAATTCGTGACCATGGACAGCAGCACCCTGGGCCCGCGCGCCGAGCGCGAGCCGGACAAGATCGACCGCCGCATCCTGCGCGTGCTGCAGGCCGACGGGCGCATCAGCAACCTCAAGCTGGCCGAGACGGTGCACCTGTCGCCCACCGCCGTGCTCGAGCGCGTGAAGCGGCTCACGCGCGAGGGCTACATCCTGGGCTACGAGGCGCGGCTGAACCCGGCCAAGCTGGGCGCCGGGCTGCTGGTGTTCGTGGAGGTGCTGCTCGACCGCACCGTGCACGACGTGATGGACAGCTTCAAGGCCGCGGTGCAGGTGCGGCCCGAGATCCTGGAAGCGCACCTGGTGGCCGGCGGCTTCGACTACCTGCTCAAGACCCGCGTGGCCGACATGGCGGCCTACCGCCAGTTCATCGGCAGCGTCATCTGGAGCCTGCCCGGTGTGCGCGAGACGCGCACCTATGCCGTGATGGAAGAGGTGAAGAACAGCGCCTTGCTGCCGCTGTAGCGGCCGGGCTCAGCGCCGGCCGAAGATCGCCGTGCCCACGCGCACGATCGTCGCGCCTTCGGCCACCGCCGCCTCGAGATCGGCGCTCATGCCCATCGACAGCGTGTCGAGCTGCAGGCCCTGGGCGTTCAGCGCCGCCAGGGCCTGCGCCAGCACGCGGTGCAGTGCGCGCTGGGCCTCGAAGTGGGTGGCCGGCTCGGGGATGGACATCAGGCCGCGCAGGCGCAGACGCGGCAGCGCCGCGACGGCCCGGGCCACATCGGCGAGCTCGGCCGGCTCGGCCGGCACGAGCCCGCTCTTGCTGGCCTCGCCGCTGACGTTGATCTGCAAGCAGATGTTCAGCGGCGGCAGCGCCGCGGGGCGCTGCGCCGACAGCCGCTGCGCGATCTTCAGCCGGTCGACCGAGTGCACCCAGTCGAAGGCCTCGGCCACCGCGCGCGTCTTGTTGGCCTGCAAGGGGCCGATCAGGTGCCAGACGGGTCGCGGCCGCAGCCCGGCCAGGGCCTCGATCTTGGCCAGCGCTTCCTGCACGTAGTTCTCGCCGAATTCGCGCTGGCCGGCGTCGTGCGCGGCGCGCACGGCGGCGGCCTCGAAGGTCTTGCTCACCGCCAGCAGCGTGACGCTGTTGGCACTTCGGCCGGCTGTGGCGCAGGCGGTGGCGATGCGCTGCTTCACTTCTTGCAGGTTGCTTCCGATGCTGCCCATAATCATTTCGAACTTCCCGGCCCGGGCGCACGAGCATACGGGCCCTTTGCGCCCCCCATGGACATCACCCAGCTGCTGGCCTTTTCGGTCAAGAACAAGGCCTCGGACCTGCACCTGTCGGCCGGCCTGCCGCCGATGATCCGGGTGCATGGCGACGTGCGGCGCATCAACGTCGAGCCGCTGGACCACAAGATGGTCCACGCCATGGTGTACGACATCATGAACGACGCCCAGCGCAAGCACTACGAGGACACGCTGGAGTGCGACTTCTCGTTCGAGATCCAGGGCCTGGCGCGCTTCCGCGTGAACGCGTTCAACCAGAACCGCGGCGCCGGCGCGGTGTTCCGCACCATCCCGAGCAAGATCCTCACGCTCGAGCAGCTGGGCACGCCCAAGGTGTTCGCCGAGCTCGCGCTGCGCCCGCGCGGCCTGGTGCTGTGCACCGGGCCCACCGGCTCGGGCAAGAGCACGACGCTGGCGGCGATGGTCAACCACCTCAACGAGAACGAGTTCGGCCACGTGCTGACGGTGGAAGACCCGATCGAGTTCGTGCACGAGAGCAAGAAATGCCTGGTCAACCAGCGCGAGGTCGGGCCGCACACGCTCAGCTTCGCCAACGCGCTGCGCTCGGCGCTGCGCGAGGACCCCGACGCCATCCTGGTGGGCGAGATGCGCGATCTCGAGACCATCCGGCTGGCGCTCACCGCGGCCGAGACCGGCCACCTGGTGTTCGGCACGCTGCACACCAGCAGCGCGGCCAAGACCATCGACCGCGTGGTCGACGTGTTCCCGGCGGCCGAGAAGGACATGGTGCGCGCGATGCTGTCCGAGTCGCTGGTGGCCGTGATCTCGCAGACGCTGTGCAAGCTCAAGGACGGCAGCGGCCGCGTGGCGGCGCACGAGATCATGATCGCCACCTCGGCGATCAAGAACCTGATCCGCGAGAACAAGATCGCGCAGATGTACAGCTCGATCCAGACCGGGCAGAGCCTGGGCATGCAGACGCTGGACCAGAACCTGTCCGACCTGGTTCGGCGCAACCTGGTCTCCGCCGCCGAGGCGCGCTCCAAGGCGAAGATTCCCGAAAATTTCCCGGGGTAAGACGATGGAACGCGACCAGGCCTCGAAGTTCGTCAACGACCTGCTGCGGCTGATGGTCAGCCGCAACGGCAGCGACCTGTTCCTCACCGCCGACTTCCCGCCCGCGATCAAGGTCGACGGCAGGGTCACCAAGGTCAGCCCGCAGCCGCTCACCGGCCAGCACACGCTGGCGCTGGCGCGCGCGGTGATGAACGACAAGCAGGCGGCCGAGTTCGAGCGCACCAAGGAGTGCAACTTCGCGATCTCGCCCCAGGGCGTGGGGCGCTTTCGCGTCAACGCCTTCGTGCAGCAGGGCCAGGTGGGGCTGGTGTGCCGCACGATCCCGGCCACGCTGCCCACCATCGACGGCCTGGGCCTGCCGGCGGTGCTGAAGGATGTGGCGCTGTCCAAGCGCGGCCTGGTCATCTTCGTCGGCGCCACCGGCTCGGGCAAGAGCACCTCGCTGGCGGCGATCGTCGACCACCGCAACGAGCACAGCTTCGGCCACATCATCACGGTCGAGGACCCGGTCGAGTTCGTGCACGCGCACAAGAACTGCATCGTCACGCAGCGCGAGCTGGGCATCGACACCGACAGCTGGGAGGCGGCGCTGAAGAACACGCTGCGCCAGGCGCCCGACGTGATCCTGATGGGCGAGCTCCGCGACCGCGAGACGATGGAGCACGCGGTGGCCTTCGCCGAGACGGGCCACCTGTGCCTGGCCACGCTGCACGCCAACAGCGCCAACCAGGCGCTGGACCGGATCATCAACTTCTTCCCGGAGGAGCGGCGCCAGCAGCTGCTGATGGACCTGTCGCTCAACCTGAAGGCCCTGGTCAGCCAGCGCCTGGTACCGCGCGAGCAGGGCCGCGGGCGCGTGGCGGCGGTGGAGATCCTGCTGAACACGCCGCTCGTCGGCGACCTCGTCTTCAAGGGCGAGATCGCCGAGATCAAGGAGCTGATGAAGCGCAGCCGCGAGCTGGGCATGCAGACCTTCGACCAGAGCCTGTTCGACCTCTACGAAGGCCGCCACATCACCTACGAGGACGCGCTGCGCAACGCCGACTCGGTGAACGACCTGCGGCTGCAGATCAAGCTGCAGAGCCAGCGCGCGCGCAATCTCGACCTGGCCGCCGGCACCGAGCACATGAAGATGGTCTGAGCGCGGTCGCGGCGGCGGTTCATGGCAGCATTGCGCGATGAACACCCGCAGCTACGACCCCGTTCCCCCGGCCCGCGTGGCCTTCCTCGGCCTGGGCGTGATGGGCCACCCGATGGCCGGCCACCTGGCGGGCGCCGGGCACCACGTCACCGTCTACAACCGCAGTGCCGCCAAGGCCCGGGACTGGGTGGCCCGCCATGGCGGGGCCAGCGCGGCCACCCCGCGTGAAGCCGCCGAGGCCGGCGGCGGCGCCGATTTCGTGTTCGCCTGCGTCGGCAACGACGACGACCTGCGGGCGGTAACGCTGGGCGAGACGGGCGCCTACGCCGGCATGAAGCCGGGCGCGGTGTTCGTCGACCACACCACGGCCTCGGCCGAGGTGGCGCGCGCGCTGCATGCCCAGGCCATGCAGCTCGGCCTGCACTTCATCGACGCCCCGGTCTCGGGCGGCCAGGCCGGGGCCGTGAACGGCGCGCTCACCGTGATGTGCGGCGGTGACGCCGCGCCGTTCGACGCCATGCGGCCGGTGGCGCTCAGCTTCGCCAAGGCCGTGACGCGTGTCGGCGCCAGCGGCGCGGGCCAGCTGGCCAAGATGGTGAACCAGATCGCCATCGCCGGCCTGGTGCAGGGCCTGGCCGAGGCGATCGCCTTCGGCCAGCGCGCCGGGCTGGACCTGCCGCTGGTGCTGGACGTCATCGGCAAGGGCGCGGCGCAAAGCTGGCAGATGGACAACCGCGGCAAGACCATGGTCCAGGACCAGTTCGATTTCGGCTTCGCGGTGGACTGGATGCGCAAGGACCTGGGCCTGGTGCTCGACGAGGCGCGCCGCAACGGCGCGCAGCTGCCGGTGACGGCGCTGGTGGACCAGTTCTACGCCGAGGTGCAGGCCCTGGGTGGCCGGCGCTGGGACACCTCGAGCCTGATCCGGCGACTGAAGCGCTAGCCGCACGGCCGCCCGGGGCGGCGCGCTCGGGAGCGGCAGACCCGGCTTCGCCACCGCAGGCTACACGCGCAGCAGTTTCTCCTCGGCCAGGGCCAGCGGCTCGGGCAGGCCCGACAGCACCAGCGTGTCGCCCGCGGCCAGCACATGCGCCGGCGCCGGCGCCACCACGCTGCCGGCGGCCTTGCGTACCGACACCACGCTCACGCCCACCGCGTGCAGTGCCTGCGCGTCCAGCGTCTGGCCCAGGCAGCGCGCAGCCTCGGGCAGTGTCACGCTCTGCAGCCGCGCCTGCTCGCGCTCTTCGACGGTGTCGTCGTCGGCGCCGTGGAAGTAGCCGCGCAGCAGGCCGTAGCGGGCATCGCGCGCGTCGCGGATGACGCGGATCACGCGCTTCATCGGCACCCCCACCAGGGCCAGCGCGTGGCCGGCCAGCATCAGCGAGCCCTCGATCGCCTCGGGCACGACCTCGGTGGCGCCGGCGGCCTTGAGCCGGTCGATGTCGGCGTCGTCCACCGTGCGCACGATCACCGGCACCTTCGGCGCATGCGCCCGCACCAGGCGCAGGATGCGCAGCGCCGAGGCGGTGTCGTGGTAGCTCACCACCACCGCGGCGGCGCGCGCCAGGCCGGCCGCCACCAGGCTGGGCAGCCGCGCGGCGTCGCCGAAGACCACGCTCTGGCCGGCGGCGGCGGCCTGGCGCACGCGGTCGGGGTCGAGGTCGAGCGCCATGTACGGGATGCCCTCGGGCGACAGCAGCCGGGCCAGGTTCTGGCCGCTGCGGCCGTAGCCGCAGATGATGACGTGGCCCTCGGTGGCGATGGCGCGGCGCGCGATCGTGGTCAGCGCCACCGACTGCATCAGCCAGTCGCTGGCGCTCAGCCGGTTGACGATGCGGTTGCTGTGGAGGATGAGGAAGGGGCTGGCCAGCATCGACAGCACCATGCTGGCCAGCACCGCGCTCTCCCAGGCCGGCGGGACCAGCCCGCGCTCGGCGCCCAGGGTCAGCAGCACGAAACCGAACTCGCCGGCCTGCGCCAGGTACAGGCCGGTGCGCAAAGCCACCCCCGGCGCCGCACGGAAGGCGCGCGCCAGGGACGCCACCAGTGCGAACTTCACCAGCACCGGCAGCGTGGTCAGCAGCAGCACCACGGGCCAATGCGCCAGCACCGGGCGCCAGTCGAGCTTCATGCCGATGGTGATGAAGAACAGGCCCAGCAGCACGTCGTGGAAGGGCCGGATGTCGGTCTCGACCTGATGCTTGTATTCGGTCTCGGCGATCAGCATGCCGGCCAGGAAGGCGCCCAGCGCCAGCGACAAGCCGGCCCGGTCGGTGAGCCAGGCCAGGCCGAGCGTGATCAGCAGCAGGTTGAGGACGAACAGCTCCTCGCTCTTGCGCCGCGCCACCAGCGTCAGCCAGGGCCGCATCAGCTTCGGGCCGCCGAGCAGCAGCGCGCCCAGCAGCAGCGCGGCCTTCAGCGCGGCCCAGCCCATCGCCTGCAGCAGCGCCGCGGCGGGCGAGCCCAGCGCCGGGATCAGCACCAGCAGCGGCACCACCGCCAGGTCCTGGAACAGCAGCACGCCCAGCACGCGCCGGCCGTGCTCGCTGGCCAGTTCGAGCCGCTCGGCCATCAGCTTGACGACGATGGCGGTGGACGACATGGCGAATGCCCCGCCCAGCACCACCGAGCCCTGCCACGACATCTGCCAGGGCCGGTCCGCGAACTGGGTGTAGGCCCAGGCGATCAGCGCATGCCCGGCCAGGGCGCCGGCCAGCGTCAGCAGCACCTGCGACAGACCCAGGCCGAACACCAGGGTGCGCATGCTGCGCAGCTTGGGCAGGTTGAACTCGAGCCCGATGACGAACATCAGGAACACGACGCCGAACTCGGCCAGGTACTTGACGCCGGCGCTGTCCGCGGCCAGGGCCAGCGCGTTCGGGCCGATGAGCACGCCCACCGCCAGGTAGCCCAGCATCGGCGGCAGCTTCAGCGAGCGGCAGGCGACCACGCCGAGCACCGCGGCGATCAGGTACAGCAGCACGAGTTCGAGGGTCGATGCCACGGCCGGGGGCGTGCCTAGAATCGACCGATGCTAGTGCACCGACCCGGCCGATGACGCCGCCGCCCTTCGATGCGGCGCGTGCCCTGCGCCTGGCCGCTCGCACCTTCGAGATCGAGGCGCGCGCCCTGCACGAGGTGGCGTCGGCCCAGGGCGCGGGCTTCGCCCAGGCGGTGCAGGCGATCCTGCACTGCCGCGGCCGGCTGGTGGTGATGGGGATGGGCAAGAGCGGCCATGTCGGGCGCAAGGTGGCCGCCACGCTGGCGTCCACCGGCACGCCGGCGCTGTTCGTGCATCCGGCCGAGGCCAGTCACGGCGACCTCGGCATGGTGATCGCGGGCGACCTGGTGCTGGCCATCAGCAACAGCGGTGAGAGCGACGAGCTGGCCGCCATCCTGCCGGCCCTGCGGCGCCTGGGCGTGGGCCTGGTGGCCATGACGGGTCGCGCCGACTCGACGCTGGGCCGCCATGCCGACACCGTGCTGCCCTGCGCCGTGTCCGAGGAAGCCTGCCCGCTGAACCTGGCGCCCACGGCCAGCACCACGGCCCAGATGGCGCTGGGCGATGCGCTGGCGGTGGCGCTGCTCGATGCGCGCGGCTTCAAGCCCGAGGACTTTGCGCGCTCGCACCCGGGCGGCAGCCTGGGCCGCAAGCTGCTGATGCACGTGCACGACCTGATGCGCAGCGGCGACGCCGTGCCGCGCGTGGCGCCGGCGGCCAGCTTCACCGCGCTGCTGCGCGAGATGACCGGCAAGGGCCTGGGCTTCACCGCGGTGGAGGACGCCGCGGGCCGGCCGATCGGCATCTTCACCGACGGCGACCTGCGCCGCCTGATCGAGCGCGGTGCCGACCTGCGCGCGCTGACGGCCGAGCAGGTGATGCACCGCAGCCCGCGCCTGGTGCGGGCCGACGCGCTGGCGGTGGACGCCGCCGACGTGATGGAAGAGCACCGCATCACCAGCGTGCTGGTGGTCGACGAGGCGGGCGCGCTGGTGGGCGCGCTCAACTCCAACGACCTGATGCGCGCCAAGGTGATCTGATGGCGCCGGGCCCCGCGCTGCGCTTCGCGCCCGCGCTGCTGCTGCGCGCGCAGGGTCGCGGCCTGGGCATGAAGGCGGCGCTGTTCGACGTCGATGGCGTGCTCACCGACGGCCGGCTGTACATCGGCGAGCACGGCGAGACGGTGAAGGCGTTCTCGACCCTGGACGGCCACGGCCTGAAGCTGCTGCGCCGCGCCGGCATCGAGCCCCTCGTCATCACCGGGCGCGACTCGCCGGCCGTGCGCCGCCGCGTGGCCGACCTGGCGCTGGCGCATGCGGCCTACGGCGTGGCCGACAAGCTGGCGGTGGCGCAGTCCCTGCTGGCGGCGCTCGGCCTGGCCTGGGCCGAGGTGGCAGCCATCGGCGACGACTGGCCTGACCTGCCGCTGCTGACGCGCGCCGGCCTGGCCTGCGCGCCGCCGGGCGCCCACGCCGAGGTGCGGGCCGTGGCGCACCATGTCACGGCCGCGCCGGCCGGCCATGGCGCGGCGCGCGAGTTCTGCGACCTGCTGCTGATGGCGGCCGGCCGCTACGCCGCGCTGCTGCAGGACGAGCGCCGCACGCTGGATGGCGCCTGAGCGCGTGCGGTGCCACCCGCCATGAGCGTCGAGCTGCATCTGCCCGATCTGCCCGAGGTGCCGATCTCGCTCGGCCCGCCGCGACCGGCGCCGGGTCGGGTGCCGCTGAGCTGGCACCAGCGCCTGCGGGAGGCGCTGGGAGCCTACCTGCCGCTGCTGCTGATGGCCCTGCTGGCGCTGGCCAGCTGGTGGCTGCTGAAGAACGCGCCGAGGCCGGGCTCGCAGGCTCCGACGCCCCTCGTCTCCAGCGCCCCCGACTACACCATGGACCAGTTCGTCCTGGAGCGCTTCGACCCCCGCGGTCGCCTGAAGCTGCGCATCCAGGGCCAGCGGCTGCAGCACTTCCCGGTCACCGACCGCATCGACGTCGACCAGGCCGAGATCCGCGCCATCGGCGCCGACGGCCGCGTCACCACCGCGGTGGCGCGGCGCGCGCTGGCCAACGGCGACGGCTCGGAAGTGCAGCTGCGCGGCGGGGCCGAGGTGCGCAGCATCGACGGCGCCGGTCAGGCGGTGGTCATCCGCGGCGAATTCCTCGATCTGTACACCGTCACCGAGCAGGTGAAGAGCCCGCTGCCGGCGGTGGTGCAGTACGGCGGCGACACCGTGCACGCCGCCGGCCTCGAGTACGACAACCCGGCCCGGCGCCTGGTCCTGCAGGGACCGTTGCGGGCCGAGCTGGCACCGAAGCCCCGGCCATGAAGGCACCGCTGGTCTTCATTACCGGGGCGTCCAGCGGCATCGGGCAGGCGCTGGCGGCCCGCTACGTCGCCGCCGGCTGGCGCGTGGCGCTGGTGGCCCGCCGCACCGACCTGCTGCACGACTGGGTGCGGCGCCAGGGGCTGGACGATGGCCGCGCCGGCGTCTACGGCGCCGACGTGGCCCGCACCGACGAGATCGTCGCCGCCGCCCAGGCCTGCATCGAGCGCCAGGGGCTGCCCGACGTCGTGGTCGCCAACGCCGGCATCAGCATCGGCATGGACACCACCGAGCGCGCCGACCTGGATGTGATGCGCGAGGTGTTCGCCGTCAACTGCTTCGGCCTGGCCGCCACCTTCCACCCGTTCCTGCGCCCGATGCGCGAGCGGGGCAGCGGCCGGCTGGTGGGCGTCGCTAGCGTCGCGGCCCTGCGCGGCTTTCCGGGACACGGCGCCTACTGTGCCAGCAAGGCGGCCGTGGTGGCCTACTGCGAGAGCCTGCGCGGCGAGTGCCGCGGCAGCGGCGTGCAGGTGGTGACGCTGCTGCCGGGCTTCGTCGCCACGCCGCTGACCGCGCACGACCCGTACCGCAAGCCGTTCCTGATGACGGCCGAGGCCTTTGCCGAGCGGGCGTTCGCCGCCATCGCCGCAGGCGTCAGCCGGCGCGTCATTCCGTGGCCGATGGCCGGCATCGCCGCGGTGTTGCGGCTGCTGCCCGACCGTCTGTTCGACCGGCTGGTGGCCGGGCGCGGACGCAAGCCGCGGCGCTCACCCTAGCGCCTGGCCGGCCGCGGACCGCACCGGCGCCACCATGCAAAAGGGCACCCGAAGGTGCCCTTGCGCGCGTCGGGTGCGAGGCACCCGGGCGGAAGTCTCAGTAGCCACCGCGGCTGCCGCCGCCAGTGCCGCCACCGCCGCCGCCATAGCCGCCACGGCTGCCGCCGCCACCGCCGTACGGGCTGCGGCCGCCGCCACCACCGCCGTACGGGCTGCGCCCGCCGCCGCCGGCACCGCCACCACCGCCGCCGTAGCCACCACCGCCACCGCCACCGCCGTAGCCGCCGCCACCGCCGCGGCTGCCACCGCCACCACCGCCGAAGCCGCCCGGGCGCTCTTCACGCGGACGGGCCTCGTTGACGACGACGGCACGGCCATCCAGCGGCTGGCCGTTCATGCCGTTGATGGCGGCCTGGGCCTCGGCGTCCGAGCCCATCTCGACGAAGCCGAAACCCTTGGAGCGGCCGGTCTCTCGGTCCATCATGACCTTGGCCGAAGCGACATTGCCGAACTGCGAAAAGGCCTGGAGCAGCGAGTCGTCGCGCACCGAGTAAGCCAGATTACCGACGTAAAGTTTGTTTCCCACGGGGAGCCCTCGAAAGTACCAGTCAGAACCATGTGGAGCTCAACCCTGCGTGAACCAATCAGGCGAAAGGTGCGGCTGCCAGACACAGACTCCGTATTAGGGCACCCCTGCGGCCCCCCTGTAAAGCAGGGCGCCGGAAAATGTTGTTTTGATGCCCCCGTGAAAACCCGCGTCAGGCCGCGCCTGCCACCGCTGCCAGCACCGACCAGGCTCCCATGACCCCCACGATTCCGCAAACCCCGCTGTTCGACTACGTGATCGTCGGCGCAGGCACTGCCGGCTGCCTGCTGGCCAACCGCCTGTCGGCCGATCCGTCCTGCCGCGTGCTGCTGGTCGAGGCCGGCGGGCGCGACAACTACCCCTGGATCCACATTCCCGTGGGTTACCTGTACTGCATCGGCAACCCGCGCACCGACTGGCTGTACAGCACCGAGCCCGACCCGGGCCTGAACGGCCGCAGCCTGCGCTACCCGCGCGGGCGCGTGCTGGGCGGCAGCTCGAGCATCAACGGCATGATCTACATGCGGGGCCAGGCACGAGATTACGACGCCTGGGCGGCGCGGACGGGCGATCCGGCCTGGCGCTGGGACGCCTGCCTGCCGTACTTCAAGCGCCACGAGGACCATTGGCGCGGCGATGCCGACGCCCGGGCCGCCTTCGACGCAGTCCACCACGGGCACGGCGGCGAGTGGCGGGTCGAGCGCCAGCGCCTGCGCTGGGAGGTGCTCGACGCCTTTGCCGCCGCTGCCGGCGAGGCCGGGCTGCCGGCCAGCGATGACTTCAACCGAGGCGACAACGAAGGCGTGGGCTACTTCGAGGTCAACCAGCGCCGTGGCGTGCGTTGGAATGCGTCCAAGGCCTTCCTGCGCCCGGCCGCCAGGCGGCCCAACCTCGAGGTGCGCACCGGCACCCAGACCCTGCGCGTGCTGTTCGAGGGCCGGCGCGCGCTGGGCGTGGAGCTGCGACCGGCCGCGGGCGGTGCGCCGCAGGCCGTTCACGCCGCGCGCGAGGTGATCCTGTGCGCCGGCGCGGTGGGCACGCCGCAGCTGCTGCAGCTGTCCGGCGTGGGCCCAGGGGCGCTGCTGCACGCGCACGGCATTCCCGTCGTCCACGACCTGCCGGGCGTGGGCGAGAACCTGCAGGACCACCTGCAGATCCGTGCCGTGTTCGCGGTCGAGGGCGTGAAGACGCTGAACACCCTGGCCCATTCGCTGTGGGGCCAGGCCGGCATCGCGCTCGAGTACCTGTGGCGGCGCAGCGGCCCGATGAGCATGGCGCCGTCGCAACTGGGGGCGTTTGCACGGTCGTCGCCCGGGCAGCCCGGGCCCGACCTGCAGTACCACGTGCAGCCCTTGTCGCTCGATGCCTTCGGCCAGCCGCTGCATCGCTACGACGCCTTCACGGCCAGCGTGTGCAACCTCAACCCCGGCTCGCGCGGACAGGTCCACATCCGGTCGCCGCGGGCCGAGGACGCACCGGCAATCCGGCCGAACTACCTGTCGACGCCCGAAGACCGGCAGGTGGCGGCGGCCTCGCTGCGCCTGACACGCCGCATCGTGGGCATGCCGGCGCTGGCGCGCTACCGGCCGCGCGAGATCAAGCCGGGCCCTGCCTACCAGAGCGACGACGAACTGGTGCGCCTGGCGGGCGACATCGGCACCACGATCTTCCACCCCGTGGGCACCTGCCGCATGGGCGCCGCAGGCGACGCCGGCGCCGTGGTGAGCCCGCGGCTGGCCGTGCAGGGGCTGGCCGGCCTGCGGGTGGTGGATGCCAGCGTCATGCCCACCATCACCAGCGGCAACACCAACTCGCCCACGCTGATGATCGCCGAGCGCGCTGCAGCCTGGATCACCGGCGCGGCGGGTTAGCCCCGATGGCGGCGAAGCGCGCGCCTGCCACATAGTGCCGGCACTCGTGGCGAGCGGTCGGCTGATACGGCGCCCACTCGCCCCACGGGGGCCTGAGGAGACAGCAGACATCATTCGAAGCCAGCATGGCAGACCGGCCCCGCCATGATGGGCCGGCTTTGAAAGCGCCGCTGCGACGGCGCTTTTTTGTTGCCCGGGCGGTGGTGCACGGTTCGATACGCGGGCCCCTCGGCGGCGACCTACCATCGCTCATCCGCGGCCTCTCCCCTCCACTGCCATGTCCGTAGCCCCCGAACTGCGCGCCCTCGACATCGACATCCCGGCGCAGCCGCAGGCCCTGGTGCAGCTGTCCCTGCTGCTGGCCGAGGAGGACATCAACCTGCTGGCCGCGGCCAGCCTGATCGAGACCGACATGGCGCTGGCCGCGGCCGTGCTGAAGGCCGTCAACTCCTCGCTCTACGGCCTGAAGGGCCGGGTGCAGAGCGTGCAGCAGGCCATCACCTACCTGGGCATGCGCGAGGTGGCGGCGATCACCTTCGAGATCGGCCTGCGGGCCGCCTTTCCGCCCGCGCCCGAGCTCGAGCCGGTGTGGCAGCGCGCCGCGCAGCGCGGCCTGCTCATGGGCCGGCTGGGCAGCCGGCTGGCGCTGGACGCCTGGGCGGCGCATTCGGCCGGCCTGTTCGAGGAATGCGGCAAGGCGGTGCTGTTCCGCCATTCGCCCAGCCACTACGGCGCGATGCTGCGTGCCGCCCCGGCCGACGCCGAGCTGGTGACGCTGGAGCGCACCGGCTTCGGCGTCAGCCACGACGCGCTGGGCGCGGCGCTGTGCGAGACCTGGGGCCTGGGCGCGGCCGCCGTGGCCAGCGTGCGGCACCACGTGGCGGCCCAGGCCGGCGGGCCGCTGCCCGAGCCGGCCGGCGCCCGGGCGATCTGCGGCCTGTCGGTGCTGGTGCATGCGCTGATGGCGGCGCCCCAGACCCTGGACGACGTGGCCCTCGACGTGGCGGACCGGGCCGGCCTCGACCCGACCCTGGTGCTGCGCGCCGCCCGCCAGTCGCACGAGCAGCTCGCGCAGGCCCTGCAGCAGGGCCGGGGCTAGCCAGCACTGCGCCGAGCACCCTCTTTCGGGGCCCCTACGCGCTTCTTGCGGGAAGTCCTGCTCCCGGCCGCGCCGCCGCTTGGGTAGGCTCGCACCCCTTGCGCTCAACGCCGGTCCGGCCGGCTCCATCGTCATGACCCTCACGGTTGCCCCCGACGCGCTCGCCCTGCAGCGCCTCTACCACTGGGAGGCCACGGCGCCCGAGCGCATCGCGCTGACCCAGCCGCTGGGCGGCGGTGTGGTGCGCGACTACACCTGGCGCGAGCTGATGGACCAGTGCCGGCGCATGGCCGCCCATCTGCAGAGCCTGGGGCTGCAGCCGGGCGACCGGGTGGCGCTGCTGTCGAAGAACACCGCGCACTGGCTGATGAGCGACTTCGCGATCTGGCTCGCCGGCCTCGTCTCGGTGCCCCTGTACCCCACGCTGGCCGCCGGCACGATCCGCCAGATCCTGCAGCACAGTGGCGCGCGGCTGCTGTTCGTGGGCAAGCTCGACGGCTGGGAGGCAATGAAGCCCGGGGTGCCGCCCGATCTGCCCTGCATCGGCCTGCCGCTGGCGCCGGCCGACGTGGCCCGCTCGTACCCGGCCTGGGACGACATCACGGCCCGCACCGCGCCGCTGGCGGGCCAGCCGCTGCGCGCGGCCGAGGCCCTGTCCACCATCATGTACACCTCGGGCACCACCGGCGCGCCCAAGGGCGTGATGCACAGCTTCGGCACCTTTGCCTGGGGCGTGCAGGCGGGGCTGAAGCGGGTGCCGGCGCTGAACCACAGCGCACGCATGCTGAGCTACCTGCCGCTGTCGCACGTGGCCGAGCGCACGTTGGTCGAACACGGGCTGCTGGCCACCGGCATGCACGTGTACTTCGCCGAGAGCCTGGACACCTTCACGGTCGACCTGCAGCGCGCGCGGCCCACGGTGTTCTTCTCGGTGCCGCGGCTGTGGGTGAAGTTCCAGCAGGGCGTGAACGCCAAGATGCCGCCGGCCAAGCTCGACCGCTTGCTCAAGATCCCCATCCTGCGCGGCATCGTGCGCAAGAAGGTGCTCAGCGCGCTGGGCCTGCAGGAATGCCAGTTCGCCGCCGGTGGGGCGGCGCCGATGCCGCCCGAGCTGCTGCGCTGGTACGACCGGCTGGGGCTGGACCTGGTCGAGGTCTATGGCATGACCGAGAACTGCGGCATCAGCCACGCCACGCTACCGGGGCGCCCGCGGCCGGGCACGGTGGGCCAGGCCTACGAGGGCGTGGAGTGCCGGCTCGACCCGGTCAGCAGCGAGATCCAGGTGCGCGCGCCCTGCGTCATGCTGGGCTACTTCCAGCAGCCCGAGCTGACGGCGCAGACGCTCAGCGCCGACGGCTGGCTCAAGACCGGCGACAAGGGCGCGCTCGACGCCGAGGGCAACCTGCGCATCACCGGGCGCGTGAAGGACCTCTTCAAGACCAGCAAGGGCAAGTACGTGGCGCCGGCGCCGATCGAGGACCGGCTGGTCATGCACGAAGCCATCGAGGCCTGCTGCGTCACCGGCGCCAACCTCGGTCAGCCGCTGGCGCTGGTGATGCTCAACGCCGAGGCCGCGCACAAGGCGCGCGACCCCGCGGGCCGGGCCGAGCTCGAGGCCTCGCTGGCGGCGCACCTGGCGCGCATCAACGCCACGCTCGACCCGCACGAGCAGCTCGACTGCCTGGTGGCGATGGTCGACGCCTGGACGGTGGACAACGACATCATCACGCCCACCTTCAAGATCAAGCGCAACCGGATCGAGGATCTCTTCGCGAAGAACTACGACCGCTGGGTGGGTCTGCGCCAGAAGGTGATCTGGTACGGCGTCTGAGCGCCCCGCCGCGGCGGGGCCGGCGAGCTCAGCGCGGCGCCGACGCGGCGGCCGAGGCCGGGGGCGCAGGCACCACCACCCCGGCGGCGAGCGGAATCTCGTCGCTGACCTTCACGCCGGTGATGTAGTAGCGGGTGTCGCCGAAGCAGCTGCCGGGCAGGCCCACCTTCTGCTCGTAGTGCAGGCTCACGCGGCGCCCCATGGCCTTGACCACTTCCTGGGCCGTCGCCTCGTCGCGGATCGTGAAGGCGAACTTCTCGGGCGCCGTGCCCGGCAGCGAGACCAGCGCCAGCTCGCCTTCCCAGGTCTTGCACAGCCAGCCCTTGTGCGAGAGCTTCTGCACCCAGCCGGCGCGCTCGCCCGTGGAGTAGCTCCAGTGCAACACGACCCAGAAGTACAGGGCGCCCAGCAGGGCCAGGGCGATCAGCGGCAGCAGCACGCGCCTGGCCAGCGCGCCCATCAGTTGAGCCCGGCCTTGAAGGCCGTGAAGATGCGCGTCTGCACGCGGCGGATGTCCTGCGGCACGGCGTCGGGCACGGTCATCTTGGCCAGCTCGGCCGGGGTCAGGAACACCGTCGGATTGTCGGCCACCGACTTCTTGACGTACTTGCGCGCGGCCAGGTTGGGGTTGGCGTAGAAGACCTTGTTGGTGAGACTGGCGTCGACTTCGGGGCGCAGGATGTAGTTGATGAACAGGTGCGCGTTGCGCGGGTGCTCGGCGTCGGCCGGAATCGCCATCGTGTCGAAGAACAGCGTCGCGCCGCGGTCGGGTACCAGGGCCTGGATGTCCTGCCCGCTCTTGTCGTCGAGGGCGCGCTGGCGCGCGATGTTGATGTCGCCCGAATAGCCCATCACCACGCACAGCTGCCCGGCCGCCAGGTCGTTGATGTAGCCCGAGGACGAGAAGCGGGTGATGTAGGGCCGCGCCTTGGCCAGCACCGCACGCGCGGCGTTGTAGTCTGCCGCGTGGGTGCTGTAGGGCGGCTTGCCGGCATAGATCATGGCCACCGGCATCACCTCGGAAGCCGAATCGAGCAGGTTGATGCCGCAGGCCTTGAGCTTGCTGGCATAGGCGGGCTGGAAGATCAGGTCCCATGGGTTGGCCGGCAGCGGCTGGCCGCCCAGCGCGGCCTTCACCTTGGCGGTGTTGATGCCCACCGTGATGTAGCCCCACAACCAGTCCACCAGGTACTGGTTGCCCGGATCCACCGCGTCCAGCTTGGCCAGCAGCGCCGGATCGAGGTACTTCCAGTTCGGCAGCAGCGAGCGGTCGAGCTTGCGGAACAGCCCGGCCTTGATCTGCAGCTTGGCGAACTGTGCACTGGGCACCACGATGTCGTAGCCGGTCTTGCCCGCCAGCAGCTTGGCCTGCAGGATCTCGTTGTTGTCGTAGTTGTCGTAGCGGACCTTGATGCCGGTCTCTTTCTCGAAGTTCTTGATCGTGTCGTCGGCGATGTAGTCCGACCAGTTGTAGATGTTCAGCACCTTGGGCTCGGGGGCCTGGGCGCGGACCGGTGGTGCGGCCACCGCAACAGCGACGGCGGCCAGGGCGAACGCGCACAAGGCGCGGGCCGGGCGGGGAAGGTGGAGCATGGCGGGCTTTCTGGCCTTACGGACTGTGGGGATGGCCGGCCTGCAGCCTCGGGGCCACGACCTGGCTGACAGAGGACAACGGACCGCCAGCGATTCTGGCCGACCGCGGGCAGCCGCGGGCCCGAGCCCGCGCCCGCGCCCGCGCCCGCGCCCGCGCGGCCGCCGAGGATAGCGGCGGCACAATCCGGCGGGTCTGCGCCAACCACGGGCTGTCCTGCCATGACCTTGCTGATCCTCGGCCTCGCGTTGTTCCTGGGCGTGCACTCGGTGCGCATCGTGGCCGAGGGCTGGCGTGGCCGCACGCTCGCGCGCATCGGCCCCGGCGCCTGGAAAGGCGCCTACGGCGTGCTGGCGCTGGCAGGCTTGGCGCTCATCGTCTGGGGCTGGGGCGCCGCGCGGCAGCAGCCGGTGCTGCTGTGGGCGCCGCCGGTGTGGACGCGCCACCTGGCCGGCCTGCTGATGCTGGCCGCCTTCGTGATGCTCGCGGCGGCCTATGTGCCGGGCAATGCCATCAAGGCGCAGCTGAAGCACCCCATGGTGCTGGCCGTGAAGACCTGGGCCCTGGCGCACCTGCTGGCCAACGGCAGCCTGGCCGCGGTGCTGCTGTTCGGCAGCTTCCTGCTCTGGGCGGTGCTCGACTTCCGCGCCGCGCGCCAACGCGACCGCGGCGCGGTCGCCCTGGCGCCGGCCGCCGGCAGCGCGCGGGCCACCGGGCTCACGCTGCTGGTGGGCGTGTTGGCCTGGGCCGTGTTCGCCTTCTGGGTCCACGGCTGGCTGATCGGGGTGCGGCCTTTCGGCTGAACGCGCTCCCGTGGGCGCGGCTGCCCGGCTTGCCCGCTGCCTGCGGCCCCCCCGAGGAGGGCCCGCCTGCGCCCGCCCTCGTGGCGATGGCTGCGACCCTCATGGCGGCCGACGATGGTTCACCTCGAACCACGGAGCTGGCCATGATCGAACGCTTCGCCCGACGCCTGTGGCAACGCCTGCGGCAGCGGCCTCCGCGGGTCTGCGCTGCGACACCGCAGCCCGCCACCGCCGTGGCCCCCGACGACGAGCGGCCGCTGGGCTGCGGCTGGTTCGATTCCAGCCATGAACTGCAGCAGGGGCTGGTCGTGCACGAACATGCCGGCGTCGACGCGCTGGGCGCCGAGCTGCCGTTGAACGCCTGGCTGGCGCTGTGCCTGGCCGGCCCGCAGGGCCGGGTGCAAGGGCAGGGCGGCACGCGGCTGGGGCAGGCATGATGCGCGCCTCGCCCTTATGCCCTCCGCGCCCGCCGCGCCCGCCATGCCCACCATCAAGTTCCGCTCGCTGCACGCCCTCGCCGCGCTCGCTGCCCTGGGCTGGCTCACCCTGCTGCTCGGCGGCTGCGGCGGCGGCGCTGACCGCACGAAGGCGCAGCTGCGGCTGGTCGACGCCAGCACCGGCTACAGCGCGCTCGACCTGGTGGTGCATGGACAGGTTCGCCAGGGCGGCGTGGCCTACGCCGCGAACGCCGGCTACGTGGCCATCGACCCCGGCAACGCCGACACCACGCTCAACAGTGCGGGCTCGCCCACCGCGCTGCTGACGTTCACGCCCGCCCTGGCCAAGAACCGGCATTACACGCTGCTGGCCTACGGCAATGCCGGCGCCCTGGCCCAGGTGCTGCTGGACGAAGACGTGGCCGCGCCGGCCGACGGCAAGACCCTGTTGCGGGTGGTCAACGGCGCGCCGGATGCCGGCAACCTGGACGTCTACCTCACGGGCAGCGGCGACGACCTCGCCGCCGCGGTGCCGGTGCTTGGCGGCGCGTCGGCCACGCCCAGCGGCTGGCTCACCGTCAACAGCGCCACCTGGCGCCTGCGCGTCACGGCCGCCGGCAGCAAGACCGACCTGCGGCTCGACCTGGCCGCCCTCCTGCTGTCCAGCAAGCAGGTCGCCACGCTGGTGCTGACACCGGGTCGCGGCGGCGTGCTCGTGAACGCGCTGCTGGTGACGCAGCAAGGCGACGTGACGCGCCTGGACAACACCCAGGCCCGCGTGCGGGTGGCAGCGGGCGCCAGCGGCGGGGGTGCCGTCAGCGCCAGCCTGGGCGGCGTCACGCTGATGAGCGGCGTGGGCTCGCCTGCGGTGGGCCTGTACGCGCTGGTGCCGGCGGGCCCGGCCAGCGCCGCGCTGGGCGTCAACGGCAACAGCGCGCCCGTCACATCGCTGTCGCTGGCAGCCGGCGGCGATTACACGTTGCTGGTCTGGGGCCCGCCGACGGCGCCGCGGGCGGGCCTGATCGAGGACGACAACCATCTGCCCAACGACGGCACGCAAGCCAAGGTGCGCCTGCTCAATGGGCTGGCCGACCTGGGCACGCCCTTGGCGCTGACGGTGGATTTCGTGCCCGTGGCCGACGGCGTGGCCGCCGGCACGGCATCGGGCTACGGCAGCGTGGCCGCCTCGATCACCGCCAGCCTGTCCGTCACCGCCGCGGGCCTGGGCACGCCCCTGGTCGGCGCCAGCAACCAGACTTTCGTGGCCGGCGCCAACTACACCGTGTTCACGCTCGGCTCGGCGGCCTCGCCGGTGGGCATCCTGCGCAAGGACCGCTGACGGCGCGGCCTGGCGGTTTCGCAGGCTCAGGCCAGCCGGCCGGCCCGGAAGTCGTCGACGGCTTGCAGGATTTCCTGCTGGGTGTTCATGACGAACGGGCCGTACTGGGCGATCGGCTCCTTCAGAGGACGCCCCGCCACCAGGATGGCACGCGCGCCCTGCGGGCCGGCCTGCAGCGCCACGCCATCGCTGGCCGGCGTGTTGGCCAGGATCGCCAGCTGCCGGGCCGGCACGGCGCTGCCGGCCACGCCGAGCGTGCCGCGATAGACCACGACGAAGGCGTTGTGGGTGGCGGGCAATGGCTGCTCGAAGCCGGCGCCCGGCGCCAGGTGCAGATCCAGGAACATCGCGTCGGTGTCTACGCGCTGCACCGCCCCAGCCACACCGTGGCTGGCGCCGGCGATCACGCGCGCCACCACCCCCGCGCCTTGCCACTCGGGGATCTCGGCGCTGGCGATGTCGCGGTACCAGGGCGCGCGCAGCTTGTCGCGCGCCGGCAGGTTGAGCCAGAGCTGAAAGCCTTCCATCGCGCCGTCCTGCTGCTCGGGCATCTCGCTGTGGATGACGCCACGGCCGGCCGTCATCCACTGCACGCCACCCGGCACCAGCAGGCCTTCGTGGCCGGCGCTGTCGCGGTGGCGCATGCGCCCCTGCAGCATGTAGGTGACGGTCTCGAAGCCGCGGTGCGGATGATCAGGAAAGCCGCCGATGTAGTCGCCCGGGTTGTCGGTGCCGAACAGGTCGAGCATCAGGAACGGGTCGAGCCGGCGCTGCAGGTCCTGGGTCAGCAGCCGGGTGAGGCGCACACCCGCGCCGTCGCGGGTGTCCTGGCCGCGCAGCAAGCGCTCGACGGGGCGCGGGGCAGTGACGGCGGGTCGGGTGGTGGTGGAGGCCGCGGTATCCATGCCCACACTGTAGACCCCGGCTCGGCAGATGGGGTTGCGCGGGCTTGCACGCAGCGTTCACGCCAGTGGTAGCCTGATCGGCACTAGGTTCATCCAGGAGCGCACGCCATGAAGGCCATCTGGAACGGCACGGTCGTGGCCGAGAGCAGCGACACCGTGGTGGTGGAAGGCAACCACTACTTCCCGGCCGACGCGTTGAAGCGCGAGTACGTCCTGCCCAGCAACACCAAGACCATGTGCTCCTGGAAGGGCCAGGCCAGCTACTACACGCTGTTCGTGGACGGCGACGCCAACCCCGACGCTGTATGGACCTATCTCGAGCCGAAGGAAGCCGCGACCGAAATCAAGGGCCGCGTGGCGTTCTGGAAGGGTGTGCAGGTGGTGGACTAGGCGGCCGCCAAGGACGGCACGACGACGCCGACGCGCGTACGCCGGAAGGCCCAGGTGCCGGCCAGTGCGGCCAGCACCAGCCCCAGCGACCCCGGCTCGGGCACGTTGCCGCCGGTCGGTGTGTTCGGGGTTCCGCAAGCCGTGCCGCCGGCCGTGCACTTGGTGCCGGCGACGGCGTAGATCTTGAAGTAGTCGTTGCCCTGCGTCAGGCTCGCGCTAGCGCCGCCATACGCCGTGTTGTAGGCCGTGATGAGCCACCAGCTCGAGCCCTTGTTGCCGGCATTCACGAGGTTGTATGGACTGGTCGTGTCCTGGACCATGTTGGCGTAATTGCCCACCAGGTCCCAGCCGGAATTGGCCGAGCCCAGCGCGTCGGTGAGAAACCCGGCGACGCTCGAGCCGGGCAAAGCCGCCGGCGCGCTGGCGCCGGTGTAGCGAAACACCGAGACATCGGCGTCGCCCGAGAGGTAGCCGATGCCGATGCTGCTGAGCACCACGCTGCTGCCAAAACTCAGCAGCAGGCCTTCGGTGTTGCCGTTGTTGTCGATCGCGTGGTTGGGCGCCGTGTTGCCGTCGGAGGACATGCCCAGCCCTGCCGGGTTGTAGTAGGTCAGCGCCTGGGCGGCCCAGCTGGCACCGGAGGCGAAGCCCGCGTTGCCGGCGCCGTTCTGGGCGTAGAGCCCGCTGATCGTCAACGACGGGTCGGTCGAGAAGCCGGCATCCGGGGTGTAGCTGGTCTTGGCCAGCGGGTCACCGTTGGAGGCGGTCGTGCCGGAGCCCTTGAACGTCCAGGTCGCGTGCGCCGCCGTGGCGAAACCCAGCCCGGCCACGAGCGCCGCGCGGCCCATCCACTTCGACAATTGGTTCATACGAACTACCTCGGCTTTCAGGGCTTGCCCGCCATCGGGCGTTCGGTGGCAAGGGCAGCAAGCCCGGTGCCAGGCATGGGAACCTTGCGGAAAACAACGACTTGAGATGACCCGCCTGTCATTCTCGTGATCAATTGTAAGAACGACCGGCGTCGGCCGGCGTGCCGGCCGACCCTTCACTCGAGGGTCACCAACAGCGCCTGGGCGGCTGCCCGGCCATCGAATTCGGCGCCCGACTTCAGGGCCGCGCTCAACTCGTCGCGCGCTTCCGATCGGCGCCCGGTCTGCGCCAGCACGGCCGCCAGGTGGTACCGGATGGCGCCGTTGCCAGGGTCGCGCAGGCGGGCGTCGCGCAGCAGCTGGGCCGCCCGATCGACCTTGCCGGCGCGGAAAGCCGCCCAGCCGGCGGTGTCGATGACGAGGGCGTTGCCCGGGTCGGCCGCCAGCGCCTGCTCGGCGGTGGCGAGGGCCTGCGGGTCGTTCAGCGCCAGCAGGACGTTGGCCAGGTCGTTCAGGACGCCGGCATCCGTCGGCCGCGCCGCACGCAGGCGCTGGTAGACCTCGCGTGCCGCCGCGAACCGGCCGCTGCGCACGTGAGCCTGAGCCAGCAGGTTGGCCGCGACGGTGTCCGCCGGGTGTACACGCACCCAGGCCTCGACGAGCGCGAGGCTCGCCGTGGGATCGCGCACCAGCAGGACTTGCGCCAGGCGCTGAAGGGTCTCGGTGGACGGCTGCACCGCATGCGCCTTGCGATAGGCGGCCAGGGCCGGCTCGGGCTGCCGGCGCGCCAGTGCCAGATCGCCCAGCAGGCTGTAGCCGATGGCCAGCTTCGGGGCCTGGGCGATGACGTGCTGCGCACGCTGCTCGGCGCCGGCGAAATCGCCCTGCCGCGTCTGCACCTCGGTCAACAGCACCTGGGCGGGCAGGAATCCGGGCTGCGAGGACAGCGCCTTGTCCAGGCTGTAGGCGGCCCCGCCGAGGTTGCCGGCGGCCATCTGCAGCAGCGCGATCTCGACCTGCACCGGGGCTTCGAAGCCAGCGTAGCGGGTGGCGGCGCTGAGCGTGAGGCGGGCCCCGGCGGCATCGTGGCTGGCCAGCTGCGCCCGGGTCAGTGCCAGCAGGGCCGGCAGGCTGTCGGAGCGGCTGGCCGCCACCTGCTGCGCCACCTTCAGCGCCTGGTCGGGCCGGCCCTGGCGCAGTTGCAGGTCGACCAGGGCGAGACCGGCGCGCAAGCTGCCGGCGCCGGCGGTGTCCCAGGCCTTGGTGAGCCAGCGCAGCGCATCCCGCGGTCGGCCACGGCGCTCGGCCAGCGTCGCCTGCTCGACCATCGCCTCGGTGTTGTCCTGCGCCTTGGCCAGCACGCCGTCGAGCAGGCCCTGCGCACGGTCGTACTGGCCGGCCGCCATTTCCAGGCGCGCCAGGTTCAGGCTGGCCTGCGTGAGCGAGGGGTCGAGCTCGATCGCCTGCTCGAACGCGGCGCGGGCGCCGGTCACGTCGCGCCGGCTGGCCCGCGCCATGCCCAGCAGATTCTGCAGGCTCGGATTGGCGGGCTGCTGCCGCACCAGCGTGCCGGCCACGGCCAGGGCCTTGTCGAGCTGGTGGTCGCGCAGGTACAGGCCGACCAGCGCGTAGCCGGCCTGGGTCTGCCGCGGGTCCTTGCGGAAGGCCGATTCGAGCTGCTGCTGGGCGTCGGCGCGTCGGCCCGAGCGCATCAGGCTCAGGCCGTAGGCGGTGTACAGCTCGGCCGCATCGCTGCGTTGCAGGGCCTGCTGCATCAGGTCGGCCGCGCGGGCGTTGCGCCCCTTGGCCATGTAGGCCGACGCCAGCAGCGCCATCGCCTGCGCGTCGTTCGGCGCGGCACGCAGGTAGTCTTCGAGCACATCCACCGCGCGGTCGCGATTGCCGTTGACCAGGTACAGGCTGCCCAGCACCTTGGCCACCGGGCTGCCGGGCTGCGCGCGCTGGAAGGCCTCGAAATAGGGCAGCGCCTTTTCGTTCTCGCCCAGGCCGTAGTGAGCCTCGCCGTTCAGCAGCAGCATCTGCGGCCGGTAGCGGATGTAGCCCAGCGGCACCGGGTCGAGCAGCTCGGTCACCTGCTGCAGCGCGGACTTCATCGCGGCCGTGCGGCCGGCTCGCTCGGCCAGCAGGGCGCCCAGGTACCAGCCGCGCGGCTCCAGCGCCGAGTCCCGCGTGAGCACGGCGACCTCGCGTGCGGCGTCGGCGTCGCGCCGCATGTCGACGTAGATGCCGGCGCGCGCCACGCGGGCGTCGATGTAGCCGGGGTCGGACGCCAGCGCCCTGTCGTACGCCGCCAGCGCGCCCGCCTCGTCGCCCGAAACGTGCAGGATCGACCCCAAGGTGTAATGCACGGCGGCCGAGCCGGGCGCCAGGGCGCGGGCGTGCTCGAGCGCACTGCGCGCCTCGGCCCACTGGCGCGCGCGGATGCGGATCGGCACCTCGGCCAGCCAGCCCTCGGCCGATCGCGGGTCGGCGTTGCGCGCCGCCGCCACGGCGTCGAGCGCGGCGCGCGCGTTGCCCAGGTCGGCGTAGCAGCCGGCCTTGATCAGCAGCAGCGGGGCGAGCGCCGAATCCGGCAGGCCGGCCAGGGCGAAGCGCGCATCGTCGATCACCTCCTGCTCGCGCCCCTGCGCCACCAGGCTGCGCGCCAGCTGCACCGCGACTTCGGCCCGGTTCACGCCGAGGTCCAGCGCCTGGGCAAATTCGGCTTCGGCGGCGACCGGCTGGCCGCTGTCGAGCAGCACCTTGCCCATCAGCACATGCACCGGCAATTGCTTGCGGTCGATCTGCAGCGCGCTCTTGAGCTGGAGCGCCGCGCCGGCCAGGTCGTGCTTCTCGTAGCGCGTCAGGGCGTCGTCGTACAGCCGGGCGGCCTGGTCGGCGCGGTCGGCCAGCGCCGGGCGCGGCAGCACGGCCAGGCCGCACAGGGCCAGAGCCGCCGCCAAGGTGAGCAGCCGAGCGGGTGCGGACGCGGTCAGCCGGCGTCGGGCGAGGGAGGCGAGGGACACGAAGGGGCAGCGAGGAAGGATGCGAGGGAAGGCGGGCCCGTCGGGCATCCTAGGCCGCGTGGTGGCGCTGTGCCACCCCGGCGCAGCGCGGCGGCGCGGGGGGCCGTGCATAGTTACGCCGCGACCCCGCGGATGCGGGGTGTCATCGCGGCGCGGCTCGGCTGGGGTAGATTCAGGCGCAGGAGAGTTGACCGATGCCGCGCCCCGTACTCGACGAATCCCAGATCCACCCGGCCGTGCGCGAGCGGGTCGCACGTCACCACGAAGGCACCCTGCGCGAGGTGCAGGCCGCCGTGGCGCGCGACGCGGTGGTGGTGGTGGGCATGGCGCAGAACCCGTATCCGCGCCGCGCCAGGCGCGCGCTGGACGCCGCCGGGGTGACGCACACCTACCTCGAGTACGGCAGCTATTTCAGCGCCTGGCGGCAGCGCAATGCGCTGAAGATGTGGACCGGCTGGCCGACGCTGCCGATGGTCTTCGTCAAGGGCACGCTGGTCGGTGGTGCCGATGACCTGCAGCGACTGATCGACAGCGGCGAGCTGCAGCGACTGCTGGCCTGAGACCGGTGCGCCTGCGGCTGTTGTCCTGGCGTCTGCCGTCCCGGCGCCTGCTTGCCGCGCTGGGCGCCTGCGCGGCGACGCTGCCGCTGCGGGCCATGGGGCCGACGCCGGCGGGGCCGGCGCCGGCAGCGCTCGCGCCCTGCCGCCTGGAGGGCCTGGAGCACGCGGCCCTGTGCGGCCAGGTGCCGCGCCCGCTCGACCCGTCACGGCCGCTGGGGCCGCAGATCGCCATCCACTTCGCGCTGCTGCCGGCACTGGCGCGCAACCCCCAGCCCGATCCGGTGGTGTTCTTCGCCGGCGGCCCGGGCCAGAGCGCACTCGAGCTGGCGGGGCCCATCAGCGCGATGCTGGCGCGGTTGTCGAGCCGGCGCGACATCGTCCTCATCGACCAGCGCGGCACCGGCCGCAGCGCGCCGCTGGCCTGCCCCGAAGGCCGCCCCACGGCGCCGCTGGACGAGCAGCTCGACCCCGGGCTGCTGGTGGCGCGGATGCAGGCCTGCCGCGCCGCGCTGCAACGGCTGCCCTACGGCGACCTGCGCGACTACGCCACCTGGATCGCCAGCCAGGACGCCGACGCCGTGCGCCGGGCCATCGGCGCGGCGCGGCTGAACGTGGTCGGCGGCTCGTACGGCACGCGTGCCGCCCTGGACTACCTGCGCCAGTACCCGCAGCATGTGCGGCGCCTGGTGCTGGACGGCGTGGCGCCGCCCGACATGGTGCTGCCGGCCTCGTTCTCCACCGACAACCAGGCGGCCCTGGACGGCCTGCTGGCGGCCTGCGAGGGCGCGCCCGACTGCCGCCGAAGCTACCCGACGTTGCGCGCCGACTGGCAGACCCTGCTGGCCTCGCTGCCGCGCGCAGCGTCGGTGGCGCAGCCGCTGACCGGGCAGGTTCAGCACCTGGTCTTCACGCGCGACATGGTGCTCGGCCTGGTGCGCGGACCGCTCTACGCCCCATCGCTGGCCGCCGGCCTGCCGCTGGCGCTGCACGAAGCCGCCGGCGGGCGCTTCGACGCCCTGGTCGGCCTGTCGGCGGCCACCGAGGGCGGGCCGGGCAAGATCTACGAAGGCATGCATTTCTCGGTCGTCTGCAGCGAGGACTATCCCCGGCTGGCCCAGGCGCCCGATGCGCCGGGTGCGGACTTCGGCGCCACCTTCGCGCGCCAGTACCGCGAGGTCTGCGCCGACTGGCCGCGCGCGCCCGTGCCGGCGGCCTTCTACCGCCTGCCCGTGGCGGCCATGCCGGCGCTGCTGCTGGCCGGCGGCGCCGACCCGGTGACGCCGCCGCGGCACGCCGCGCAGGTGGCGCGCGCGCTCGGTCCGATGGCGCGCCAGGTGACGGTGGCCCAGGCCGGCCACGGGCTGCTGGCGATCCCGTGCCTGCGCGACGTCGTGTTCAGATTCATCGATGCCGCCAGCGATGCCCAGGCGATGCGGGTCGATGCCGGCTGCGCCGCCGAGGTGCCGCGCCCGCCGGCCTTCGTGCCGGTGCACGACGCAGCCTTGCCATGATCGAGGTGCAGGCCCTGCGCAAGCAGTTCGCCCCGGGCAGCGGGCGCAAGGCACGCCCGGTGCTGGCGGTCGACGGCCTGAGCTTCAGTGCCGCCGACGGCTGCATCACGGGGCTGCTGGGCCCCAACGGCGCCGGCAAGACGACCACGCTGCGCATCGCGGCCGGCCTGATCGAGCCCGATGCCGGCCAGGTGCGGGTGGACGGCATCGTGGTGGCGCGCGCGCCGGCCGCGGCGCTGGCGCGGATGGGCGTGCTGAGCGACGCCCGGGGCCTGTACCCGCGGCTGACCGCGCGCGAGAACATCGTCTACTACGGCCGGCTGCACGGCATGCCCGCGGCGGCGGCGGCACGGCGGGCCGAGGCCCTGGCCGAGATGCTGGCCATGCAGCCGCTGCTGGATCGCCGCGCCGAGGGCTTCAGTCAAGGCGAGCGCATGAAGACGGCGCTCGCCCGCGCGCTGGTGCACGACCCGCCGAACATCGTGCTCGACGAGCCCACGAACGGCCTGGACGTGCTGGCCACGCGCGCCTTGCGCCAGACGCTGCGCCGGCTGCGCGACGAGCAGGGCAAGTGCATCGTGTTCTCGACCCACGTGATGCAGGAGGTGGAGCGCCTGTGCGACCGCGTGGTGGTGATGGCCGGCGGGCGGGCGGTGGCCGACGGCACGCTGGCCGAGCTGGCCGCGCGCACCGGGCAGGCCGACTTCGAGGAGACCTTCGTGCGCCTGGCGTACGGCGCGCCCGGGCCCGGGCCGCGGGGTGCGCCATGAAGGCGGCCCGGGGCGCCCGCGCCGCGAGCGCCGCCTTCTGGACCGTGTACTGCAAGGAGCTGGTCGACGCCCTGCGCGACCGGCGCACGCTGATGACGGTGCTGCTCAGCTCGGTGGCGATCGGCCCGCTGGTGCTGCTGCTGGTGTCGTCGCTGGTGGCCGGGCTCGAGAAGCGCGCCGAAGCCCGCGTCGTGGTCGTGCAGGGCCTGGCGCAGGCCCCCACGCTGCGCAACTACCTCGAGCGCCAGACCTACCACCTGCGCCCGGCGCCGGCCGACTACGAGCGCCAGCTTCAGAACAGCCATCTGGGCGAGCCGGTGCTGGTGATCCCGCCCGGCTTCGAAGCCGGCCTGGTGGACGGCCGCGCGCCGCGGGTGCTGGTGGTTTCCAGCTCGGGCAACCAGCGCGCGCAGGCCGGCGTGGGCCCGCTGCTGCGGCTGCTGCGCGGCTTCGACCGCGAGCAGGCGGTGCTGCGGCTGGCCGCGCGCGGCGTGGCGCCGGCGGCGCTGGAGGCGGTGCGGGTGGAGGAGCGCGATCTGGCCGACCCGGCCACGCGGGCGGCGCAGCTCAGCACGATGGTGCCGTACTTCGTGCTGATGGCGGTGCTGTACGGCGCACTGAACGCGGCGCTGGACAGCACCGCCGGCGAGCGCGAGCGCGGCTCGCTGGAGCCGCTGCTCATGAACCCGGCGCCGCGCGCCGCGCTGGTGCTGGGCAAGTGGGCCGCCGTGGCCAGCGTGGGCCTGCTGATCGCGGTGCTGTCGTGCCTGAGCTTCCTGCCCGGGCAGTGGCTGCTGCGCAGCGAAGTGCTGGCGGCCATGTTCCGCTTCGGCGCGCGCGAGGCGCTGGCCTTCGTCGCGCTGCTGGTGCCGCTGGCCGCCGCGCTGGCGGCGCTGCTGATGGCGATCGCCATCCGCTGCAAGACCTTCAAGGAAGCCCAGGCCAGCGCGACCGTGGTGATGCTGGGCTTCTCGCTGCTGCCGCTGCTGGCGATCTTCAACCAGGAAGGCACCCGGCCCTGGCACTACTGGGTGCCTGCGCTGGCCCAGACCACCTTGATGGGCCGCGTGCTCAAGGGCGAAGCGCTGACGGCGGCCCTAGTGCTGCCCGGGGTGGCGGTGAGCCTGCTGCTGACGCTGCTGGCGCTGGCCTTCGTGGCGCGCGTGCTGCGCAGCGCGGCGCTGAAGTGAGCGGCAGGCCGCGTCAGTTCAGGCGCTCGCCCAGGGCGCGCTGCACCTCCTGCTGCCAGGGCAGGGCGCGCACGAACGCGTTGAGGAAGCGGGCCGACTCGACGGCTGTCAGCACCTCGCCTTCTTCGCCGAGCAGGCGCACGTTGGTGATGACGGACATGGGGTCGGCCATGGCGACCACGCCGCGAGCGATCAGCACCCAATCCCAGGCCATGCCCGCCTCGCCGTCGGCCGCCGATGCGGCCCAGACGGTCTGGCCCGCCGCCGGCCCGGGCGGGCTCATGCCCAGCGTCACGCGCGTGCCCAGGTGCTGAAAGCGCACGTGCACGCGCTCGCCAGCCTGCCACAATAACGGCGGCCAAGAGCGCAATGACCAGGCCGTGGTGGGGAGGCTGGAAAGAGGGGCCACTGCTTCGATGTTCTGCATGGCCGTATCTTTAGCCAAGCGGCGAACGCGCGAAAGCTGTAAATCCTGTCAGGGTACTGGGCCCTGACGGCTGGCGTCGATCTGGCGAGGAGAGCAATGCTCCCGGGTGGCTACACGACGGTGCTTCAGGCCCGTGATCGTGATGAGTTCCGCGATGAGGTGGTTCGCTTCACGCGGCAGCTTGGGTTCGAGACCGTGTCGGCGGTCACGATGATCGATCGTGGCTTGGGCCAGCGTGAAATGATCACGGTCGACAACACGCCGCGGGACTACGTGGAGCCTTACTCGGATCCCGCCGACTGCCGTCGTGACCCGATCCTGCGTCACTGCAAGCAGGAGAGCGTGCCCATCATCTGGAATCAGGACACCTACGTCGACAGCGGCGCCGGCGACCTGTGGGAGCAGCAGGCCAGCTACGGCTACCGCACCGGCGTGGCGATGGCCCTGCATCTGCCCGAGGGCAAGCATTTCCTGCTCGGCGTCGACCGCGACCAGGCACTGCCGGCCGACCCCGCCGAGCTGCAGCGCATCGTGGCCGACCTGCAGCTGTTCGCGGTGCATGCGCAGGAGGCCGCGATGCGCCTGCTGGTGCCGAAGGCGCAGCAGGCCGAGAAGCCGGCGCTGACGCCGCGCGAGCTCGAGGTGCTGCGCTGGACGATGGAGGGCAAGACCGCCTGGGAGGTGGGCGCCGTGCTCGGCATCACCGAGCGCACGGCGGTGCTGCACATCAACCACGCCATGCACAAGCTGAATTGCAACAACAAGCACCAGGCGGTCCTGAAGGCGTTGCGCCTGGGGCTCATCCACTGAGGTGATGCGTGGGCCTGCGCCTTCGGGCAGCATGCCGGCCCGCCGCGGCACCCTGTAAGACTTGACAGTTACGCGCGCGCGATGCCGCTGATTCAATCTCTCCATGGGTTCGGATTCCCGGGCCTGAAATGGATGGAGCCGAGTCATGCAGCGCCTGCAATCCCTGTTCAGCAAGTCCTTCAACACCAAGACCGCCCAGGCCGCCGAGCAGCGCCGGCCGCAGCCGCTGGATGCCGCCAGCCTGAAGCGCGTGAGTGGCGGCACGTCAGTGCCCGAGCCCCTGCCGCGCGTCGGCTGATCAACGTCAGACCTCGCTTTTTGCGCTCCCCGGGAGCCGTCCCTCCGATCCCGAGGTGCATGCGGGCCGCCTGATGCGGCCCGCGTTTTTTCGTCCATGGCTTCCGCACGCCCGCTGTTCCGACCCGAAGCGATTGCGGCCCAGCGCCAGCAGTGGCTGGGTTCGGTGCAGCTGGTGCGACCGCTGGCGCTGAGCTGGCTGACTGGCGGCGCCGTGTGCGCGGTGCTGGCCCTGGTGGCGTTCGTCACCCTGGCGCACTACACGCGCAAGGCCACCGTGGCCGGGGTGCTCGTGCCCGACCGCGGGCTCATACGTCTGGTGCCCTCGGTCAGCGGCACAGTCGTCGAACGCCGGGTCGCCGAGGGGCAGGGCGTGCAGGCCGGCGACGTGCTGTTCGTGCTGGCGCTGGACCGCCCGGCCCTGGGCAGCCAGGCTCAGTCCCAGGTGCGCCAGAGCCTGGACGACCGCCGGCGCAGCCTGGCCGAGGCCGTGCAGGCCGCACGTGCGCTCGCGCAGTCGCGTCAGGCCGAGCTCGATCGCCGGCTGGCTTCCTTGGCCGGCGAGCTGGCCCAGTTCGACACCGAAGCCCGGCTGCAGCAACAGCGGCTGGCCCTGGCCCAGCAGGCGCTGGCCCGGCTGCAATCGCTGCAGGCCGACCACTTCATCTCGGCCGCGCAGGCGCAGGGCAAGTCGGACGAGGTGCTGGGCCTGGAGGTGGCTTCGCAGGCACTGGCACGCCAACGGGCGGCATTGGTGCGCGAGCGCGACACGCTGGCGGGCCAACGGCGCGACCTGCCGCTGCAGACCGAGAGCCAGGTGGGCAGCCTCGAGCGCGATCTGGCCCAGGTCGAACGCGACGCCGCCGAGCAGGGTGCGCAGCAGCAGGTGGTGGTGCGCGCGCCGCAACCGGGCACGGTCAGCACCGTGCTGGCCGAGGTCGGCCAGAGCGTGTCGCCGGCAGCGGCGCTGGCCACGCTGGTGCCGCGCGGGGCACAGCTGCAGGCGCAGCTGTATGCGCCCTCCAGTGCGGTGGGTTTCGTGCAGCCGGGACAGACAGTGCGGCTGCGCTACGAGGCCTTCCCGTACCAGGAGTTCGGGCAGCAGCCCGGCCACGTGCTGCGGGTCTCGCGCACGCCGCTGGCAGCCAACGAGCTGGCGGCCCTGGCGCTGCCGGCGGTGGGAGCCGGCAGCGAGCCGCTGTTCCGCATCACGGTGGCACTCGACCCGGCGCCCCGCACGTCCATGGCGCTGGTCGCCGGCATGCGTCTGCAGGCCGATGTGATGCTGGAGCGGCGGCGCCTGGTGCAATGGCTGTTCGAGCCCCTGCTGGGATTGCGGAGCCGGCTGTGACGGCCGATTGGGACGGCACCCGCATCCTGGCCCGGCGCAGCCGGGTGCCGGTGATGCTGCAGACCGAGGCCGCCGAATGCGGCCTGGCCTGCCTGGCGATGGTGGCCGCGGCGCATGGCCTGGACACCGATCTGGCCGCCTTGCGCCGGCGCTTCGCGCTCTCGCTGAAGGGCGTGACGCTGGCCGACCTGGTGCGCATGGCCGAGTCGATGCAGCTGAACTCGCGTGCGTTGCGCGCCGAGCTCGACGAGCTGGCCCAGGTGGCCCGCCCCTGCATCCTGCACTGGGACCTGAACCACTTCGTGGTGCTGGTGGGCTGGCAGGGCGGGGACGCGATCATCCACGACCCGGCACGGGGCCGGCGGCGCGTGCGGCCGGCGGAGCTGTCGCGCCATTTCACCGGCGTGCTGCTCGAGCTGCAGCCGGCCCCGAGCTTCCAGCCCGCGCAGGAGCGGCGTCGCGTCGGCCTGCGCCAGCTGATCGGGCCGGTGCGCGGCCTGAAGCGTTCGCTGGCGCAGATCCTATTGCTGGCGCTGGCGCTCGAGCTGTTCGCGCTGGCCAGCCCGTTCTTCATGCAATGGGTCGTGGACGATGTGCTGGTCAGCGCCGATCGCGACCTGCTGCTCACGCTGGGCCTGGGCTTCGGGCTGCTGGTGCTGATCCAGGTGGCCACCGCGGCGGCGCGCTCGTGGGCGGTGCTGGTGCTGTCGTCGTCGCTGAACCTGCAGTGGATGGTGAGCGTCTTCGCGCACCTGCTGCGGCTGCCGGTGGCGTGGTTCGAGAAGCGCCACATCGGCGACATCTGGTCGCGCTTCGGCGCCGTGCAGCAGATCCAGCGCACGCTCACGACGAGCTTTCTCGAAGCCCTGCTCGACGGCGCGATGATGCTGCTGACGCTGGTGATGATGGCTCTGTACAGCGGCACGCTCACCCTGGTGTCGCTGGCCGCCGTGGGCCTGTACGCGCTGCTGCGGGCGCTGGCCTACCGGCCGCTGGCGCGGGCCACCGAGGACGCGCTGGTCTACGAGGCGCGCCAGTCCAGCCACTTCCTGGAGTCACTGCGGGGCGTGCAGGCGATCAAGCAGTTCAACGCCCAGGGCGACCGACAGTCGCGCTTCGCCAGCCTGGTGGTGGAGACCATGAATGCGCAGGTGGACGTGCGGCGGCTCGACCTGCTCGTGACGCTGGGCCACCGCCTGCTGTTCGGCCTGGAGCGGGTGGCCGTGATCTGGATCGGCGCCTTGCTTGTGCTGGACGGCCGCTTCTCGGTCGGCATGCTGTTCGCCTACTTCGCCTACCGCGAGACCTTCGCCGCCCGCGTCAGCGGCCTGATCGACAAAGGCGTGGAGGTCGGCATGCTGAGGCTGCAGGGCGAGCGCCTGGCCGACATCGTGCTGACACCGCCCGAGAGCGACATTGCCACGCCGGCGCGCGAGGTGGGCGCGGGCCTGGAGTTGCGCGACCTGCGTTTCGCCTACGCCGACGGCGAGCCCGAGATCCTGCGCGGTGTGAGCCTGAAGATCGAGGCGGGTGAGTCGGTGGCCATCGTCGGGCCTTCGGGTTGCGGCAAGACCACGCTGCTCAAGATCATCCTGGGCGTGCATGCGCCCGGGGCCGGCGAGGTGCTGGCCGGTGGGGTGCCGCTGGCCAAGGTGGGCTTGCGCGCCTGGCGCGACCAGATCGGCGTGGTGATGCAGGACGAGCCGCTGTTCTCGGGCTCCATCGTCGACAACATCAGCTTCTTCGGCGCCGCGCCCGACCTGGCCTGGGCCGAGCAATGCGCGCGCGTGGCCGCCGTGCACGACGAGATCGAGGCCATGCCGATGGGCTATCACACGCTGATCGGCGACATGGGCACCGCGCTGTCGGGCGGGCAGAAGCAGCGCATCCTGCTCGCCCGCGCGCTGTACAAGCGGCCGAAGATCCTGCTCCTCGACGAGGCCACCAGCTCGCTCGACGTGGAGCGCGAGCGCAGCGTCAATCAGGCAATCAAACAGTTAGCGCTCACTCGCATCATTGTCGCCCACCGACCGGAAACCATCGCATCGGCCAGCCGCGTGATTGCGCTGCACGACGGGCGGGTGGCGCAAGACCTGCGCAGCGTGGCCGGCGGCGTGCCGCTGCAGTAGCCGGCGCGGCAGGAAGCGCGCGCCGGCCGGCGTTTCGCTTCTAAAATCAAGGGCTTATGTTGCACCCCCAGGCATTCGACGTGATCGTGGTCGGCGGTGGTCACGCCGGTACCGAGGCTGCGCTGGCGGCGGCCAGGATGGGCTGCGCCACGCTGCTGCTGACGCACAACATCGAAACGCTGGGGCAGATGAGCTGCAACCCCTCGATCGGCGGCATTGGCAAGGGACACCTGGTCAAGGAGATCGACGCCCTGGGTGGCGCGATGGCGGCGGCCACCGACGAGGCCGGCATCCAGTTCCGCATCCTCAACGGCAGCAAGGGACCGGCGGTCCGGGCCACCCGGGCACAGGCCGACCGCGTCCTGTACCGGGCGGCGATCCGGCGTCGGATCGAGAACCAGCCGGGGCTGAGCCTGTTCCAGCAGGGCGTCGACGATCTGTGGCTGGAAGGCGACCGTGTGGTGGGGGTGGTGACGCAGATCGGCATCCGGTTTCGCGCCCGGGCGGTGGTGCTGACGGCAGGCACCTTTCTCGACGGCCGCATGCACGTGGGTCTGGCCAACCAGAGCGCCGGCCGCGCCGGCGACCCGCCGGCGCTGCGGCTGTCGGCGCGGTTGAAAGAGCTGAAGCTGCCGCAGGGCCGGCTGAAGACCGGCACCCCGCCGCGCCTGGACGGCCGCAGCATCGACTTCTCGCGCCTCGAAGAACAGCCCGGCGATCTCGATCCGGTGCCGGTGTTCAGCTTTCTGGGTCGGCCCGACCAGCACCCACGCCAGGTGCCGTGCTGGATCACGCACACCAACGAGCGCACGCACGACATCATCCGCAGCGGCTTCGACCGCAGCCCGATGTTCACCGGTCTCATCGAGGGAATCGGGCCGCGCTACTGCCCGAGCATCGAGGACAAGGTGAACCGCTTCGCCGACAAGGGCTCGCACCAGATCTTTCTCGAGCCCGAGGGCTTGAGCACGCACGAGTTCTATCCCAACGGCATCTCCACTTCACTGCCTTTCGACGTGCAGCTCGCGGCGGTGCAGTCGATGCGCGGCCTGGAGCGGGCGCACATCCTGCGGCCGGGCTACGCCATCGAGTACGACTACTTCGACCCGCGAGCGCTGCGCGCCAGCTTCGAGACGCAGGCGATCCGGGGGCTGTTCTTCGCCGGCCAGATCAACGGCACCACGGGCTACGAAGAGGCGGCCGCCCAAGGCCTCCATGCCGGCTCCAATGCCGCGCTGCAGGCGCTGGGGCGCGAGCCCTGGCTGCTGCGCCGCGACCAGGCCTACCTGGGCGTGCTGGTGGACGACCTGGTCACCAAGGGCGTGACCGAGCCCTACCGCATGTTCACCAGCCGTGCCGAGTACCGGCTGCAGCTGCGCGAGGACAACGCCGACCTGAGACTGACCGAGATCGGCCACCGCCTGGGCCTGGTCGGCGATGACCGGCTGCGCGCGATGGAAGGCAAGCGCATGGCCTTGGGCCGGACGCTCCACCACCTGGGCACGAGCTGGCTGCGCCCGGCCACGCTACCGGCAGCGGAAGCCGAGCGGGTGCTCGGCAAGGCCCTGGAGCACGAGCACAGCCTGGCCGACCTGCTGCGCCGGCCGGGGCTGGACTACGACGCGGTGGCGGCGCTGGGTCGCTTCGGTGGCCACGATGTTTCACGTGAAACGCTGCGGGGCGAACTCGGCCCGCGAGAGGCCGATGCCGTGATCGAGCAAGCCGAGATCTCGATCAAGTACGCCGGCTACATCGACAAGCAGCGCGAGGAAGTGGCGCGCAGCACCGCGATGGAAGACCTGGCATTGCCACAGGATCTCGACTACACCGAGGTAGCAGCACTCTCCTATGAAGTTCGCCAGACGCTGAACCGCCACCGCCCCGCCACGCTCGGGCAAGCCAGCCGCATCTCGGGTGTGACCCCGGCCGCGATCACGCTGCTGCAGGTCTACCTGAAGAAGCGACGGCGCGGTATGGCCGGGGCCACCGGGGAGCCAGCCTGAGCGCGCCCGCGGCCCAGCCCGACGAGCTGGGCACGATCACCACCGCCTTGGGTTTGGAGCTCCGCCCGGCGCAACACCAGGCGCTGCTGCGCTACCTCGATTTGCTGCAGCGCTGGAATGCCACCTACAACCTCACGGCCGTACGCGAGCGCAGCGCGATGCTCCACCAACATCTCGCCGACTGCCTGGCCGTCGTCCGACCCCTGGCCCAGCGCCTCACCACAGGGAGAGCGCTCGATGTCGGCAGCGGTGGCGGTCTGCCTGGCGTGGTGCTGGCCGCGGCCCTGCCGGCAATCGACGTCACGTGCATCGACACGGTCGCCAAGAAGGCCGCTTTCATCCGCCAGGTGGCCGGCACCTTGGCGTTGCCCAACCTGCACGCCGTGCACGATCGGGTCGAATCCCTGAACAGCCCCCCGTTCGACCTGATCGTCTGCCGTGCCTTTGCTTCGATGGCCCGCTTCGTGGCTGCCACGCAGCACTTGCTGGCGCCCGGCGGCGTGTGGCTGGCCATGAAGGGGCGGCATCCGACCGACGAGATAGCCGAGTTGTCGGCCGAGATCGAGGTGTTTCACGTGGAACCCCTGTCGGTGCCGGGCCTGGACGCCGAGCGATGCCTGGTATGGATGCGACCGCGAACCAGCGTGGCGATAACGGCGCCCACGGCTTCGCAGCGAACGGCAGCGCCCCCGTCCGGCCCCATGCCCACCCAAGCTGCCGCTCCCCCGAGCGCCCCCGCCGAATGAGCCGCATGCGCGTTTTCTGTATTGCGAACCAGAAGGGCGGCGTCGGCAAGACCACCACCGCCGTCAATCTCGCCGCAGGCCTGGCCCAGTTGGGACAACGCGTGCTGCTGGTCGATCTCGATCCGCAGGGCAACGCCACCATGGGCTCGGGCATCGACAAGCGCAGCCTGCCGCTGTCGGTGTACGAAGTTCTGCTCGAATCGGCCACCGTGGCCGAAGCGCGCCAGCCCAGCCCCAAGGGCGGCTACCAGGTGCTGGGCGCCAACCGCGAGCTGGCGGGTGCCGAAGTCGAGCTGGTTCGGCTCGAGCGGCGCGATCGCCGCCTGAAGTCCGCCCTGCAAACGGCTGCCGACGACCATGACTTCGTGCTCGTCGATTGCCCACCGTCGCTCAGCCTGCTCACCCTGAACGGCCTCTGCGCGGCCCACGGCGTCCTGGTGCCGATGCAGTGCGAGTACTTCGCCCTCGAAGGATTGTCCGACCTGGTCAACACCATCAAGCAGGTGCATGCCAACCTCAACCCGGACCTGCAGATCATCGGCCTGCTGCGGGTGATGTTCGATCCCCGCATCACCCTGCAGCAGCAGGTGAGCGACCAGCTCAAGGCACATTTCGGCAGCAAGGTGTTCGACACCATCATTCCGCGCAACGTACGCCTGGCCGAGGCGCCGAGCTACGGCCAGCCGGGCGTGACGTTCGACCCGGCTTCCAAGGGCGCACAAGCCTTCCTGGCCTTCGCCAGCGAAGTAGTGAAACGGCTTGGACCCTGAAGCCTGGTCCGACGACCTGCTGTCGCGCATCGAAGATGCGGGGCTGAACGCCACCGTCCCGCCCCAGCAGCGCTGGCTCGACGGCTGGCTGGTCCGCTACTCGCCGGGCCAGGCCCGGCGCGCGCGCTGCATCAACGCCGTGGCCGCGGGCCGCCTGCCGCTGGACCAGAAGCTGCAGCTGGCCGCCACCGTGTACGCCGCGGCCGGCCTGCCGATGGTGGTTCGCGTCACGCGCTTCAGCCAGCCCGCGGGGCTCGACGCCGCGCTGGCCGAGCGCGGCTACAGCCGCAGCGACGACACCTGGGTGATGGTGTTGCAGAACCTGCCTGGCGCGACCCGGTCGGTACCCACTCCGCTGCCCGACGGCATCCGCCTGGCGACTCTGGCGCCGCTCGAATTCGCCCAAGCCGTGGGTGCACTTCGCAGCTCGCCGCCGGCACAGCGCCATGCCCATGGCGAGCGTCTGGCGCACGCGCCGGTCCTCCACCAGGGCTGCGCCCTCGTGCAAGCCGATGGCACCGTGCTGGCCTGTGGGCAGTTCACGTGCGAGGCCGAACTGGTCGGCCTGTACGACATCGTCACCGCCGAGACCGCACGCGGCCGCGGCCTGGCAACCCGACTGTGTGAGCACATGCTTACGTCATCTGCCAACCATGGCGGCAAAATCGTCTACCTTCAGGTAGAAGGCGAGAACCACGCGGCGCGCCGCATCTACACCCGGCTCGGCTTCGTCAACGCCTATGCCTATCACTACCGGCAACAGCCCTGAGCGCCGCCGGCTACAACCCCAGGCCTTCGTCCAACCCCAGGTGGATGTTCATCGACTGCACCGCGGCGCCGCTGGCTCCCTTGCCCAGGTTGTCGAGCCGCGCCATCACCACCGCTTGGGTGGCGTTGCCAAACACGAACACGTCCACCCGGTTCGTGTCGTTGCAGCCCTGGACGTCGAAGTAGCCCGTCTCCATCACTGCCGGATCGCGCAGCGGCATCACCCGCACGAAGCGCTCGCCCGCATAGCGCCGCTCGTAGACGGCCTGTATCGCCTCGGCCGTGCAACCCAGGGCCTGGGTCGCCAGCGGCACGCTCACCGCCAGGCCCTTGTAGAAGTTGGCCACCATCGGCATGAAGATGGGCGGCGACCGCAGGCCCGTGTGCGCGGCCATCTCCGGCAGGTGCTTGTGCGCCAGCGCCAGCGCGTAGGGCCGGGGCGCGGCCAAGGCCGGGTCGCCGCCCTGCTGGTACTGCTCGATCATCTTCTTGCCACCGCCCGAGTAGCCCGTGATCGACGTCGCCGACACCATCTGCCCGGGCAGCACCAGGCCTGCGTCGACGAGCGGCCGCAGCAGCAGGATGAAGGCGCTGGCATGGCAGCCCGGGTTCGCGATGCGCTTGGCACTGCGGATCGCCGCCCGCTGCGGCGGTGCCAGCTCGGGCAAACCGAACACCCAGGCCGGGTCGGTGCGGTGCGCCGTGCTGGCGTCGATCAGGCAGGTGCGCGGATTCGTCACCCATGTCGCCGCCTCGCGCGCGGCCGCATCAGGCAGGCACAGGAAGGCCACGTCGGCGGCATTCAGCAGCCGCGCCCGCTCGGCCGCGTCCTTGCGGCGCTCGGGCGCGATGCGCAGCAACTCGATGTCGTGCCGGCGCGCAAGCAGCTCGTGGATTTGCAGGCCCGTGGTGCCTTCCTGGCCATCGACAAAGACGCTGATCATCGCGGGGTGCTCCGGCCGGGCTGCGGGGCCATGCGCCCCCTGCCATCGAAGCTTCGAGGATACGGGAATGCGCCAGCGCCCCGACGCAAGGCCACGCCCGGCCGCCCGGCATGAAGGGTCCGGCCCTGCGCGCCCTGCGCCTGGCCGCCCTGCTGGCGGCCCTGCTGGGCGTGCTGCAGTGGCTGGGCGTGGGCCTGCCACTGCTGCTGCTCGTGGCCGGCACCTTTGCCCTCATCGCCTGGGCCTTGCCATGGCTGGGCGTGCGCCTGCTCGACAGCATGACGTTGTGGGTGCGTGGCCGCTTCTGGGCGCCGGAGCAAGGGCGGTTTCACAGCTTCGGCGGCGTGCCGCTGCAGATCGAGGACGACGGCCGCCTGGTCTGGGTCGCGGGTGAGGGCCTGCAGCGGGTGCTGGGCCGCGTCGAGCCAGACAGCGTGCTGGCGGCGCGGCACAGCGGCTGCTGGCGCCGCACCGAGCACGGCGTGCTGATGCTGCGCGTGGACGCCGTGGTGCGGGTGCTGGCCACCATGCCCGGCCGCGATGACCTGCGCGTGCAGCGCCTGCGACGCTACTTCGAGCGCGAGGTGCTGTACCCGGCCGCACAGCGCCGACGGCGTGCCCGAGCGGGCGGCGGCTGAAGCGCCGCACCGCTCGGAGACAATGGACCGATGGTGACCAAAAAACCCAAGGGCCTGGGTCTGGGCCTGGAGGCCTTGCTGGGCCCGACGGTGAGCGATGCCGCCGCTGCGGGGCAACCCTCGACGCTGGCACTGGACCGGCTGCGCCCCGGCAAGTACCAGCCGCGCACGCGCATGGACGAAGGCTCGCTGTACGAGCTGGCCGAGAGCATCCGCAGCCAGGGCGTGATGCAGCCGGTGCTCGTGCGGCCGCTGGTGGATGGCGACTACGAGATCATCGCCGGCGAGCGCCGCGTGCGCGCCGCCCGCCTGGCGGGCCTGGCCGAAGTGCCGGTGCTCGTCAAGCCGGTGGCCGACGAGGCCGCCGCGGTGATGGCGCTGATCGAGAACATCCAGCGCGAAGACCTCAACCCGCTCGAAGAAGCGCAGGGCCTGCAGCGCCTGGTGGCCGACTTCAAGCTCACGCACGAGCAGGCAGCGCAGGCCGTGGGCCGCTCGCGCAGCGCCGCCACCAACCTGCTGCGCCTGCTCAACCTGGCCGAGCCGGTGCAGCAGATGCTGATGGCCGGCGATCTCGACATGGGCCATGCGCGCGCCTTGCTGAGCCTGGGCGCCGCCGAGCAGGTGATGGCCGCACAACAGATCAGCGCGCGCAAGCTGAGCGTGCGGGAGGCCGAGCGCCTGGCCGCCCGGGTCGGCAGCGGCGCGCCCGATCACGCCGGCAGCAAGCCGGCAGGCGCGCCCAAGCCCGGCGACACGGCGCGGCTCGAAGAGCGCCTGGCCGACCGCCTGGCCGCGCGCGTCGACATCCGCCTGCGCGGGCGCCGCGGCGAGATCGCCATCGCCTTCGGCTCGCTCGACGAGCTCGACGCGCTGCTCGAGCGCCTGGGCGTCAGCGCCGCCTGAACCGGCAAGGCTGGAACCATCGCGGCGCGATGCCGCTCCATCCCGGTGCGCAGCGGGCCTGTCAGCCGCGTCGGCGCCCAAGCCGTTGATCCGCGCAGGGCCGGCACGAGTCCACGCGCCTGCGGCAACGTCAGGGCATGCGTCTTGCGGTGCCCGTGGGATGGCGCATGATTGCGCGGGTCCGGTCAGAGATGGCCGGTGTTCGATGCCTTCATCGGGCCATGGTCGAAAGCGGGCTGAACCATGCTGAGTCGGCACAGGCCGCGATGATCGGGGTGCGCCTGCAACGAGGTGGGCACCGGTAGGCAGGAAAGCTCTGATGGAGCCTGGGTCCGTACAGCCGGGACTCCATCAGAACTTCCCAGACGCACGGCGGGGCAGGGTTGGCCTCCCCATCGTGCGCTGGACACCGGAGGCCCGCATGGATGTGATCAGCCACTTTGCCGCACGCTACGAGCGCACGCGCGAAGAAGAACTCTCGCTCGAAGACTACCTGGCCGAGTGCAAGCGCAACCCGCTGGCCTACGCCACCGCCGCCGAACGCATGCTGCGCGCCATCGGCGAGCCGACCCCGGTGGACACGCGCAACGACCCGCGCCTGTCGCGCCTGTTCGCCAACAAGATCATCAAGGTCTACCCCGCCTTCGCCGAGTTCTACGGCATGGAGGACTCGATCGAGCAGGTGGTGAGCTACTTCCGCCACGCCGCGCAGGGCCTCGAAGAGAAGAAGCAGATCCTCTACCTGCTCGGCCCGGTGGGCGGCGGCAAGAGCAGCATCGCCGAGCGCCTGAAGCAGCTGATGCAGGAGGTGCCCTTCTACGCCATCAAGGGCTCGCCGGTGAACGAGTCGCCACTGGGCCTGTTCGACGCCGTCGAGGACGGCACCATCCTGGAGAGCGAATACGGCATCCCGCGCCGGTACCTCAACCGCATCCTGTCGCCGTGGGCGGTGAAGCGGCTGGAAGAGTTCGGCGGCGACATCCGCAAGTTCAAGGTCGTCAAGCGCCACCCCAGCATCCTCAAGCAGGTGGGCATCAGCAAGACCGAACCCGGCGACGAGAACAACCAGGACATCAGCAGCCTCGTGGGCAAGGTCGACATCCGCAAGCTCGAGACCTACAGCCAGGACGACCCCGACGCCTATAGCTACAGCGGCGGCCTGTGCCTGGCCAACCAGGGCCTGCTCGAATTCGTCGAGATGTTCAAGGCGCCGATCAAGGTGCTGCACCCGCTGCTGACGGCCACCCAGGAGGGCAACTTCAAGGGCACCGAGGGCTTCGGCGCGATCCCGTTCGACGGCGTGGTGCTGGCCCATAGCAACGAAAGCGAGTGGAAGGCCTTCCGCAACAACAAGAACAACGAGGCCTTTCTCGACCGCATCTACATCGTCAAGGTGCCCTACTGCCTGCGCGTCAGCGAGGAGGTGCACATCTACGAGAAGCTGCTGAAGAACAGCTCGCTGGCCAAGGCCACCTGCGCGCCGGGCACGCTGAAGATGATGAGCCAGTTCGCCATCCTCACGCGCCTGAAGGAGCCCGAGAACAGCAGCCTGTACAGCAAGATGCTGGTCTACGACGGCGAGAACCTGAAGGACACCGACCCGCGCGCCACGAGCTACCAGGAGTACCGCGACTACGCCGGCGTCGACGAAGGCATGAGCGGCGTGTCCACGCGCT
>JAGWLO010000071.1 GCA_028872015.1 Burkholderiales bacterium | reverse complement strand
CGTGCCCTGGTCGGCGCTGCGCGAGCTGCCCCTGGCGTGGCCACAGCTGGCGTCGCCGCCGGCGCCGGCCGCGCTGCCCGCGGCGGCGCTGGCGCAGGACGCGGCCTGGAACCGGCTCGACCTGGCCGCCCTGCTGGCGCAAGTGCGTGCCCGGACTGCGCAGCTGCGGCTGGCGGACGGCCTGCACACCCCGGCGCTGGCCGTGGCGCCGGGCTATGTGTACGACCGCGGCCTGCGCAAGTTCGCCTTCGGTGTCGATGCCGAGCTGCCGCTGTTCCATGGCGCCGGCGCCGGCATCCGCGCCGCGGCGGCGGCGCGCGACGAGGCCGTGGCCGCGGTGCAGGCGCGGCAGGCCGAGATCCTGAACGCCCTGGATGCGGCACGTGCCGACTACGCCCAGCGCTACGACGCCTGGCAGCGCCTGCAGGACGTGGCGGAAGTCGCGCGCCAGGGTGCCGCGCGGGCCGCCGTGCAGCGTCGGGCCGGCCAGGCCGACCGCGGCCGGCAGACCCTGGCCGAGGTGGCGGCCGCGCAGGCCGCGCTGGCCAGTGTGGATGCACGGGCCGCCGCGCTGCAGGCCCTGGGCCGGCTGGAAGACGTGCTGCAGCGACCGCTGTGGCCGGCGTCCGCGCTGACGTCCGCGCTGGCGTCCGGTACGGACGCGTCCCCGGCCGACGCCGCCATCGCGCCCGTATCCCCCGCACCGACCGAGGCTGTCCATGGACTTTGAACCCGACCGGCGCCGCAGCCGGCTCGCCGGTGCCTGCGCATCGGCCCTGGCCCTGGCCCTGGCTGCCGCGCCGCTGCACGCCGCCACCGACAGCCACGGCGGCGTGACCCTGCCCGCCGCCAGCGTCGACGCCAGCGGCATCGCCACCGCCGTGCTGCAGGCCACGCGCCAGACGGCCCAGACCCAGGCCACGGCCACCGTGCTCGACCCGCAGCCGCTGCTGGCGCTGGCCGCGCAGCTGCTGGCAGCGCAGGCCCAGGTGGCCGCCGCCACCGCCGCGGACGATGCCGCGCGCCTGGAAGCCGCGCGCACCGCCGCGCTGTACCGCGACGGCGAGAACGCATCGCTGCAGCAGGTGCAGGCGGCCGCGGCGCTGGCGGCGCAGACGCAGGCGCAGCAGCGCATCGCCCAGGCGCAGGCACAGGCGGCGCGCAGCGGCGCGCGCGCCCAGTGGGGCCCGGCGCTGGCCGCGCTGGCCGCGCGCGGGCCGCAGGCGCTGGACGCCTACGTGCAAGGCCGCAGCGCGCTGCTGGCGGTGGTGTTGCCGGCGGGGCCGCGGTCGGCATCGTCGACGCCGCCCGGCACCACGATCACGTTGTCCATGCCCGCGGCCGGCCCGCTGCCGGCGCACCTGATCGGCCCGTCGCCGCGCGCCGATGCGGTGGTGCAGGGCGCCACCTACTTCTATCGCGCCGACCTCGCCCGCGGCGACGGCGCGGGCCTGCGCATCGACCAGCGCCTGGACGCCACGGTACCGCTGGGCGGTGCCGTGCAGACCGGTGTGACGGTGCCGGCGGCCGCGGTGATCTGGTACGCCGGCCAGCCCTGGGCCTATGTCGAGACCGCTGCCGGCCAGTACGCGCGGCGGCCCTTGAGCCTGGGGTCGCGCCACGCCGGCGGCTGGTTCGAGCCCAGCGGCTGGCGCGCCGGCGAGCGCGTGGTGGTGCGCGGCGGCGAGCTGCTGATCTCGCAGGAGCTGCTGCCGCCGCCGGGGGCCAAACCGCCGGCCGGGGATGGGGATGGGGACTGAAGGGGTGGTTGCGGTCGCGGCTGCGCCTCCCTCACGCGGCGGCGCCGCGAGTCGATGGGCCTTCCCCTTGGCCGCCAGCAAGCTGGCTCATAGACGTCTGTACCCATGCTGAACGCCATCGTCGGTTTCGCCGTTCGCCTGCGTGGCGTGATGATCGCGCTGGCGGTGGTGGCCACGGCCTATGGCGTGCTGGCGCTGGGCCGCGCGCGGCTCGATGTGTTTCCCGAGTTCGCGCCGCCGCAGGCGATCGTGCAGACCGAGGTGCCGGGCTTCGCGGCGGGCCAGGTCGAGACGCTGGTGACGCAGCCGCTGGAGAACGCGCTGGCCGGCGCCGGCGGGCTGACCAGCATGCGCTCGAAGTCGCTGCAGGGCCTGTCGATGATCACCCTCACGTTCGGCAGCGGCAGCAGCCTGCAGCGCGTGCGCCAGACGGTGGGCGAGCGGCTGCAGCGGGTGGCCAGCACCTTGCCCACGGCGGCGCGCGCGCCGGTGCTGCTGCCCTTGTCGTCGTCGTCGGGCATCGCGCTCACGGTGGGCCTGACCTCGCCCCACCTCGACGCGCTGCAGCTGCGCACGCTGGCCGACTGGACGCTGAAGCCGCAGCTGCTGGCGGTGCCGGGGGTCTCGGACGTCACGGTCTACGGCGGCGGCCTGCGGCAGCTGCAGATCCAGGTGCACCCGGCGGCGCTGGCGCGCTACGGGCTGTCGATGCAGCAGGTGCTGGCGGCGGCGGGGCGGGCCACGGGGCAGGCGGGCGGCGGCTTCGTCGAGAACGACAGCCAGCGCATCGTGCTGGCGCCCACCGGCCTGGCCACGACACCGGCGCAGCTGGCCGAGGTGGTGCTGCAGGCACATGCCGGCGCCGTGCTGCGGCTGGGCGACGTGGCCACGGTGACCAACGCCGCCGCGCCGGCGGCCGGGGCGGCGTCGATCATGGGCCAGCCCGGCGTGATGCTGGTGATCGCCGAGCAGTACGGCACCGACACCGTGCGCCTGACGCAGGCGCTGGATGCGCGGCTGCAGGCGCTGCAGCCGGCGCTTGCGGCACAGCAGGTCAGGCTCTACCCGGCGCTGTTCCGGCCGGCCAACTTCATCGACGCGGCGGTCAGCCACCTGCGCGATGCGCTGCTGATCGGCGCGGCGCTGGTGCTGGCGGTGCTGTTCCTGTTCCTGCGCAACGCGCGCGCGGCGCTCATCTCGGCGGTGGCGATTCCGCTGTCGCTGCTGGCGGCGGTGGTGGTGCTGGAGCACTTCGGGCTCGGGCTGAACACGATGACCCTGGGCGGCCTGGCGATCGCCATCGGCGAGGTGGTGGACGACGCCATCATCGACGTCGAGAACATCGTGCGCCGGCTGCGCCTGAACCGGCTGGCCGCGATGCCGCTGCGCGCCGCCGACGTGGTGCTGGCGGCTTCGCTGGAAGTGCGCGGCGCAGTGATCTACGCCACCTTCATCGTGGCGCTGGTGTTCGTGCCGGTGGTGACGCTGTCGGGCGTGGCGGGCAGCCTGTTCGCGCCCCTGGGCATGGCCTACATCGCCGCCATCATGGCCTCGCTGGGGGTGGCGCTGACGGTGACGCCGGCGCTGGCCCTGGCGCTGCTGCGCGGCACCGACAGCACGCCCGAGCCGGCGCTGCAGCGGCGCATCAAGCAGCACTACGCCGGCCTGCTGGCACGCGTGGCGCGGCATCCGCGCGCGCTGCCCGCCGGGGTGGCCGTGCTGTGCCTGGCCGCGCTGGCGGTGCTGCCGTTCTTGCGGGGCAGCTTCCTGCCCCAGCTGCGCGAAGGCCACTACATCGTGCACATGCGACTGGCGCCGGGTGCTTCGCTGCAGGCTTCGCAGGACCTGGGCGTGCGCGTCAGCCGCGCCCTGCTGGCGGTGCCGGGCGTGCGCTCGGTGGCGCAGCGCACCGGCCGCAGCGCACGCGCCGTGGACCCGTCGCCGATCTTCGGCAACGAGTTCGAGGTCGACCTGAAGCCGCTGTCGGGCCCGGGCCAGCAGCGCGCGCTGCAGGGCATCCAGCAGGCGGTCGCGCCGTTTGCCGGCGCCGCCTTCTCGGTCAACACCTTCCTCAGCGAGCGCATCCAGGAGACGCTGTCGGGCTACACCGCGCCCGTGGTGGTGAAGATCTACGGCAGCCGGCTCGACCAGATCGACCGCCTGGCGCAGCAGTCGGCCACGGTGCTGGCGCGGCTGCCGGGGGCCTCGAACGTGCAGCTGCAGGCGGCGCCGGGCGAGCCGCAGCTGTCGATCCGGCTGCGCCAGGGGGCCTTGTCGCGCGCCGGCATCGCGCCGGCCGACGTGCTGCAGACGCTGCAGGCCGCCTACGCCGGCACGCGCGTGGGGCAGGTGCTGGACGGCAACCGCGTGTTCGATGTCGAGGTGATCCTGCCGCCGGCGCTGCGGCAGGACCCGGCGGGCGTGGGCGCGCTGCCGATCAGCGCGCCCGACGGGCGCCAGTGGCCGCTGTCGGCGCTGGCCGACCTGACGATGAGCCAGGGCCGCGTGATGGTGTTGCACGAGGACGGCCAGCGCGTGCAGGTGATCACCGTCAACCTGCGCGGCGCCAACGCGGCGGCCTACACGCAGCGGGCGCAGCAGGCGCTGGCGCACGACATCGCCTGGCCGCCCGGCACCTACGCCGTGTTCGGCGGCGACGCGGCGGCGCAGGCGGCGGCCACCCGGCAGCTGCTGGCGCACGGCGCCATGGCGCTGGCCGGGGTGATCCTGCTGCTGTATCTCGCCTTGCGCAGCCTGCGCTCGGTGACGCTGGTGCTGGTGAACCTGCCGTTCGCGCTGGTCGGCGGGGTGGGGGTGGCGCTGCTGATGGGCGGCACGCTGAGCCTGGGCGGGCTGGTCGGCTTCGTCACGCTGTTCGGCATCAGCGTGCGCAACTCGATCATGCTGGTGTCGCATTGCCGGCACCTGGTGGAGACCGAGGGCCTGCCCTGGAACCTGGCCACCGCCGAGCGCGCCGCGGCCGAGCGGCTGGTGCCGATCCTGATGACGGCACTGGTGACGGCGCTCGGCCTGCTGCCGCTGGCGCTGACCGCCGGCGCACCGGGCAACGAGATCGAAGGTCCGATGGCGGCCGTGATCCTGGGGGGCCTGCTCACCTCGACCGTGCTCAACCTGCTGGTGCTGCCGGTGCTGTCGGTGCGCTGGCTGCGCCTGGCGCCGGCCTCGGCGCCCGGCATGCCGGTCCCGCCGGCGTGAGCCGGGCGGCGGCCCCGCCGGTCAATCCGCCGCCGAGGCCGCCGCGATGCGCCGCAGCGCCGCCTCGAACACCTCGGGCGGCTGGCCGCCCGAGATGAGGTGCTTGCGGTCGATGACGATGGCCGGCACCGAGTGGATGCCGGCTTGCTGCCAGAACTGCTCGGCCTGGCGCACCTCGTCGGCGTAGCGGCCGCTGGCCAGCACCGCCCGGGCCTCGGCCGGGTCCAGGCCGGCCGAAGCGGCCAGCTCGCTCAGCACGTCTTCGGCGCCCGGGTTGCGGCCTTCGCCGTGGTACGCGCGCAGCAGGGCGTGCTTGAGTTCGCGTTGCCGGCCCTGCAGGCCGGCCCAGTGCAGCAGGCGGTGGGCATCGAAGGTGTTCCACACGCGCAGGCGGTCGCCGAAGGCAAAGCCCACGGCCGCGCCGCGCTCGCGGATGGTGGCGCGGTTCTGCGCCAGCTGGGCGTCGCTCAGGCCGTACTTGCTGCGCAGGTACTCGGCCGCGTCGGCACCTTCGGCGGCCATGCCGGGGTTCAGCTCGAAGGGCTGGAACTGCAGCTCCACCGGGAACGCGTCGCCGATGCGCGCCAGCGCCTGCTCGAGGGCATTCAGGCCCACGGCGCACCAGGGGCAGGCGATGTCGGAGACGAAGTCGATGTGCATGGCGGGGCCTTGTGGGGTGGCGGTCGGCGTTGCGTGTCAGCCGAGTTTGTAGGTCTGCAGGTGGATGCTGGTCTCGGTGCCGGCAATGCCCTTGATCAGGCGCACCCTTTCGAGCACGGTGGCCAGCTCGCCCAGGTTGGCCGCGCGCAGCTCGGCCAGCAGATCCCAGCGGCCGTTGGTGTCGTGCAGGGCCGCCACGCCGGGCTCGCCGAGCAGGGTGGCGACGACGGCGCGCGTCTGGTTGCCTTCGACCGTGATGCTCATCCAGGCGCTGATGCGGTCGGGCTCGGTGTCGGGGCGCAGCTGCACCGTGTAGCCGACGATGACGCCGGCATCCTCGAGCCGGCGGATCCGGTTGCCCACCGTGCCGCGCGAGACGCCGAGCTTGTGCGCCAGGGCCGCGATGCTGGCGCGGGCGTCCTGGCGCAGCAGCGCGACGAGCTGCAGATCGGTCGAGTCCACACTGCATTTTGGCACCGATGCCTGTCATATCGTCAGAAGTCTGTCGAATCAACGGCAATTCTGGCGCTTCTCGTTGCCCGAGCCTCCGGAAAGAATGGCCCGGTCCCTTCAAGACCCGCCTGCCATGACCACGCTCATCACTCCCCGCGACATCGCCGGCATCGTGGCCGCCCACGGCCTGCCCGCCCTGCTGCAGCGCCTGGAAGCCGCGATCACGGCCGACTTCCGGCGCTGGGGCGAGTTCGACAAGGTGGCCCGGGTGGCCAGCCATTCGGGGGCCGGCGTGATCGAGCTGATGCCCGTGGCCGACGCGCACCGCTATGCCTTCAAGTACGTGAACGGGCACCCCGGCAACCACCGGCTGGGCCTGCCCACGGTGATGGCCTTCGGCGTGCTGGCGGATGTGGCCACGGGGCGGCCCGAGGTGCTGAGCGAGCTCACGCTCACCACGGCGATGCGCACGGCGGCCACGTCGGTGATGGCCGCACGCGCGCTGGCCCGGCCCGGCGCGCGCTCGATGGCGCTCATCGGCAACGGCGCGCAGAGCGAGTTCCAGGCCCTGGCCTTCCACCACGGGCTGGGCATCGACCGCCTGGCGCTATTCGATGTCGACCCGGCGGCCACCCGCAAGCTGCAGCGCAATCTGGCCGGTGTTGCCGGGCTGAAGTTGCGGGTGGCCAGCAGCGTGGCCGATGCGGTGCGCGGCGCCGACATCGTGACCACCGTGACCGCGGACAAGCGCCGCGCCACCATCGTCACGCCCGGGATGATCGAGCCCGGCATGCACCTCAACGCCGTCGGCGGCGACTGCCCGGGCAAGACCGAGCTGGCGCCGGGCGTGCTGGCCGGCGCGCGCGTGTTCGTCGAGTACGAGCCGCAGAGCCGCATCGAGGGCGACGTGCAGCAGATGCCGGCCGACTTCCCGGTCACCGAGCTGTGGCGGGTGCTCACGGGGACGGCGGACGGGCGGCGCAGTGCCGACGAAGTGACCGTGTTCGACTCCGTCGGCTTCGCACTCGAGGATTTCTCGGCGCTGAGCCTGGTGGCCGAGCTGGCACGCGGGCTGCAGCTGGGCGCGCGGGTCGATCTGATCCCGGCGCTGGCCGATCCGCGCGACCTGTACGGTCTGCTCGGCGTCGGCGAGCGGCCCGGCGCCGAGCAGGCGCCGGGCCGGCTGTTGGCGGCCTGAAGTCTGAGCGGGCGCTTACTCGGCGCGCTCGTGCCGGTCGGCGGCGGCCATCAGGTCGGCGGCAAAGCGCGGGTCGTGGCGGGCGTAGCGCTGCGCATAGTCGCGCACGGCCGCCGCCTCCTTGATGCGCTCGGCATACAGGCGCTGGCTGGCACGCGCATCGCCGGCCACGGCCAGGGTGCCCATCAGGCGGTTCGCGACGGCCAACAACTGACGCAGGGCGCGGGGGGCGCCCGACTTGGCGGGCGACAGGACGGTGGTGGTGCTCACTGGACTACCTTCTGGCTGTTGAGGGGCGCGGGCATGTCGCGGTGCAGGGTTGTCCACGGCGGCGGGCGGTCGGCGCATGCGACGAACCGACCGACCGCCGCGGTGGGCAACCCGTGTTCAGCGCGCTGGTGTTGGCGTGCCACCGCCTTGACTCGACGCACTCGTTGCGCCGATGTTTCGTTCCGACTTCCGTGCCCCCGGGGTGACTGCCCACGTTGCTGGCCGACGGACGGCCCGTATGAGACCCGCAGCCCTCGGGGTGCCGGAAGACCCAGACGGGCTACAGGGTGTAGCGCCAAGGTGTGCAGCCAGGAGCGCCGATCAGTGAGCGTCCCGCCGGGCCTTCCGACACGGCAAGTCATACCGCAACTTGCAGGAGTCTGTCCATGAGCACATTCTTTGCCGGGCTGGACTGGGCCAGCCAAACCCATGCCGTTTGCGTCATCGACGAGCACGGCAGCGTGCACTTGCAGTTCGAGATCAAGCACGATGCCGCAGGCCTGACTGAGCTGTGCCGCCGCCTGCGCAGCGCAGCTATTGCGGCTGTGGCCATTGAGCGCCCATCGGGCTTGATCGTCGATGCGTTGCTGGAAGCCGGCTTCACAGTCCTGCCGATCCACCCCAACGTGGTCAAGGCCACCCGCCCGCGCTATCGCAGTCACGGCGGCAAGAGCGACGCAACTGACGCCTATCTGCTGGCCGACTTGCTGCGCACCGACGGCCATCGCTTCAAGCCGTTGGCCCCGCAGAGCGACGACATCCGGGCGCTGCGCGCCCTGGTGCGCGGGCGCGACGACCTCGTGAGTACCCGCGTGCAGTTGGCCAACCAGCTGCGCAGCCTGCTGCAGTCCTTCTGGCCCGGCGCCGCGGAGGTCTTCGCTGACGTGGACTCGCCCATCGGCCTGGACTTCATCCAGCGTTACCCCACACCCGAGTCCGCCACTCGACTTGGCCCTAAGCGCATGGCCGCCTTCTGTGCCCAGCACGCCTACAGCGGTCGGCGCAGCGCCCAGGAATTGCTGGATCGCTTGCACCAGGCACCGGCGGTCGCACTCGGTGAGCTGGAGATGGAGGCCAAGGGCGAGTTGGCGCTCAGCTTGGCGCGCACGCTGGCCCGCCTGGTCGAACAGATCCGGCTGCTGTCCAGCCGCATCGAGCACCACGTCGGCTCCATCGACGACGGTCGCATCCTGATGAGCTTCCCGCGCGCCGGACGCATCTGCGCGGCGCAAATCCTGGCCGAGCTGGGCAGCGTGCGCGAGCGCTTCGACAGCGACGAGCATTTGGCTGCTGAGGCCGGCGTCGCACCGGTCACCTACGCTTCGGGCAAGACCAAGGCTGTGAGGTTCCGTTGGGCCTGCAACCACCGGCTGCGTGCCGCGCTGACCTGTCTGGCCGACAACTCGCGCCACGCCAACGCCTGGGCCGCCACCATCTATGCAAAGGCCCGCGGCCGCGGTTGCGATCACCCGCACGCCATTCGCATCCTCTCCCGCGCTTGGGTACGCATCATCTGGCGTGCCTGGACCGACCGCAAACCCTACGATCCAGCGCTGCATCGCGCCGCTCAAACGCTGCTTCCAACGGCGGGGGGTTGACACAGGGTGTCTCATAACGGTTCCTTCACAGCGGCCGCGGCGAGCGCGGCGATGGCTCATATATTGGGGTTACTACTAATGAGCTGCAAGTGAATATTGCGCATGTAAGATATGAATTTCATTCACTTTGCCGGTTCGGATGGCTCTGAATTTCCGCACCCTCGACCTGAACCTGCTGCGCGTGCTCGACGCCGTGATGGCCGAGGGCAGCCTCACCCGCGCGGCGGCGGCGCTGTCGATGACGCAGCCCGCGGTCAGCCATGCGCTGCGCCGGCTGCGCCAGGCGCTGGGGCAGGAGCTGTTCGTGCGCACGGCGCATGGCATGCGCGCCACGCCGCAGGCCGAGCAGCTGTGGCCGCAGGTTCGGCAGGCGCTGGCGGGGCTGCGCCAGGCGCTGGCGCCGGACGACTTCGATCCCCGGCGCGACGCCGTGCAGTTGCGGCTGGCGATGGCCGACGCCACCGCGGCACTGCTGGCGCCGGGGCTGGTGCGGGGCATCGAGGCCAGCCGGGCCCAGGTCAACCTGCGCCTGGTGCCGCTGACCACGCGCGACCCGCGCCTGCTGCTGGAGGGCGATGACGTCGACCTGGCGGTGGGCTTCTTCCCCGAGGCCGTCACGGCCATCCTGGCCCAGGGCGACGACAGCCTGCTGCGCCATGCCCGCCTGTACGAGACGCGCTACGTCTGCGTCATGCGCAAGGGCCATCCGCTGGCCGGGCCGCCGCTGACCCTGGACGCCTACTGCGCCGCCGGCCACCTGCTGGTGAGCTTCTCGGGCCGGCCGCACGGCTACACCGACCAGGCGCTGGCCGCGCTCGGCCGCCAGCGCCGCATCGTGCTGACGGTGAACCAGTTCTTCACCGCCGGGCGCGTGGTCACGCAGTCCGACCTGCTGACGGTGCTGCCCGAGAGCTTCGTGCGGGCCACCGGCTACGCCGACGCCCTGGCGATCCGTGAACTGCCGCTGGCGCTGGGGCCCGTCAGCGTGGAGATGCTGTGGCACCTGCGGCACGACGCCGCGCCCGCGCACCGCTGGTTGCGCCAGCAGGTGCAAGCCGCCGCCGGCGGCTGAACCGGGCGCTCAGACCACGGCCGCGAAGGCCGCCGCGGTGCGCTCGACGTTGCCGCTGTTCAGCCCCGCTACGCACATGCGCCCCGAGCGCACGAGGTAGACGCCGAACTCCTCGCGCAGCCGGTCCACCTGCTGCGCGCTCAGGCCGGTGTAGCTGAACATGCCGCGCTGGGTCAGGAAGTAGCTGAAATCGCGGCCCGGCCGCTGGGCCGACAGCACGGCGTGCAGGCGGCGCCGCATCGCCGCGATGCGCTCGCGCATGGCGCTCACATCAGCTTCCCAGGCGGCGCGCAGCGCCGGGTCGTCCAGCACCCGGGCCACGATGCCGGCGGCATGGATCGCCGGGCTCGAGTAGTTGCGTCGCACGGTGGCCTTCAGCTGGCCCAGCACCAGCTCGGCCTCGGCCGCGTCGGCGCAGACCACGCTCAGCGCCCCGGCGCGCTCGCCGTAGACGCTCATGCTCTTGGAAAACGAGTTGGCGACGAAGAAGGTCAGGCCGGCCGCGGCCAGCTCGCGCACCGCGTACGCATCCTGCTCGATGCCGTCGCCATAGCCCTGGTAGGCGAGGTCGAGGTAGGGCAGCAAGGCGCGTTCGCGCAGCACCGGGATCAGCGCGCGCCACTGCGCCGCGTCGAGGTCGACCCCGGTCGGGTTGTGGCAGCAGGCGTGCAGCAGCACCACGCTGCGCGGCGGCAGCTCGGCCAGGCTGGCGAGCATGGCGTCGAAGGCCAGACCGCCGGTGGCGGCGTCGTAGTAGGGGTAGCGGTTCACGGCCACGCCTGCACCCTCGAACATGGCGCGGTGGTTGTCCCAGGTCGGGTCGCTCACCCAGACCTGGCTGTCGGGCAGCCAGCGCTTGATGAAGTCGGCCCCCACCTTCAACCCACCGCTGGAGCCCACGGTCTGCAGCGTGGCCACCCGGCCGGCGTGCAGCGCCGGGTGGTCGGGCCCGAACAGCAGGCGCTGCACGGCGCTGCGCATGTCGGCGGCGCCCTCGATCGGCAGGTAGGGCTTGGGGCCCGACTCGGCCTGCATCTGCGCCTCGGCCCGGCGCACGCTGGCCAGCACCGGAATGCGTCCGGCGTCGTCGAAATAGATGCCGATCGACAGGTTCACCTTGTCGACGCGCGGGTCGCGCTGGAAGGCCTCGTTCAGGCTCAGGATCGGGTCGCCCGCGTAGGGCTCGAGATGGCCGAACATCGCCGTCACGACGCCAGCGCCTGCTCGATGTCCCGGCGCAGCGAGGCCGGCGCATCGGTGGGCGCGTAGCGCTTGATCACCTGGCCGTCGCGGCCGACCAGGAACTTGGTGAAGTTCCACTTGATGGCCTTGGAGCCCAGCAGCCCGGGCTTCTCGCCCTTGAGCCAGCGCCACAGCGGATGCGCATCGCCGCCGTTGACCCGGACCTTGCTCATCATCGGAAAGCTCACGCCGTAGTTCAGCTGGCAGAACGAGGCGATCTCGCCGTCGCTGCCCGGGTCCTGGCCGCCGAATTCGTTGCTGGGGAAGCCGACGACGACGAACCCGCGCCCGGCATAGTCCTGCCACAGCTGCTCGAGCCCGGCGAACTGCGGCGTGAACCCGCAGGCGCTGGCGGTGTTGACGATGAGCACCACCTTGCCGCGCTGGGCCGAGAAGTCGGCGCGCTCGCCGGCGATGGACACGGCGTCGAAATCGTAGAGGCTGGTGGCGGCCATCGGGCGGCTCCTCGAGCAGGGTGCGGCGATGTTAGCCGCGGCTCGCCAGCAGCGCCGCCGCCACGATCAGCGCGCCGCCGGCCAGCAGCGCCGGCGTCAGGCGCCCGGCGCCGAGCAGCAGGGCCGAGACGGTGGCGAACAGCACCTCGCTGACCATCACCACCGCGGTGGTGCTGGCCGGCAGCCGCGCGGCGCCGAACTGCAGCGCCAGGTTGCTGGCCAGGAAGGCCGCGCCCATCAGCAGCGCGCCCGTCACCCACCCCGCGGCCGGCGCGGGCGGCCAGGGCAGCGCGCCGTGCAGGCTCAGCCCCGCCGCCAGCGCCCCGGCCACGGTGGCGCCGCCCAGGAACATGGCCAGCGCGCGCGCTTCGCCGGGCTGCGCGGCCAGGCGCCTGAGCAGCACGTTGTTGAGCGCAAAGCTCGCGCCGCCCAGCACGGCCAGCCACTCGGGCGCATTGCGCGGCAGCGGCAGCCCGCCGCCCGCCGGCCACAGCAGCACCGCCGCGCCCGCCACGGCCAGGCCGGCACGCGCCAGCGCGGCCGCCTTCATCGGCTCGGCCAGCAGCAGCCGCGCCAGCAGCACCGACCACAGCGGCATGAGGTAGAACAGCAGCACCACGCGCACGACGTCGCCCACGGTCACGCCCCAGTTGAAGCAGGCGTTGGTGGCGCCGGCGGCCAGCAGCAGCGGCCACAGCGCCGGCGTGCGCCACAGCGTGCGCCAGGCCACCGGGCGCAGCACGCCGATGACCAGTGCGGCCAGCGCGTAGATCAGGGCCGTGGCCCACAGCGGATGCAGGCCGCGCAGCTCGAGCTGCCGGAACGGCCACCACGACACGCCCCAGACCAGCGCGTTGCACAGCAGCGCCGCCACCGGCCAGCGCGGCGCCCTGGCGCGCTCAGTGGCCATCCATGCGCGCGATGGCCAGCAGCCGCTGCACCTCGTCGCCGTGCGCGGCCAGGTTGCGCCGGTGCCAGCGGCCGATCAGCAGCATCACGCCGGCCACCGCCAGACCGAACACGGCGATGGCCGTGAAGGCCGACAGCCCGTAGCGCGTCATGCCGGCGTAGAACGCGCCCAGGCCCAGGATGCAGGCCTGCTCGTTGAAGTTCTGCACCGCGATCGAGCGCCCGGCGCCCATCAGGTTGTGGCCGCGGTGCTGCAGCAGCGCGTTCATCGGCACGATGAGAAAGCCGCACAGCGCGCCCAGCAGCACGAGAAAGGGCGCCGCGATCCAGACCTTCGTGATCAGGTTCAGGCCGACGATCAGCACGCCCACCACCACGCCCAGCGGGATCACCTCCACGGCGCGGTCCAGCCGCGTCACCAGCGAGGCCGCCACCGCGCCGGCGACCGAGCCCACGATCACCACGCCGGCCAGGCTCGAGGCCTGGGTGGTGCCGTAGCCCAGCGCCGCGGCGGCCCAGGCGAAGACGATGATGCGCAGGTTGCCGAAGATGCCCCACAGCAGCGTGGTGGTGGCCAGCGTGATCTGGCCCAGCTTGTCGTCCCACAGCCGGGCATTGCACTGCGCGAAGTCGCGCACCAGGCCGCGCACGCCGCCTTGCAGCGGCTGCAGCGGCGCGCTGGTGCGCGGGATGCGCAGGTTGAACAGCGCCGCCACCAGGTACAGGAACATGATGACCGCGATCGCCGCCTCGGGCGGCGTGTCGACGCCGATGTCGACGAAGGGAAAGTCGAAGCGCAGCAGCACCGGGGCCACGCGCGGACCCACGAGCTGGCCGCCGAGCAGGATGCCCAGCACCACCGAGCCCACCGTCAGGCCCTCGATCCAGCCGTTGCCCTTGACCAGCTGCGACGGCGGCAGCAACTCGGTCAGGATGCCGTACTTGGCCGGCGAGTAGGCCGCCGCGCCCAGCCCCACGATGGTGTAGGCCAGCAGCGGGTGGCCGCTGAAGAGCATGAGCAGGCAGCCCAGCACCTTGATCGTGTTGCTGGCGAACATGACCTGCCCCTTGGGTCGCGCGTCGGCCAGAGCGCCGACGAAGGGCGCCAGCACGACGTAGAACAGCGCGAACAGCGGCGCCAGCGCCGGCGTCTGCCAGACCGGGGCATGGCTGGCGCGCAGCAGCTCGATGGCCGCGACCAGCAGCGCGTTGTCGGCCAGCGAGCTGAAGAACTGCGCCGCCATGACGGTCGAGAAACCTTTTTTCATGGGCTCGCGCGCAACCCGGCGCAGTAGAAAGGTCGCGCGCGCTGTCTCCGTTTTCAGGGCGCCGGTTTATAGCATGCGACCCATGTCACCCCGGTGGCTGCGGGCGCCCACAATCCGGGCTGGATCGCCCCGCCGAACGCCCCGCCATGCCGCGCCCCATCGAAGCCCTGATCGACCCCGGCGCCCTGGCCCACAACCTGGCGCGGGCCCGTGCCGCCGCCCCCGACACCCGGCTGTGGGCCGTGGTCAAGGCCAACGCCTACGGCCACGGCCTGGCGCGTGCGTTCGAGGGGCTGCGCGCCGCCGACGGCTTTGCGCTGCTCGACCTGGCCGAGGCGCAGCAGCTGCGCGCGCTGGGCTGGCGCGGCCCCATCCTGCTGCTGGAGGGCTGCTTCGAGCCGCGCGATCTCGAGCTGTGCTCGCGCCTGGGCCTGTGGCACGTGGTCCACGGGCCGCAGCAGGTGGACTGGCTGGCGGCGCACAAGACGCAGCAGCCGCACCGCGTCTTCCTCAAGCTCAACAGCGGCATGAACCGCCTGGGCTTCGCGCCGGCCGCGTTCCGCAGCGCCTGGGCGCGGCTGCACGCCCTGCCGCAGGTGGAAGAGATCTCGCTCATGACGCATTTCTCGGATGCCGACGGCGAGCGGGGCATCGCGCACCAGCTCGCCGCCTTCGAGGCCGCCACGCACGACCTGCCGGGCGAGCGCAGCCTGGGCAACAGCGCCGCCTTGCTGCGCCACGGGGTGGCGGGCGACTGGGCGCGCGCCGGCATCCTGTGCTATGGCAGCGCGCCCGACTTTCCGGCCCACGACAGCCGCCACTGGGGCCTGCAGCCGGCGATGACGCTGCGCTCCAGGCTGATCGCCACGCAGGACCTGCAACCCGGCGACAGCGTGGGCTACGGCAGCACCTACCGCGCCAGCGCCCCGCAGCGCATCGGCATCGTGGCCTGCGGCTATGCCGATGGCTACCCCCGCCATGCCGGCAACGACACGCCGGTGCTGGTGGACGGCGTGCGCACCGGCACCGTGGGCCGGGTGTCGATGGACATGCTCGCGGTCGACCTGAGCCCGGTGCCCGCCGCCGGCGTGGGCAGCGAGGTCACGCTGTGGGGCCGCGGGCCGCAAGGCAGCCTGCTGGCGATCGACGACGTGGCGCAGGCCGCCGGCACCGTGGCCTACGAGCTGATGTGCGCGCTGGCCCCGCGCGTGCCGGTGCGCAGCGTCGGCTGAGGGCGGCGCGATGCCCGACCCGCGCATCGCCGTCGTGCCGGCCGAGGTCGAGTTCACGGCCGTGCGCTCGCAGGGCGCGGGCGGGCAGAACGTGAACAAGGTGTCGAGCGCGGCGCACCTGCGCTTCGACATCGGCGCCTCGTCGCTGCCCGAGGCGGTGAAGGCGCGGCTGCTGGCGCTGCCCGACCAGCGCATCAGCGCCGAGGGCGTGGTCGTGATCAAGGCGCAGACGCACCGCAGCCTGCCGCGCAACCAGTCGGACGCGCTGGCCCGGCTGCAGGCGCTGGTGGACGCGGCGGCCGCACCCGAGCTGCCACGCCGGGCCACCCGGCCCACCTACGGCTCGCGCCAGCGCCGGCTGGCGAGCAAGGCGCAGCGCGGCCAGACCAAGGCCGGGCGCGGCCGCGTCAGCGGCGGCACCGAGTAGCGCGCGCGGCAGGCGCGCGCCGACAATGCGCGCATGGCCAAGACCGTCTACACCTGCCGCGAGTGCGGCGGCACGCATGCCAGGTGGCTGGGCCAGTGCCCGCACTGCAAGGCCTGGAACACGCTCGAAGAGACCCTGGCCGAGCCCGCCGGCGCGGCCACGCGCAACACCCGCTTCCAGGCCCTGGCGCGCAGCCAGCCGGTGGCCACGCTGAGCGAGATCGCCGCCGCCGACATCGCGCGCACGCCCACCGGCCAGGACGAGCTCGACCGCGTGCTCGGCGGCGGCATCGTCGAAGGCGCGGTGGTGCTGATCGGGGGCGACCCGGGCATCGGCAAGAGCACCCTGCTGCTGCAGGCGGTGGACGCGCTGTCGGCGCAGATGAACGTGCTGTACGTGACGGGCGAAGAGAGTGGCGCGCAGATCGCGCTGCGCGCGCGCCGGCTCGGCCTCGCGGGCCGGAAGGTGCGCGTGCTGGCCGAGATCCAGCTCGAGAAGATCGTGGCCGCGATCGAGGCCGAGGCGCCCGACTTCTGCGTCATCGACTCGATCCAGACCGTCTATTCCGAGCAGCTGACCTCGGCCCCGGGCTCGGTGGCCCAGGTGCGCGAATGCGCGGCCCAGCTGACCCGGCTGGCGAAGACGCGCGGCTGCGCCGTCGTCCTCGTCGGCCATGTGACGAAGGAGGGCGCGCTCGCCGGGCCGCGCGTGCTCGAGCACATCGTCGACACGGTGCTGTATTTCGAGGGCGACACGCACAGCAGCTTCCGCCTCGTGCGCGCGATCAAGAACCGATTCGGCGCCGTGAACGAGATCGGCGTCTTCGCGATGACCGAGCGCGGCCTCAAGGGCGTCAGCAACCCGAGCGCGATCTTCCTCTCGACGCATGGCGAGCCGGTGCCCGGCAGCTGCGTGCTCGTCACGCTCGAGGGCACGCGGCCGCTGCTGGTCGAGATCCAGGCCCTCGTCGACAGCGGCGGCCCGAGCCCGCGTCGGCTCTCGGTCGGCCTCGACCGCGACCGCCTGGCGATGCTGCTGGCCGTGCTGCACCGCCATGCCGGCGTCTCCTGCATGGACCAGGACGTGTTCGTCAACGCCGTCGGCGGCGTGCGCATCGCCGAGCCGGCGGCCGACCTCGCGGTGCTGCTGGCGATCCACGGCAGCCTGCGCGGCCGCGCGCTGCCGCGCGGCTTCATCGCCTACGGCGAGGTCGGCCTCGCCGGCGAGGTGCGGCCGGCGCCGCGCGGCCAGGAACGGCTGCGCGAGGCCGCCAAGCTCGGCTTCAGCGTCGCCGTCGTGCCGCGCGCGAACGCGCCGAAGAAGCCGATCGAGGGGCTGACGGTGCATGCCGTCGACCGCATCGAGGAAGCCATCGAGGCCGTGCGCGGCCTGGCCTGAAGCATGCCCGGCCGGCGCCGCCGCGGCTCCGCGGCCCGGCGATGGCCGAGAATCGGCGGCCGATGCAGATCCCGATCCCCACCGATGCGCGCGCGCGGCCCCTGTGGCGCGCGCTGCTGAGCTACTACGTCGCCAACGGCGCCGCGGCGGCGCTCGGGCTGCTGCTGATCTCGGGCGCCGTGCACCTCGTGTTCGGACCCGTGGCGTCGGCATCGGCGTCGGTCGGCATCATCTGCTGCATCCCGCCCGACCAGGCCGCGCCCAAGCGCGGCAAGTTCTGGCACCTGCTGCCGGCGCTCGTCGTCGGCGTGCCGCTGTTCCTCGCCGTGCGGCTGCTGCACGCGTCGCCGCTCGCACTCGGGCTGCTGCTGGTGCCGGCCACCTTCTGCGCCTTCCTCGGCGCCGCCTGGGGCAAGCGCGGCCTGCCGATCGCCGTCTCGGCGATGTTCGCGCTCGTCTTCGCGCTCGCGGTGACGCAGCACGGCGCCCAGGGCACGCCGCTGTCGAGCACGCTCGCCTTCGCCGGCGGCGCCGCCGCCTATCTGCTCTGGGCGACGGCGGCCAACCTGCTGCTGAACGCCCGCTACCGCGTGCAGATGCTCGCCGACACGCTCTACGCCGCCGCCGGCCTGATGCGCGCGCAGGCGGCGCAGTTCCTGGCCGCGGCGGCGACGCCGACGCGGCCGCTGGGCGAGATCCTGCGCCGCCAGGCCGCGCTCGCCGATCAGCTGCAGGCCGCGCGCGACATCCTGCTCGAATCGCCGCGCACGCCGCAGCGCCAGCGCCTGGCCGGCATCCTGATGCAGGTGCTGGACCTGCGCGACCACCTGCTGGCCTGCGAACTCGACCTCGATGCGGTGCAGGACCGCCACGAGCACGACGACACGCTGGCGGCGCTGCAGGCGCTGCTGCGTGCGCTCGCCGACGATGTCGACGCGCTCGGCGACGCGCTGCTCGCCGGCCGCCTGCCGGCGCCGCAGGCGCGGCGCGAACCGCCGCGGCCGCCGCTCGAG
>JAGWLO010000070.1 GCA_028872015.1 Burkholderiales bacterium | reverse complement strand
CGGTCGATCGCCCGGTGTGGATCGCCACCCAGATCAGCGCGCGGCTGCAGCGCACCCTGGGCGAGCGAAGAATCGACGTGCTCGTGATCGACCCGCGCACCCGGCTGGAGCCGGTGCACCGGGTGGCGCAGGTCGAAGGCGTGGTGTTGACGGCGCGCCAGATCGCCTGACGCGGCGCGCGCGCCGCAGGCTCAGCCCGGCGCCGCACCCGGCGCCAGGTGCCCGAACAGCGCCAGCTCCACCTGCGCGCACAGCATGTGCCCCACCAGGCCGTGGCATTCCTGGATGCGCGGCGTGTGCGCCGAGGGCATGCGCAGCACGATGTCGGCCTGGCCTTCGAGTTCGCCGCCGGTGCCGCACAGCGCCACCGAGGTGACGCCCAGGGCCTTGCAGGCCGAGAACGCGGCCAGGATGTTCTTGGAGCGGCCCGAGGTGGTGATGCCCACGAAGATGTCGCCGCTGCGGGCCTGCGCCTCGAGCTGGCGCCGGAACAGCTGCTCGTAGCCGTAGTCGTTGCCGATGGCCGTGAGCATCGAGGTGTCGGTGGACAGCGACAGCGAAGGCAGGCCCGGGCGGTCGAACTCGAAGCGGCTGACGAACTCGGCCGCCAGGTGCTGCGCATCGGCCGCGCTGCCGCCGTTGCCGGCGAAGATGACGCGGTTGCCGCGCCGGAAGGCCGCGATCATCAGCGCCCCCGTCTCGACCACGCGCGCCAGCAGCGCGCTGTCGGCCAGCAGGGCCTGCTTGGTGGCGATGGAGGCCTGGATGCCGGCGCGCAGCTGGGCGGCGGGGTCGGGTGGGGTGGTGGTCATGTTCACGTCGTCTTGGAGGGTCAGGCCGTCGGCGGCTTCGGCCGGCAACGGCATCGTGGCTGGCGGACCAGCGGTCTGTCGCCGCCTGGCCGCAAGCCCGGCACGGGCAACACTTGCAGATGGTACGCGGCGGCTCTGGACCGAACGCATGCCGCCTGTAGAATCTCCGTTCAAGTCATGAACAACGACGTCTCCGTCTCTGCCACCGACGTCGACCCGGGTCATGCCGTGCAACTGGCCTTGCTGCGTTTGCTCGAGCGGCACCCCGACTACTCGCAGCGCCAGCTCGCAGTCGAGCTGGGGGTGAGCCTGGGCAAGGCGCATTACCTGCTCAAGGCCGTGCTCGGCAAAGGCTGGGTCAAGGCGAAGAACTTCAAGCGCAGCGATCGCAAGCTCGGCTACCTCTACGTGCTGACGCCGCAGGGGGTGCGCCAGAAGCTGGACCTGACGCAGTCCTTCCTGCTGCGCAAAGAGCGCGAGTACGAGATGTTGAAGAGCCAGATCCTGTCGCTGCGCGAAGAGCTGGCGGCGAATGCCAGAGCGCAGCCCTGACCAAGGCCGGCAAATCCATGGACCCAGGTACCCGCATCTTCGGTGTCGGCTGCATTGCCTTCGACACCCGCAAGCCAGACGGCACGCCGCGCATGCCGCACATGCCGCGCAAGCGGCTCAGCGTGCGCCACCTGGCCGTTTTGGAATGGCAGGCCCGCACGGAACTGCGCGAGGGCATGGCCATGGCGCACGAAGACTTCCTGCGCCGCAGCTGACGGGAGGCGCCATGCGGCTGACACCCGATCAAGCCCGGGCCATCCGGCAGGGAATCCAGCGCTACATGGGCGAACATGCACGCATCTGGCTCTTTGGCTCGCGCGTGAATGACCACCGTCGAGGCGGTGATGTCGATCTGTACGTCGAGCCCGAGACCGCGCCTGATCTGTCCGCCCGGCTGCGCTGCCGCAGCGAACTGGCCGACGCCCTGGACATGCGCGTCGATCTCATCGTCCAGCAGCCCGATCGCAACCTGCCGATTTACAGCATCGCCAAGCGCAGTGGGGTGCCGCTGTGACAGACCATCTGAGCCTGATCCGAAACAAGCTCCAGCATCTGGCGCGCATGCGCGAGTACCTGGCCTATTCGCTGAGTCAGGTCGAGCCGATCGTGCAGAAGCAGGACTGGGCAGCGTTGAGCCCGGACCAGCACGAGTCCCTGGCCGCCTTCAGGGTGCGGTTCAGCGAATTCCAGGAGCACCTTGGCAAAGCCATGCGGGCCGTGGCCATCGAAGAAGAACAGGACGTCGAGCTATTCGGCTCGGTACTCGCCTTCATGGAGCGATTGCAGGTGATCGACTCTGCCGATCACTGGAAGCTCATTCGGGAATTGCGCAACGCCGTCAACCACGAGTACGAAGACGATGGTGACCGCCTAGCCGAATTCTTCGGGCTGATGGCAACCGAGGCGCCCGTCCTGTTCGGATATTTCGGCCGCCTGCAGGCGCACTGCGCGAGCGCCTACGGGATTGCCCAGTAGGCATTCATGATGCAAACCGACAGGCCCGAGGCCGCAGTCATCAACGGCGTCACCGGCCAGGACGGCGCCTACCTGGCCGCGATGAGCCACGTGGCTGCGACGTTCGAGCAGCCCGAGTACACCGCCGACGCCGACGGCATCGGCACGCTGCGCCTGCTGGAGGCGATCCGCATCCTGGGGCTCACGAAGAAGACCCGCTTCTACCAGGCCAGCACGAGCGAGCTCTACGGCCTGGTGCAGGAAGTGCCGCAGAAGGAGACCACGCCTTTCTACCCGCGCAGCCCCTACGCGGTGGCCAAGCTGTACGCCTACTGGATCACGGTGAACTACCGCGAGGCCTATGGCCTGTACGCCTGCAACGGCATCCTGTTCAACCACGAGAGCCCGATCCGCGGCGAGACCTTCGTCACGCGCAAGATCACGCGCGCCATGGCCCGCATCGCGCTCGGCCTGCAGGACTGCCTGTACCTGGGCAACCTGGGCGCGCTGCGCGACGGGGGCCACGCGCGCTACTACGTGCAGATGCAGTGGCTGATGCTGCAGCAGGAGCAGCCGGAGGACTTCGTCATCGCCACCGGGGTGCAGCACAGCGTGCGCGAGTTCGTGCAGCGCGCGGCCGCCGAGCTCGGCATCACGCTGGCCTTCGAGGGCGAAGGCGCGCAGGAGCGCGGCATCGTCGCCTCGGTGGCCAAGGTGGGCGGCGAGCTGCGCGCCAAGTGCAAGCCGGGCGAGGTGGTCGTGCGCGTGGACCCGCGCTACTTCCGCCCGACCGAGGTCGAGACGCTGCTGGGCGATCCGTCCAAGGCCAAGGCCCGGCTGGGCTGGGTGCCCACGACCACGTTCGAGCAGCTGGTGCACGAGATGGTGGACAGCGACTACACCAGCGCCCGCCGCGACAGCCTGGTCAAGCTGGCCGGCTTCCAGGCCTACGACTACCACGAGTGAGGGCCGCACCGGCATGCAGACCGACAGCCGCATCTACGTCGCCGGCCACCGCGGCCTGGTGGGCAGCGCCATCACGCGCCGCCTGCGGGCGGCCGGCCACACCCGGCTGCTGACCCGCACCCACGCCGAGCTCGACCTGGCCGACGATCGCGCCACGCGCGCCTTCTTCGAGGCCGAGCGGCCCGAGTACGTGTTCCTGGCCGCGGCCAAGGTGGGCGGCATCGTCGCCAACCAGAGCCGGCCGGCCGAGTTCATCCGGGACAACCTGGCGATCCAGACCAGCGTCATCGATGCCGCGCACCGCGCCGGCGTGCGGCGGCTGCTGTTCCTGGGCAGCAGCTGCATCTACCCGCGCCTGGCGCCGCAGCCGATGCGCGAGCAAGACCTGCTCACCGGCCCGCTGGAGCCCACCAACCGGCCCTACGCGCTGGCCAAGATCGCCGGCATCGAGATGTGCTGGAGCTACAACCGCCAGTACGGCACGCAGTTCCTCGCCGCCATGCCGACCAACCTCTACGGCCCGGGCGACAACTACCACCCGACGCAGAGCCACGTCATCCCGGCGCTGCTGCGCAAGTTCCACGAGGCCAGGGCCCAGGGCCGGCCCAGCGTCACGGTGTGGGGCAGCGGCACGCCGCGGCGCGAGTTCCTCTACAGCGACGACATGGCCGACGCCTGCGTCTTCCTGATGCACCTGCCCGAAGCGCGCTACGCCGCGCTGCTGGGCAGCGACGAGGGCGTGAGCGGCCGCTTCGAGCCGCCGCTGGTGAACATCGGCGTGGGCGAGGACGTGACCATCGCCGAGCTGGCGGCGCTGGTCGCGCGCGTGGTGGGTTTCGACGGCACGATCGAGTACGACCGCAGCCAGCCCGACGGCACGCCGCGCAAGCTGATGGACGTGAGCCGGCTGCGGGCCGCCGGCTGGCAGGCACGCACCGGGCTCGAAACCGGGCTGCGCGCGGCCTACGCCGAGTTCGCGCGCAGCGCGGCCGCCGGCGCCTGACCGTCGCCCCCGGCGCCGGCCCCGACCAGGATCACTTCGGCGGCGCGCTGGCCGCAGCGGAGGCCGAGGCCGCCGGCGCCGCGGCCTGCGGCGCGTACGGGCCGAAATACGCGATCGTGGTGGCGGCGCGCAACGCCTGCAGCTTGTCCTCGGCCAGCTTGCGCCGGCGTTCGTTGAGCAGGAACTGCTGGATCACCGGCCGCGCCTGGTCCTCGGTCACGGGCTGGCTGCGCGAGCCTGCCAGCATCAGCACCTGCACCCCGCTGGGCGCCTGCACCACCATCGCCTGGCCGTCGCTCAGTCGCGAGACCGCGTCCAGGCTGGCCGGCGGCAGCTGCTCGGCCGCGCGCACGGCCTGCCCGCCCTGGAAGCGGTAGTCGTTGGCCTTCAGCCAGTCGACGAAATCGTTCAGGTTCTTGCTCTGGGACAGCTGGGCCCGCAGCGAGGCCACCTGGTCGGGCCGGGCCTCGATGGCCAGCTCCTGCAGGCTGTAGATGCGGCGCGCGCTGAACAGCGCCGGGTGCGCCGCGTAGTACTGGCTGACCTCGGCGGCGGTGGGCTGGGGCGCCGCGGCGCCGATCTTCTCGAGGTAGGCGCGCGCCAGCACGTCGCGCCGAGCCGCCTCCAGCGCCTGCACCACGCGCGGGTCGCGGTCGAGCTTGTCGGCCTCGGCCTGGCGCAGCGCCAGGTCCTGGTCGATCAGGTTCTGCACGATCTGCCGGCCGGCGGCGGCAGCCTGCTCGGGACGCAGGCCACGCTGCTGCTGCAGCAGGAAATCGACCTGCGGCACCGTGATCACGTCCTTGCCCACGCGGGCGGCGGGCGGGGCATTCGCATCGGGCTTGTCGCCGCACCCGGCCAGGACCAGGGTCAGTGCCAGGGTCAGCACCAGGGCCAGCACCGGCGGCAGGGCCTGGGCAGGTCGGGTCGGCAGCATCGGTGGGGTCTCCCTCGGGGTCGGTCGGGTGGCGCGCTCAGCAGCGGATGCCCACATGCAGCGCGACGATGCCACCGGCCAGGCGGTGCACGTCCACGTGGCCGAAGCCGGCGCTCTTCATCATCGTCTTCAGCGCCGCGGCATCGGGGTGCATGCGGATGCTCTCGGCCAGGTAGCGGTAGCTGTCGGCATCGCCGGCCACCCACCGGCCCAGCAGCGGCATGACCTTGAACGAGTACCAGTCGTAGGGCTTGCGCAGGGCGGCGGCCGGCTGCGAGAACTCGAGCACCAGCAGCCGGCCGCCCGGGCGCAGCACGCGCGCCATCTCGCGCAGCGCGGCCTCCTTGTGCGTCATGTTGCGCAGCCCGAAGGCGACGCTGACGAGGTCGAAGCCGGTGGCGGCCGCGCCCCCGCCCGCGCCGCCCGCGCCGTCCGCGAACGGCAGCCGCTCGGCATCGCAGACCACGGTGGGCAGCACCAGGCCCTCGTCGAGCAGGCGGTCGCGGCCGACGCGCAGCATGGCCTCGTTGATGTCGGTGAGCACCACGCGGCCGTGGCGGCCGACCTGGCGCGCGAAGGCCCGCGCCAGGTCACCGGTGCCGCCGGCGATGTCGAGCACCTGCATGCCGGGCTGCACGCCGGCCACCGCCACGGCGTAGGCCTTCCAGGCCCGGTGCAGACCGCCCGAGAGCAGGTCGTTCATCAGGTCGTAGCGGGCCGCCACCGAGTCGAACACGCCGCGCACGCGGTGCGCCTTCTGGTCCTCGTCGACGGTCTCGAAACCGAAGTGCGTCTGCGCCATCGCCGTGCTCAGTGCGTGCTGCAGCTGCCGCCGGTGGCGGTGGCCATCGGCGCGTCGCGGTCGACGCCGGCGGCGGCCAGGCGCTCTGCGTAGCGTTGCCACAGCGCGTCCTGGTCGGCCCCCAGGTGGTACAGGTAGGACCACGAGTAGATGCCGCTGTCGTGGCCGTCGGAGAACACGGGCTGCACCGCGTAATGCCCGACCTGGGTCATCGAGACGATGCCGACCTCGCGCTTGCCGGTCTGCAGCACCTCCTGCCCCGGCCCGTGGCCCTGCACCTCGGCCGAGGGCGAGTAGATGCGCAGCAGCTCGAACGGGATGCGGAACGCCACGCCGTCGTCGAACGCGATCTCGAGCACGCGCGAAGCCTGGTGCAGCGTCAGCGCGGTGGGCTGCGCGGGCGGTGGTGCCGGGGCCCGGGTCGTCATACCAACACCCTTTCGATGCCGCCGGCGTTGGCGCGTGCCACGTAAGCCGGCAGCCAGTCTTCGCCCAGGATGCCGCGCGCCATCTCGACCACGATGTAGTCGGCCTCGAGCAGGCCGCTAGGCAGGTCGTCCTCGTAGCGCTTCAGGCCCTGCAGGCAGCTCGGGCAGCTGGTCAGGATCTTGACGTTGGCCGCCGCCGGGGCGCCGGACGGCGCCGTCCCGGGCATCTGCGCGCGCAGCGCCGCGGCGCCGCTGCGGACTTCTTCTTCCTTGCGGAAGCGCACCTGCGTGCTGATGTCGGGCCGGGTCACGCCCAGCGTGCCGCTCTCGCCGCAGCAGCGTTCGTTCTTCAGCACGTTCGGGCCCAGCAGCGCCTTGACGGTCTTCATCGGATCCTGCTGCTTCATCGGGCTGTGGCAGGGGTCGTGGTACAGGTAGCCGGCGCCCTGGTTCGGCAGGGTCACGCCCTTCTCGAGCAGGAACTCGTGGATGTCGACGATGCGGCAGCCCGGGAAGATGTCCTCGAACTGGTAGCCCTGCAGCTGGTCGTAGCAGGTGCCGCAGCTCACGACCACGGTCTTGATGTCGAGGTAGTTCAGGGTGTTGGCCACGCGGTGGAACAGCACGCGGTTGTCGGTGATGATCTTCTCGGCCTTGTCGGCCTGGCCGCTGCCGCGCTGCGGGTAGCCGCAGCACAGGTAGCCCGGCGGCAGCACCGTCTGCACGCCGGCATGCCACAGCATGGCCTGCGTGGCCAGGCCCACCTGGCTGAACAGGCGTTCGCTGCCGCAGCCCGGGAAGTAGAACACGGCCTCGGTCTCCGAGGTGGTGGCCTTCGGGTCGCGGATGATGGGGACGTAGTTCTTGTCCTCGATGTCCAGCAGCGCGCGCGCCGTCTTCTTGGGCAGCCCGCCGGGCAGCTTCTTGTTGATGAAGTGGACGACCTGCTCCTTCAGCGGCGGCAGGCCCAGGGTGGCCGGCGGCGCGTTCGTCTGCTTGCGCGCCGCGGGCTTGAGCAGGCCGTTCAGCAGGCGCTGGACCTTGAAGCCCACGTCGACCATGCCGGTGCGCATCAGCTTGATGCTCTGCGGGCTCGTCGCATTCAGGAACAGCATCGCCACCGCGTTGCCGGGGCGGAAGCTCTTCTTGCCCATCTTGCGCAGCAGGTTGCGCATCGCCATCGTGACGTCGCCGAAGTCGATCTTCACCGGGCAGGGGCTCTCGCACTTGTGGCACACGGTGCAGTGGTCGGCCACGTCCTCGAAGTCTTCCCAGTGCTGCACGCTGATGCCGCGCCGCGTCTGCTCCTCGTAGAGGAAGGCCTCGATCAGCAGGCTGGTGGCCAGGATCTTGTTGCGCGGGCTGTACAGCAGGTTGGCCCGCGGCACGTGCGTGGCGCAGACCGGCTTGCACTTGCCGCAGCGCAGGCAGTCCTTGATGCTGTCGCTGATGGCCCCGATGTCGCTCTGCTGCATGATCAGCGACTCGTGCCCCATCAGCCCGAAGCTGGGCGTGTAGGCCGCGCTCAGGTCGGCCGCGAACACGGGAGCCGACGGGGTTCCTGCCCCATCGGCGGTCGGCGCGTCGCCAAGCCCCTGACGAGCACGCAGCAGCTTGCCCTTGTTGAAGCGGCCTTCCGGGTCGATGCGCTGCTTGTAGGCAGCGAAGCTGGCGAGTTCGTCGTCGGTCAGGAACTCGAGCTTGGTGATGCCGATGCCGTGCTCGCCACTGATGACGCCGCCCAGGCGGCGCGCCAGCACCATGATGCGCGCCACCGCCTCGTGCGCCGTCTGCAGCATCGCGTAATGGTCGCTGTTGACGGGGATGTTGGTATGCACATTGCCGTCGCCGGCGTGCATGTGCAGCGCGATCCAGACGCGGCCGCGCAGCACCTGCTGGTGGATGCGCCGGCATTCGGCCAGCAGCGGCTCGAAGGCGCCGCCGCTGAACAGCGCCTGCAGGGGCTTGAGGATCTGCGCCTTCCACGATGCGCGCCAGCGCCAGTCCTGCAGCATCGCGAAGCAGGTCTGGCCGGCACCGTCGCTGTCGCCGGGCTGCACCACGTCGAGCTGGTCCAGCCAGTGCTGCCACAGCGCACGCACCTCGGCCAGCAGCGCCAGCGCCTGCTGCACGCGGTCTTCCAGCAGTTCGGCGCTGGGGATCTCGCCAGCGTCGTCGCTGCGGCCCAGAGGAAGATTGCCGGCGGCGAAAAAGGCCTGCAGGGCTTCGACGAGTTCGAGCTTGTTGCGCAGGCTCAGCTCGACGTTCAGGCGCTCGATGCCCTCGGTGTACTCGCCCATCCGCGGCAGCGGGATCACCACGTCCTCGTTGATCTTGAAGGCGTTGGTGTGCTTGGCGATGGCCGCCGTGCGCTTGCGGTCGAGCCAGAACTTCTTGCGCGCGTCGGCGCTGACGGCGACGAAGCCCTCGCCGCCGCGCGAGTTCGCGATGCGCACGACCTCGCTGGTGGCGCGGGCCACGGCGTTCTCGTCGTCGCCGACGATATCGCCCACCAGCACCATCTTCGGCAGGCCCGAGCCGCTGAGCGCGCGCTTGCTCTTGGTGCTGTAGCCCACCGCCTTGAGGTAGCGGTCGTCCAGGTGCTCCAGGCCCGCGAGCAGCACGCCCTGGTCCTTCAGCCCGAACAGGTAGTCCTTGATCTCGACGATGCTCGGCACCGCGTCCTTCGCGTTGCCGAAGAACTCCAGGCACACCGTGCGCACGTGCGCCGGCATGCGGTGCACGATCCAGCGGGCGCTGGTGATGAGGCCGTCGCAGCCTTCCTTCTGGATGCCGGGCAGGCCGGCCAGGAACTTGTCGGTGACGTCCTTGCCCAGGCCTTCCTTGCGGAACACGCGGCCCGGGATCTCGAGCTGCTCGGTGCGCTCCAGCACCTTGCCGCTGGCGTCGAAGTACTTCAGCTCGAAGCGCGCCACTGGCACGTCGTGGATCTTGCCCAGGTTGTGGTCGAGCCGCGTCACCTCGAGCCACTTGGCCTCGGGCGTGACCATGCGCCAGCTCGCCAGGTTGTCGAGCGCGGTGCCCCAGAGCACGGCCTTCTTGCCGCCGGCGTTCATCGCGATGTTGCCGCCCACGCAGCTGGCCTCGGCGCTGGTCGGGTCGACCGCGAAGACATGACCGGCGCGCTCGGCCGCGTCGGCCACGCGCTGGGTGACGACGCCGGCCTCGCTGCGGATCGTGGCCACCGGGTGCGCCACGCCGGGCAGGGTGAGGAACTCGACCTCGCCCAGGGCTTCGAGCTTCTCGGTGTTGATGACCGCGCTCTTCCACGTCAGCGGCAGCGCGCCGCCGGTGTAGCCGGTGCCGCCGCCGCGCGGCACGATGGTCAGGCCGAGCTCGATGCAGCCGGCCACCAGACCGGCCATCTCGGCCTCGCTGTCGGGCGTGAGCACGATGAACGGGACCTCGACACGCCAGTCGGTGGCGTCGGTGACGTGGCTGACGCGGCTGAGGCCATCGAACTTGAGGTTGTCGCGCGCCGTGCACCGGCCCAGCACCCGGCGCGCGGTGCGGCGCAGCGCGGCCACGTCGTCGAAGCGGCTCGCGAAGGCACGCACGGCGGCTGCCGCGGCGGCCAGCAGCTCGCCCACCAGCGCGTCGCGCTGCGGCTCGTGCCCGGGGTCGCCGGCGCGCGTGCGGCGCTTGTCCACCTCGGCCAGCCGGTGCTGAAGGGCCTCGATCAGCAGGCGGCGCCGGCGCGGGTTGTCCAGCAGGTCGTCCTCGAGGTACGGGTTGCGCTGCACCACCCAGATGTCGCCCAGCACCTCGTACAACATGCGGGCCGAGCGGCCCGTGCGGCGTTCGTCCCGCAGCAGCTGCAGCAGCTGCCAGGCGCGCGCGCCGAGCAACCGCAGCACGATCTCGCGGTCGGAGAACGAGGTGTAGTTGTACGGGATCTCGCGCAACCGCGGAGCCTGCGCCGCGTGCCTGTCTTCGGCCGCGGCCGGTGCCGCGCGTGCGCCGGCGGCCGCGGCCAGTGGCGCCAAGGGGAGCGGTGCATTCATGGTCAGCCGGGGATGGTATCGCACGAGGGTATTCCCGCTTGGGCGGGCCGGGTCCCGCATGCCAGAAACGCCGCTGTCATTTCCTGACCCCACAATCGCGGGCTTTTGCCCGATCCAACCTCCCGGAGACACGATGAAATCCAAACGCATTGCCGCCCTGGCCCTGGCCGCGGGCTGCCTGGCCGCACTGCCCGCGCACGCGGTGACCGAGATCACCTGGTGGCATTCGATGGGCGGCGCCCTGGGCGAGTGGGTCAACGACCTGGCCGACGGCTTCAACAAGTCGCAGACCGAGTACAAGGTGGTGCCCACCTTCAAGGGCGGCTACGACGTGTCGATGACGGCGGCCATCGCCGCCTACCGCGCCGGCAATGCGCCCGACATCCTGCAGGTGTTCGAGGTCGGCACCGCCACCATGATGGCGAGCAAGGGCGCCATCGTCCCGGTGGCCAAGGTGATGGCCGATGCCGGCCAGAAATGGGACCCGAAGATCTACGTGCCGGCGGTGGCCAGCTACTACACCGCCGCCAACGGGCAGATGTTGAGCTTCCCGTTCAACAGCTCCACCACCGTGCTGCACTACAACAAGGACGCCTTCAAGGCGGCCGGCCTGGATCCGAACAAGCCGCCCACCACCTGGCCCGAGCTGGTGCTCGACGCGGCCAAGCTCAAGGCCAGCGGCAGCAAGTGCCCGTTCACCACCAGCTGGCAGAGCTGGACCCAGCTCGAGAGCTTCTCGGCCTGGCACAACGTGCCCTTCGCCACCAAGGACAACGGCTTCGGCGGGCTCGATGCGCGGCTGGTCTTCAACGGCCCGCTGCAGGTGCGCCACATCCAGAACCTGGCCAACATGGCCAAGCAGGGCCTGTTCGTCTACAAGGGCCGCGACAACGTGCCCGACGCCTCGTTCATCTCGGGCGAATGCGCGATGATCACCGGCTCGTCGGCCCTGTACGGCGACATCAAGCGCAACGCCAAGTTCGCCGCCGGCATCGGCACCCTGCCCTACTACCCCGACGTGCCCGGCGCGCCGCAGAACACCATCATCGGCGGCGCCAGTCTGTGGGTGCTGTCGGGCCACAAGGCGGCCGAGTACAAGGGCGTGGCCGCGTTCTTCGCCTACCTCTCGCGGCCCGACGTGGCTGCCGCCAGCCACCAGCGCACGGGCTACCTGCCGGTCACGATCCCGGCCTACGAGCTCACCGAGAAGAGCGGCTTCTACCAGAAGAACCCGGGCACCGACGTCTCGGTGAACCAGATGATCCGCAAGGTGACCAACAAGTCGCGCGGCATCCGGCTGGGCAACTTCGTGCAGATCCGCACCATCATCCAGGAGGAGCTGGAAGGCGTGTGGGCCGGCAAGCTGACCGCCCAGCAGGGCCTGGACGAGGCCGTCAAGCGCGGCAACGAGCAGCTCGAGCGCTTCGAGCAGGCGAACAAGGGCTGACTTGGCGGCCGAGAAGCGCGTTCACTTCCGCAGCCGCTGGCTGCCCTGGGCGCTGATCGCGCCGCAGATGGGGGTGATCGCGGTCTTCTTCTTCTGGCCCGCGGCGCAGGCCCTGCTGCAGAGCCTGCTGCAGCAGGACGCCTTCGGCACCTCGACGCAGTTCGTGGGCCTGCTGAACTTCCGCCGCCTGTGGCAGGACGACAGCTACCTCGCCTCGTTCTGGACCACGGCCGAGTTCTCGGCCCTGGTGGCCTTTTTCGGTCTGTCGATCGCGCTGCTGCTGGCGGTGATGGCCGACCGCGTGGTGCGCGGCGCCGGCTGGTACCGCACGCTGCTGGTGTGGCCGTACGCGGTGGCACCGGCAGTGGCGGGGGTGCTGTGGATGTTCCTGTTCGCGCCGTCCATCGGCGTGCTCAGCGCGGCGCTGGGCTGGCTGGGCGTGGACTGGAACTACCTGCTCAACGGCCGCCAGGCGATGGCGCTGATCGTGACGGCGGCGGTATGGAAGCAGCTGTCCTACAACTTCCTGTTCTTCCTCGCCGGGCTGCAGTCGATCCCCAAGAGCCTGATCGAGGCTGCGGCGATCGACGGCGCCGGCCCCTGGCGCCGCTTCTGGACCATCGTCTTCCCGCTGCTGTCGCCGACCACGTTCTTCCTGCTCGTGATCAACGTCATCTACGCCTTCTTCGACACCTTCGCCATCGTCGACGCCACCACCAAGGGCGGCCCGGGCAAGGACACCGCGATCCTGGTCTACAAGGTCTACTACGACGGCTTCAAGGCGCTCGACCTGGGCGGCTCGGCGGCGCAGTCGGTGGTGCTGATGGCGGTGGTGGTGGGGCTGACGGTGCTGCAGTTCCGCTGGGTCGAGAAGAAGGTCCAGTACTGAGGCGCGGCCATGGTCGAACGCCGCCCTGCCCTGACGCTGCTGGCGCACCTGGTGCTGCTGCTGGGGGTGCTCGTGGTCGCGTTTCCGGTCTACGTGACCTTCATCGCCTCGACCCAGACCACGCAGGACATCGTGACCAGCTCGCCGATGTCGCTGCTGCCAGGCGGACACTTCCTGCAGACCTACCGCGTCGCGCTGTTCGGTGGCCAGGGCAGCTACGGCAACAAGGTGGCGCCGGCGCTGCCGATGCTCCAGGTCAGCCTGATCAGCGCGCTGCTCATCACCGTGGGCAAGATCGCGATCTCGCTGCTGTCGGCCTTCGCCTTCGTCTACTTCCGCTTCCCCGGCCGCGGGCTGTGCTTCTGGATGGTGTTCGTCACGCTGATGCTGCCGGTGGAGGTGCGGATCGGCCCGACCTACCAGGTGGTGTCCGACCTGCACCTGCTCAACACCTACGCCGGGCTCTCGGTGCCGCTGATCGCCTCGGCCACCGCCACCTTCCTGTACCGCCAGTTCTTCCTCACCGTGCCCGACGAGCTGACCGAGGCGGCGCGCATCGACGGCGCCGGCCCGCTGCGCTTCTTCATCGACATCCTGCTGCCGCTGTCGGCCACCAGCACCGCGGCGCTGTTCGTGATCCAGTTCATCTACGGTTGGAACCAGTACCTGTGGCCGCTGCTCGTGAGCACCGACTCGTCGATGTACCCGATCGTGATGGGCATCAACCAGATGTTCACCGGCGGCGACGCCCAGAACGAATGGAGCGTGATCATGGCCACCGCGATGCTGGCCATGCTGCCGCCGGCGCTGGTGGTGCTGCTGATGCAGAAGTGGTTCGTCCGCGGCCTCGTGGACGCCGAGAAATGAGCCCGGCCCGAAGCGCCTGCGCTGGCCGCCCCTCGACGGGGCGGGCCGGCCGAACCGGTTCCGCGGCGTCCACCTGATCCGGAGCATCGCGCGCGCATGGCAGCCATCACACTGAGACAGGTCACGAAGACCTACGGCCACGGTGCCCGGGCCGTGGCGGTGATCCACGGCGTCAGCGCCGAGATCGCCGACGGCGAGTTCATCGTCGTCGTCGGCCCCAGCGGCTGCGGCAAGAGCACGCTGCTGCGCATGGTGGCGGGGCTCGAAGAGATCAGCGGCGGCGAGATCGCCATCGGCGGACGCGTCGTCAACGACATCGAGCCGGCCGAGCGCGACATCGCGATGGTGTTCCAGAACTACGCGCTCTACCCGCACATGAGCGTGTACGACAACATGGCCTACGGCCTGAAGATCGCCGGGCTGCCCAAGGCCGAAATCCATGCCCGGGTGCAGAAGGCGGCCGGCATCCTCGAGCTCGGCGCGCTGCTCGAGCGCAAGCCGCGCCAGCTCTCGGGCGGGCAGCGCCAGCGCGTGGCCATGGGCCGCGCGATCGTGCGCCAGCCGCAGGTGTTCCTGTTCGACGAGCCGCTGTCCAACCTCGATGCCAAGCTGCGCGCCGGCACCCGGCTCGAGATCCGCAAGCTGCACGCCGAACTCGGCGTGACCTCGCTCTTCGTCACCCACGACCAGGTCGAGGCGATGACGCTGGGCCAGCGCCTGATCGTGATGAACGCCGGCCGCATCGAGCAGATCGGCACGCCCGAGCAGGTGTACCTGCGGCCCGCCAGCACCTTCGTCGCCGGCTTCATCGGCTCGCCGCCGATGAACCTGCTGCCGGGCCATGTGCGCGGGGCACGGTTCGAGACCGGCGGCGTCCTGCTCGAGCTGCCCGCGCCGCCGCCGCCGGCCGCGGTCTTGACGATGGGCGTGCGGCCCGAGCATGTGCAGCCCGACCCGGCCGGGCCCTGGCCGCTGCGGGTGGAGATGATCGAGATGCTGGGCGCCGAGCGGCTGCTGCACGGCCGCCTGGGCAGCGCTGCCTTCACGCTGCGGGTGGATGCCACGCTGGCCGCTCCGCGCGTGGGCGACACGGTGCCGGTGCGGGTGCCGGCCGAGCATCTGCACTGGTTCGACAGCGCCAGCGGGCAGCGCGCATGACACCCGCCGCGACGCCCCCGCCCGCGCTCAGGCCCTGGCCGCTGCCGCTGTGGATCGCCCACCGCGGCGCCGGCCGGCTGGCGCCCGAGAACACGCTGGCCGCGTTCCGCGTCGGCGCCGGGTACGGCTACCGCGCGTTCGAGTGCGACGTCAAGCTCAGCGCCGACGGCCAGCCCTTCCTGCTGCACGACACCACGCTGGACCGCACCACGTCCGGGCGCGGCGTCGCCGGCGAGCGGCCCTGGGCCGAACTCGCGCGCATGGACGCCGGCGGCTGGCACAGCCGCGGCTACGCCGGCGAGCCGCTGCCGCACCTGGACGCGATCGCGCGCTTCGTGCAGCGCAACGGCTACGCGCTCAATCTCGAGATCAAGCCCACGCCGGGGCTCGAGCAGGCCACCGGCGCGGCCGTGGGCGCGGCCTGCCTGCGGCTGTTCCGGCAGGCGGCCACGCCGCTGCTGTTCAGCTCGTTCCGGCCCGAGGCCCTGCAGGGGGCGCAAGGCGCAGCGCCGGGGATCCCGCGCGCGCTGCTGCTCGACCGGCTCTGGCCGGGCTGGCTCGATGTCGCGCGCGCGCTGGACTGCGTCGCCGTGGTCACGGACTACGCCCTGATGGATGCGCCGCTGATCGCGCAGCTGCGAGGCGCCGGCCTGCGCGCGCTGTGCTACACGGTGAACGACCCGGCCGAGGCGTGGCGCCTGCAGGCGCTGGGCATCGACGGGCTCATCACCGATGCGGTGGACCGCTTCTCGCCGCACGCCGGCAGCGGCGTCTTCGACTGAAGCGCCCCCCCCGATCCACGGGGATGGGTTATCCACACCCTTTGCGCGGCAGGCCTTTTGCATCGCATCGGGCCGTCGACACGCCATCATCGAATGGCTGACGCGAAACTGACAACCGGGGCGCACCGCCCGGGTGGCCTCAGGGGCGTCGACACCACAAGGCACAACCTTCCCCTACCGGAGTTCATCCATGCGCAGTAGAAGTTCCCCCCGTACCCTGGTCAAGGCGGTCGCGCTGGCCGCGGCGTTGGCCGCGTCGTCGCTGGCCCTGGCCGAGCGCCCTGGCGCCGCCCCGCAAGACATGGGCGCCACGCCGGCGGCCACCACGATGACGGTGTCCATCGTGCTGAAGGTCCGCGATCCCGAGGCGCTGGACGAATTCATCGCCGACACCGTCAACCCCGACAGCGGGCGCTACCACCGCTTCCTCAGCGTGCAGCAGTTCCGCCAGCGCTTCGCGCCTTCCGAAGGCCAGATCCGCCGCGTCACCCAGTACCTCCAGGGCCTGGGCATCCACGTCGACGAGATCTACCCCAGCGGCCTGATCATCAAGGCCACCGGCACCGCGGCCCAGTTCAGCCAGGCCTTCTCCACCGGCCTGCGCGACTACGACGACGAGCAGGGCCGCCGCTTCCACCGGCCCGACAGCGAGCCGCGTACGCCCGACCTGCTGCAGGACGTCGTGCTCTATGTCGCCGGCTTGAACACCCAGGCCTCGCAGTTCCACCCGCGCTCGACCAATGCGCAGACCCTGCGCGCCCGCCTCGGCCAGGCCCTGCCCGCGGTCGTGCTGCCCTCGGGCAACGGCACCGCCACCGGCGTGCCGGGCAGCTACACCACCGGCGACGTGGCCGGCTTCTACGGCGTCGACCCGCTGTACGCCCAGGGCATCACGGGCAAGGGCATGACGGTGGGCATCGCCACGCTGGCCGACTTCGTGCCGGCCGACGCCTACACCTACTGGAGCCGGATCGGCCTGAACGTCAAGCCCAACCGCATCACCCAGGTGCGGGTCGACGGCGGCGGCATGCTCTCGGGCGCGGCCGGCTCGGGCGAGACCAGCCTGGACGTGGAGCAGTCGGGCGGCCTGGCCCCCGATGCCGACGTCGTGGTCTACGACGCGCCGAACACCGAGGCCGGCTTCATCGACGTGTTCTACAAGGCGGTGGCCGACAACAAGGTCGACACGCTGTCGGTGAGCTGGGGCTCGCCGGAGATCTACAACTTCGCGATCCCCGGCATCTCCACCGACAGCCGGCCGGTGCTGGTGGCCTACCACCAGGCCTTCGCCGAAGCCGCGGCACAGGGCATCTCGGCCTTCGCGGCGGCGGGCGATTCGGGCGCCTACGACACCAACCGCAGCCTGCCAGCGCCGCAGTTCTCGAGCATCCTCACCGCCGATTCACCGGCCTCCGACCCGTACATCGTGGCCGCCGGCGGCACCACGCTGCCGGGCACGATCCAGCTCGGCCGCTTCTCGGCCCCGATCCCGACCGAGCAGGTCTGGGGCTGGGACTACCTGGCCCCGTTCTGCAGCAGCCTGGGCCTGGACAACAACACCTGCGGCATCTACTCGGTGGGTGGCGGCGGCGGGGTGAGCGTGTTCTGGCCCCAGCCGGCCTACCAGCGCGGCGTGCCCGGCATCAGGCGCAGCGAGCCGAACCAGGTCTGGACCTACTACCCGAACTACCCGGACACCAGCGTGCAGCAGTACCTGTACACGGTGCCGGCGAACGTCAAGGGCCGCAACCTGCCCGACATCTCGCTCAACTCCGACCCCTTCACCGGCTACCTGGTGTACTCCAGCACCGACGGCGGCTGGCTCACCGGCTATGGCGGCACCAGCTTCGCGGCACCGCAGCTCAACGGCATCTTCGCCCTGGTGGCGCAGGCCAAGGGCTCGCGGCTGGGCCTGCTGCAGCCGCAGCTGTACGGGATGCGCGGCAGCCAGCGCGGCGAGCACCAGGGTGAGTCCGGCAACGGCAGCAGCCCGGGCGTGGTCGACGTGATCGGCGGCGACAACTGGTTCTACAGCGGCATCCCGGGCTACGAGCCGGGCGCCGGCCTGGGCACCATCAACGCCGCCGCGCTGGTGCGCGCGCTGCCCGGGCGCCGCAACGACGACTAGACGATCGTCGGCCGCACCTCGGCCTCGACACCCAGCCACTGGGAGTCGTGCTCGAGTTGCGGCAGCGCGCGCAGCTGGCGCACCAGCGGCAGCCGCCAGGCCGCCAGCGCCAGCAGCAGCGACACCGCGCCGGCGAACAGCAGCGCCGCGCGCAACCCGGCATGCTGGCCCAGCCAGCCGCCCAGCAGGGCGCCGGGCGCGGCGGCCAGCAGCGTGAGCCAGCGCATGGTGCTGGTCATGCGACCCAGCAGCGGCTCGGGCGTGACCGACTGGCGCAGGGCCAGGAAGTTGATGAAGATGAACACCGCCCCGGCCGAGAAGCTCATCAGCATCCAGGCGAATGCGGCCACGCCCCAGGCCCCCAGCGGCGCCAGCGCCAGCAGCAGCCAGCCGCTGCCGCAGATGGCATAGCCCAGGACCAGGCAAGGGCCGGGGCCCAGCGTCTGGCTGATGCGGCGGCCGAACACGCTGCCGCCGATGGTGCCCAGGCCCACGCCCATGTAGCACAGGCCCACCGCCTGCTCCGACAGGCCCAGCACCCGGGTCGCGAACAGGATCTGCACCGTCATCGCCGCGTAGTGGCTCATCTGCC
>JAGWLO010000009.1 GCA_028872015.1 Burkholderiales bacterium | reverse complement strand
ATGGAGCAGCTCGACTCGACCATCGTCAACACCGCCGTGCCGGCGATGGCGGCCAGCCTGCAGGTCACGCCGCTGAGCCTGAAGGCGGTGGTCACGAGCTACATCCTGAGCCTGGCGGTGTGCATCCCGGTCAGCGGCTGGATGGCCGATCGCTACGGCACCCGGCGCGTGTTCGCCGCCGCGGTGGCGCTGTTCACCCTCTCGTCGGTGCTGTGCGGGCTGGCGGTGAACGTGCCGATGCTGGTGGCCGCGCGCGTCGTGCAGGGCATCGGCGCGGCGATGATGATGCCGGTGGGGCGGCTGGCCGTGATCCGCACGTTTCCCAAGGCCGAGCTGCTGACGGCGATGAACTTCGTCATCATCCCGGCCCTGATCGGGCCACTGCTCGGCCCCACCCTCGGCGGCCTGATCGTGCACTGGCTGTCGTGGCGAGCGATCTTCTTCGTCAACGTGCCGGTGGGGCTGGTGGCGCTGTGGCTGATCCACCGCCACATGCCCGACTACCACGGCGAGGTGGCGCGCCCGCTGGACATCATCGGGCTGGTGCTTTTCGGCGCCGGCGCGGCGCTGCTGTCGTGGCTGCTCGAGGTGTTCGGCGAGCACCACCTGGACGTCACTTCGGCCGGGCTGATGCTGATGCTGTCGCTGAGCCTGCTGGCCGCCTATGCCTTGCACGCCGGCCGCACCGAATACCCGCTGCTGCGGCTGGCCCTCTTTCGGGTGCGCACCTTCCGCGTCTCGGTCGTGGGCGGCTTCGTCACCCGGCTGGGCATCGGCGGCCTGCCCTTCCTGCTGCCGCTGCTGTACCAGCTGGGCCTGGGCCGGCCGGCCTGGCAGTCGGGCCTGATGATGATGCCTTCGGCCGCGGCGGCGATGTTCATGAAGGTGCTGTCGGTGCGCATCCTGGGGCGGCTGGGCTACCGGCGCGTGCTCACCATCAACACGCTGATGATCGGCGTGACGATCAGCCTGTTCTCGCTCGTCGGCCCGGGCACGCCGCTGGTGCTGATCGTGCTGCTGAGCCTGTCGCAGGGCTTCTTCAATTCGCTGCAGTTCTCGAGCATGAACTCGATGGCCTATGCCGACATCGACGGCGCCGATTCCAGCATGGCCAGCACCATCGCCAGCTCGATGCAGCAGATGTCGCTCAGTTTCGGCCTGGCCTTCGGCTCGCTCGTCACGGCCTGGTTCCTGGGCGACCTGCCACAGAGCGACCGCGCCGCCGTGACGAGCGCGCTGCACCACGCCTTCCTGGCGCTGGGCGGTGCGACGCTGCTGTCGTCGCTGTCGTTCTGGACCCTGCGCCCGAACGACGGGGACACGGTCAGCCGCGGGGCCCTGCCCGCGGTCTGACCCCGTGCGGACCCTTCAGCCGCGGATCACGGGAAGCGCGGCAGCGGCACGCCGCCCTTGGGCAGCGGGTACTGCGCCATGTTGAGCTGCATCGCCAGCAGCGTGTAGTAGGCATTGATGCCCGTCAGGTCGACCACGCCCTGGCGGCCGAAGCGCTTCTCGGCGCGGGCGTAGGTGACGTCCGAGACATGCTTGAAGCGGTGCAGCTCGGTCGAGAACTCGTAGACGATGTCCTCGTCGTCGCTCATGCCCTCGGGCCGGCGGCCCTGCGCGATGGCGTCGGCCACCGCCGGCTTGATGCCCATCTTCAGCGCGATCGGGTGGTGCACGTACCACTCGTAGTCCTGGCTCCACTCGCGCGCGGTGACCAGGATGGCCAGCTCGCTGAGCGTGTTGCCGATCGACGACTTGTAGCGCAGGTAGTCGCCCATCGAGCGCGCCTGGCTCATCACCTGCGGGCTGTACATCAGCGGCTCGAAGGGGCCGAACACCGGCACCTTGCGCGCGGCCTCGAACTCGGCCGCCGCGGCCTTCTGCTCGGGCGTGTAGTCGGCCGGCGGGATGGTCGGCAGGCGCGATTGCGCCGACGCGGCGACCGCGAGGCTGGCCAGGGCGGGGGCGACGAGGTCTTTCATGCGTTTGAACTGCAACATGGTTTCGAAGGGGGTACGGCGGACACCCGCCGAGCGCGGGCCGCGAACGTTAGCGCAGCCGGCCCGGCCTCGGCAGCCGGGATTGCCCGCGGCGGCGCGCCCGCCCCCGCCCGGCGCGCCGCCGCGCTATACTTTAATCGTTAGACCTCTAATCAATTGGCCGCTGCCATGCCGACCGTCGAGGAGCGATTCTCCGCCGCGCTGCACAGCACCGCCCGCGCCTGGCGCCTGGCGGTCGACCGCCGGCTGCGCCACCTGGGCATGAGCCAGGCCAGCTGGCTCACGGTGGCGATGGTCGCCCGTGCCCAGGAGCCGCTGCGGCAGGTGGAGCTGGCACAGCGCGTGGGCGTCGAGGGCGCGACCATGGCGGTGATGCTGAACCGGCTGACCCGGGCCGGGCTGGTGCAGCGCACCGCCTCCAGCGCCGACCGCCGGGTCAAGCTCGTCAGCCTCACCCCGGCCGGCGAGGCCCTGTTCGAGCAGGTGCGCACGCAGGCCGGCGCGGTGCGCAAGGCGCTGCTCAAGGGCATGGAGCCGGCTGCGCTGCTGGCGGCCACCGAGCTGCTGGAAGGTCTGCAGGCGAAGCTGGACGACGAGCCGTGAGCGGGGGCCCGCTGTCGGCGCTGGAGCGCCGCATGATCACGCTGTCGGTGATGCTGGCCACCATCATCCAGGCGCTGGACACCACCATCGCCAACGTCGCGCTGCCGCACATGCGCGGCAGCCTGTCGGCCTCGCAGGACCAGATCACCTGGGTGCTCACCTCCTACATCGTGGCAGCGGCGATCGCCACGCCGCTGTCGGGCTGGCTGTGCGACCGCTACACGCAGAAGCGGGTGTTCCTGGTCTCGGTGGCCGGCTTCACGCTGGCCTCGCTGTGGTGCGGGCTGTCGGGCTCGCTGGCCGAGATCGTGGCGGCGCGGCTGTTGCAGGGCCTGTTCGGCGCCGCGCTGGTGCCGCTGTCGCAGGCCGTGCTGCTGCAGATCAACGAGCCGGCCCGGCGCGGCTCGGCGATGGCGGTCTGGGGCATGGGCGTGATGGTCGGCCCCATCCTGGGCCCGAGCCTGGGCGGCTGGCTGACCGACAACTACGACTGGCGCTGGGTCTTCTTCATCAACCTGCCCATCGGCGCGCTGGCCTTCTACGGCATCTGGCGCTACATCCGCCCCGCCGTGGCGGCGCGCACGATGCGCTTCGACGCCTTCGGCTTCGCCACCCTCAGCCTGGCCATCGGCGCGCTGCAGCTGCTGCTGGACCGCGGGCAGGCCAACGACTGGTTCTCGTCCCCCGAGACCTGGGTCGAGGTGGTGCTGATGGCGGTCGCGTTCGCCTTCTTCGTCACCCACACGCTGTACACGCCGGCCGGGCGCAGCTTCCTCGACCTGCGGCTGCTGAAGAACCGCAACTTCGTCACCGGGCTGCTGTTCATCTTCATCGTCGGCATGGTGCTGTACGCCACGCGCGCGCTCACGCCGCCCATGCTGCAGTCGCTGATGGCCTACCCGGCGGTGGCGGTGGGCCTGCTCACCGCGCCCAGCGGCATGGGCACGATGTTCTCGATGCTGCTGGTGGGCCGGCTGGTGGGCCGGGTCGACGTGCGGCTGCTGCTGCTGGCGGGCTTCTCGATCACGGCGTTCTCGCTCTGGCAGATGAGCGGCTACACGCTGGTGCTGTCGGCACACGACATCGTCTGGCCCGGCGTCATCCAGGGCCTGGGCCTGGGGCTGGTGTTCGTGCCGCTGTCCACGGCCACCTTCGCCACCGTGGAGCCGGCGATGCTGTCGCAGGGCACGGCGCTGTACAGCCTGATGCGCAACATCGGCAGCAGCATCGGCATCTCGCTCGTGCAGACCCTGCTGGTGCGCAACACGCAGACCGTGCACGCCTCGCTGACGGCGCAGGTCAACGCCACGGCGCTGGCCAGCGCGCCGGCGGTGGGCGGCATCGCGCCGGCCTCGCCCGCGGGGCTGGCGATGCTCAACGCCGAGATCACGCGCCAGGCGTCGATGATCGCGTACCTGGACGACTTCAAGCTGATGCTGGTGCTCACGCTGCTGGTGATTCCCCTGCTGGGGCTGATCCGCCCGGCGCGCCGGGGACTGGCGGGTGCGGCCGCACACGCGGCGCTGGACTGAAACCCGCCACCCGCGCGGGCGGCGGGTGGGTGCTAAGCTCTTCGCCCGCCTTCCAAGACTCCAACGCTGGGGACTGCCATGCCCGGACTGCTGCCCGACGTCGACCCCGACGGCCTGCTCGAATATTCGGTCGTCTACACCGACCGCGCGCTGAACCACATGTCGAAGAAGTTCGGCGGCGTGATGCGCGACATCTCCGGCATCCTGAAAGAGGTCTACCAGGCGCGCTCGGCCATCGTCGTGCCCGGCAGCGGCACCTTCGGCATGGAAGCCGTGGCGCGCCAGTTCGCCACCGGACGCAAGGCGCTCGTCATCCGCAACGGCTGGTTCAGCTACCGCTGGAGCCAGATCTTCGACGCCGGCCAGATCCCGTCGTCGCACACGGTGCTGAAGGCGCGGCCGGTGACGGCCGGCCGCCAGGCGGCCTACGCGCCGGCACCGCTGGACGAGGTCGTCGCCAGCATCCTGGCCGAGAAGCCCGAGATGGTGTTCGCGCCGCATGTCGAGACCTCGGCCGGCCTGCAGCTGCCCGACCCCTACCTGCGCGCCGTGGCCGACGCCGCGCACGAGGTGGGTGCGCTGTTCGTGCTGGACTGCATCGCCTCGGGCGCGATGTGGGTCGACATGAAGGCCACGGGCGTCGACGTGCTGGTCAGCGCACCCCAAAAGGGCTGGAGCGGTTCGCCCTGCTGCGCCTTCGTGATGCTGGGCGAGCGCGCCCGCGCCGCCATCGACGCCACCACCAGCACCAGCTTCGCGGCCGACCTGAAGAAGTGGCTGCAGATGATGGAGCTGTACGAGGGCGGGGCCTACGGCTACCACACCACGCTGCCCACCGACGCCCTGACGCGCACCCGCGACGCGATGCAGGAGACGCGTGCCTACGGCTTCGAGCGTCTGCGCGCCGAGCAGCAGGAGCTCGGCCGCCGGCTGCGCGCCGTGATGGCCGCGCACGGCCTGAAGAGCGTGGCCGCCGAGGGCTTCCAGGCCCCGAGCGTGATCGTCAGCTACACCGACGACGACGGCCTGCACAGTGGCAAGGCTTTCCTGGGCGAAGGCCTGCAGACCGCCGCGGGCGTGCCGCTGCAATGCGACGAGGCGGCCGACTTCAAGACCTTCCGCATCGGCCTGTTCGGGCTGGACAAGCTGGCTCACCTGGACCGCACGGTGGCCAACTTCGGTGATGCGTTGCAGCGCATCACCCAGCGCCAGGCGGGGCTGAAGAGCGCGGCCTGAACCGGCTCCAGCGGCCGGTGGGCTAGGGCTCGCGCGCCGCGTCGGGCGCGGCGTGGGCCAGGTCGAACACGCGCAGGCCCTTGCCGCGCTGCCGGCGCTCCTGCCAGCGCCGGTGCGCCAGGGTCCGCGCCAGGTCGTTGCGGCCCGACTCCCAGTGCTCGTGCATCGACAGGCGCGAGAACTCGTAGTCCTTGGCCTGGCTCTCGTAGTGCTTGCTGCGGTAGATGAGGTGCACCACGTCGACCTCGCTGCCGCAGCGCGGCTTGGCCAGCGCCAGCGCGTCGGGGTCGTCGCGCAGCGCGGGCGGCAGCTTGGCCAGCAGCCGCTGCGCGGCCTGGATCACGGCGTGGCGCTCGATCTCGTTGGTGGTGTTCAGCCGCGTGCGGCTGGAGAAGCGGATGTCCTTCTCGCGCTCGGCCACGTCGCCCAGCGTCTGCGGCAACTCGCCGCGGGCCGAGAACAGGTCCACCTGGAAGACCAGCCGCGGCTGGTGGCCGGCCTGGTCGAGCACGTATTGCAGCGGCGTGTTGGAGACCAGGCCGCCGTCCCAGTACTGCTCGCCGTCGATTTCCACCGGCGGGAAGCCCGGCGGCAACGCGCCGCTGGCCATGATGTGGCGGGCATCGATCCGGGTGTGGGCCGAGTCGAAGTAGGCGAAGTTGCCGCTGCGGATGTTGACCGCGCCCACCGACAGCCGCACCGGGCCCTGGTTGATGCGGTCGAAATCCACCAGCCGCTCGAGCGTGGCCTGCAGCGCCGAGGTGTCGTAGAAGCTCACCGCCGCGGGCGTGCCGCGCGGCTGCAGCGGCGCCGGCGGAAAGCGCGGCTTGAAGAATCCGGGCACGCCGAACAGCATCACCTGCGCCGCGCTGAGCTCGTTCAGCGCCTCGCGCGCCGAGCCCTGCGCGCCGCTGCCCAGGGTCGGCGCCGACGGGCCCGAGCTCAGCAGGTCCCAGAACTCGCGCAGCCGCGCCAGCCGCTGCTCGGGCGCGTTGCCGCAGATCAGCGCGGCGTTGATGGCACCGATGGAGATGCCGGCCACCCAATGCGGCATCAGGCCCTCGCGGTCGAGCACCTCGTAGACGCCGGCCTGGTAGGCGCCGAGCGCGCCTCCGCCCTGCAGCACGAGGATGCGCTCTTCCGCTTCGGGGGTGGACGACGGGGGCGGCGCGGCCTCCGGGTCGGCCGGGCGGGCCGGCCGGGGAGCCGCTTTCGCGGCGCGCTTGCGCGCGGTGGTCGTGGCCACGCCGGTGGCGGTCTGGCGGGTGGCCTTGGGGGATGACTTGCGGGCGGTCGGCATGCCCCGAGCCTACCTCGCCCCGGCCTTTCGCACAGCGTCCGCCGCACGAAAGGCCGGGCCCGGGATCGACATCCGAGGCCGCTGCGCTCAGCATCCGTCATCCACCGTCACTCAGCCATGAAGGAATCGCCATGAAGATCCTGCTGCCGATCGATGGCTCGCCCGATGCCCTGGCGGCAGTGCGCCACGCCCTGCACCTGGTGCGCGCAGGCCTGCAGGCCAGCTTCGTGCTGGCCAACGTGCAGACGCGGGCCAACCTGTACGAGGTGATGGTGGCGCACGACCCGGCCGTCATCGCCCAGCTGCGCAGCGATGCCGGCGCCGATCTGCTGCGGCCCGCCCAGGCGCTGCTCGAAGCGGCCGGGGCGGCCTGGGAGAGCGAAGTCGCCGGCGGCGAGCCGGCCACCCTGCTGGTGGACCTGATCGAGAAATACGGCTGCGACGCCGTGATCATGGGCAGCCAGGGCGCGGGCAGCCTGCGCAGCGCGTTGCTGGGCTCGGTCTCGGGCGCGCTGCTGCGTCACAGCCCGGTGCCGGTGACGGTGGTGCGGCGGGTCGAGGACGAGACCGATGCCGGGGCCGGGCTGGCGTCTTAGCGCGGCAGCGCGGCCCGCACGGCATCGAGCTGGGCGCAGAGCGCGGCGGTGGCAGGCACCATGCGGTCCGAGCCGCGGCCCAGCGTCTGGGCATCCACCACCAGCAGATGGCCCTGGCGCGCGGCGCGCAGCCAGTGCAGGCCCTGCCACGCCGCCAGGCCCTGCGCGCTGCCGGCGAGGATGGCGTCGGGGTCGGCGGCCACCACCGCCTCCTCGCTCACCGTGGGCACCAGCGGCGCCAGGTCGGCGAAGACGTTCTGCGCCCCGCACAGGGCCAGCGCGCGGCTGATGAGGTGGTGGCCGTTCACCGTCATCAGCGGCCGCGGCCAGATCTGGAAGAACACGCGCAGCGGCCGGGCGCCGGCATAGCGCCGGCGCAGGGTCGCCACCGCGCGGTCCAGCGCCGCGGCGCGCGCGTCGGCCTGCGCCTCGGTGCCTGCCAGCCGGCCCAGCCGGCGCAGCGTGCTCGACAGGCCGTCGAAGTCGGCCGGCTCGCTGGCGTAGACCGGGATGCCCAGCGCGCGCAGGCGGGCGATCTGCTGCGCCGAGTTGCCGTGCTGCCAGACCACGATCAGGTCGGGGCGCAGCGAGACGATGCGCTCCAGGTCGAGCTGCACCGCATCGCCCACGCGCGGGATGCGCCGGGCCGCGTCGGGGTAGTCGCTGTAGGCCACGGTGCCCACGATCTGCGCCCCCGCGCCGGCGCTGAACAGCAGCTCGGTGAGGTTGGGCGCCAGGCTGACGATGCGCGTGGCCGGCTGCGCCAGCGTCACGCGCTGGCCGGCGTCGTCGACGGCCTGCACCGCGGCACGGGCGCCGGCGGTCCAGGCCCAGGCCGCGATCAGCAGCCACCCGCGCCAGCGCCGTGCCTTCATCCTGCCCTCAGCCGGCCACGAAGACGACGCGATCGGCCAGCGCCACGCGGCGCACCGGGTGGCCGAAGGCGGCGCCCAGCGGTGCCTCGGCCATCGCGGCGTCCACCGCGCCCGGCAGCGGCCGCCCGCCATCGCCGGCCAGCACCAGCGCGTGGGTGCAGTAGCGGTGCGCCAGGTTCAGGTCGTGGATCGACAGCAGCACCGCCTTGCCCTGCTCGGCGGCCAGCCGGCGCAGGTGCTGCAGCAGCGTGACCTGGTGCCGCAGGTCCAGGTGCGCCACCGGCTCGTCCAGCAGCAGCAGCAGCGGGTCCTGCGCCAGCAGCGCCGCGATCGCCACGCGCTGGCGCTCGCCGCCCGACAAGGTGGTGACGTCGCGCCCGGCCAGGCCTTCCAGCTCGACCGCGCGCAACGCGGCGAGCGCGGCGGCCCGATCCTCGGCGCCCTCCCAGGCCCAGCGCGACAGGTGCGGGTGGCGACCCTGCAGCACGAGCTCGATCACGCGCGCGCTGAAGGCGTCGTGCAGCGTCTGCGGCAGCAGACCGCGCCAGCAGGCCAGCGCACCGGCCGGCCAGGCGGCGATCGGCCGGCCGCCCACCTGCACCTCGCCCGCCGCCACCGGGCCCAGGCCCGCCAGTGCGTGCAGCAGGGTCGTCTTGCCGCTGCCGTTGGGCCCCAGCAGCGCCCACACCTGGCCGCGCTCGAGCTGCAGGTCCAGCCCCTGCAGCAGCCGGCGCGGGCCGGCCTGCAGCGCCAGGCCGCGCGCCTGCAGCAGCGGCACGGTGGCGGCGGGCATCGCCGCCGTCATGATGGGCGCCCGCCGCCGCGCGCCAGCAGCAGCAGGAACGCGGGCACGCCCAGCAGCGCCATGATCACGCCCACCGGCAGCTGCTGCGGCGCGACCACGGTGCGCGCCAGCGTGTCGGCCAGCACCAGCAGCAGGCCCCCGCCCAGCGCGCAGGCCGGCAGCAGCACGCGCTGGTCGTTGCCGATCAGCAGCCGCAAGGCGTGCGGCACCAGCAGGCCGACGAAGCCCACCCCGCCGGCGGTGGTGACGGCCACCGCGGTGGCGAGCGAGGCGATGGCGTACACCGCGCGCCGCAGAGGCGCCACGCGCACACCCAGCGCCGCCGCGGCGGCCGGGCCGCGCAGCAGCAGGTTCAGCTCGCGCGCAATCGGCAGCGTCAGCGCCACGGCCAGCGCCAGCGCGGCCAGCGCCGGGCCGCCGCCCTCGCTGCCGCCCAGGTCGCCCGACAGCCAGAACAGCATGCCGCGCACGCGCGCCTCGGGCGCCAGCGCCAGCATCAGCGCGATCGCGGCCGACCAGCCCACGCCCAGCACCACGCCCGTCAGCAGCAGGCGGGGCGCGGCCTCGTCCTGGGTTCCGCCCGGGCCCGGCCGCGCCAGCGCGCCGCGGGCCAGCGCAAACACGAGCACGATCGCCAGCAGCGCGCCACCGAAGGCGCCGCCCTGCACCGCCACCGCGCCCAGTCCGAGCAGCATGGCACCCAGCGCGCCCACCGCCGCGCCGCCCGAGATGCCCAGCACGTAGGGGTCGGCCAGGGGGTTGCGCAGCAGCACCTGCATCAGCGCGCCGGCCAGCGCCAGCAGCCCGCCGGTGCCGAAGGCGGCCAGCGCGCGCGGCAGCCGCAGCTGCCGCAGCACCTCGGCCGCCGGGCTGGCGTCGCCGGCCCACAGCAGGCGCGGCAGGTCGGCCACGCGGATCGGGCTCGACCCCGTGGCCAGCGCCACCGCCAGCGCCGCCACGCCGGCCAGCGCCAGCAACAGCCAGATGCGCAGCGCGCGTGCCACGGCCGGGCCGGCGTTCAGGGCGCGCTGTAGGCCAGCGCCAGCGTCACGTTGCGCGGCGCCGTGTTGTAGCCCCGCACGAGCTCGTAGTGCTTGTCGGCCGCGTTGGCCAGGTCGAGCGACAGGGTCCACGCCGGCGACAGCCGGCAGGCGGCGCGCAGGTTCACCAGCGCGTAGCCGCCCATGCGCGGCGGCGGTGGCGCGTAGGGCGAGTCGTCGCGCGCGCTGCTGGCCACCAGGTCGATGCCGGCCGACCACGGGCCGCCCGGCGTCAGCGTCAGGCTGGCCGTGGCGTGGTCGCGCGCGCGCCGCAGCAGGCGCTGGCCGGTGGCCTCGTCGATCGGGTTCTGGTGCGTCCACTCGGCGCGGGCCTGCCAGTCGGCGGCGGTCCAGCCCAGGCCCAGCGTGGTGCCGCGGATGCGGGCGCTGGCGATGTTCTGCGGCATCGCGCTGACGAAGTCGTACTGGATGAGGTCGCGGATGCGGTTGTCGAACGCCGTCAGCGAGGCGCTCAGCCGGCCGTCGTCCCAGCGCGCCGCGAGCTCGCCGCTGCGCGAGGTCTCGGGTCGCAGGTTCGGGTTGCTGAAGCCGGGGTAGTACAGGTCGTTGAAGGTGGGCGCCTTGAAGGCCGTTCCCAGCGACGCCGACACCCGCAGCGCCGGCAGCAGGCGCCAGCCGTAGGCCAGGTTGCCGGTGTTGCGGCCGCCGAACTGCGAATCGTGGTCGCGCCGCAGCGAAGCCTGCACCAGCTGCCGACCCAGGCTCGCCGCGTAGCTGGCGAAGGCCGATGCCACGCGGCGGTCGGTGCGGTCGAACACGGTGTCGCTGGCCACGTGCTCGCGCCGCCATTCGAGCCCGGCGGCGATCTGCCCGCCGAGCGCGCCGACGTTGTTCTGCCAGGTCGCCTGGTCCTGGTCGGTGTCGAAGTGGAAGGGGTAGGCCGCCATGTCGGCGCGGTGGTCGGCGCCGCGCGCCAGCCGCAGCAGGCTGTGCCACGCCGGCGTGACCTGGTTGCTGCTTTCCAGCGCCAGGCTCGAGAGCTGGTCGTGCGTCACCGCCTCGGTGTTGCCGTAGTCGTCGTAGCTCGTGTGGCCGTCGCTGTACAGGCCGCGCAGCGTCAGGCTCTGGCCCGGCGCCAGCGTCCGGCCCAGCGTGAGGCCCAGGTTGCGGTCGCGGTACGGGTTCGGGTTGGGGTTGTAGTAGGCCGCCAGCGCGGCGTTGGTGGCCGAGTACGCGCGGCTGTTGCTGGCCCCGGCCTGCAGCGACAGCAGCGTCGCGCCGCCGGGCCCGAGGCGCCGCCCGAGGCCGGCCGACACCGCGCCGGTGTCGAAGCTGCCCACGCTGGCGCGCGCCGTCGTGCGCTCGCCCTGCTTGGTGAAGATCTGGATCACGCCGCCGATGGCGTCCGAGCCGTACAGGCTGGACGCCGGCCCGCGCAGCACCTCGATGCGCTCGATCTGGTCGAGCGGGATGTTCTCGAACGCGTTCGTGCCCGCGGTGGCCGAGTTCACGCGCACGCCGTCGATCAGCAGCAGCACGTGGTTGGCGTTGGTGCCGCGGATGAACACGCTGGCCAGCTGGCCCGGGCCGCCGTTGCTGGCGATCTCCACGCCCGCCTCCTGCTGCAGCAGCTCGGGCAGCGACAGGCCGGCCGAGCGCTCGATCGCGGCCGCGTCGATCACGCGCACATCGGACAGCACGTTGGCGGCCTCCTGCGGCGTGCGGGTGGCCGTGATGACGACATCGGACGGGTTGACCTGGGCGCCGGCGATGCCGACGCAAAGGCCGAAAGCGCCGGCGCAAGCGCGGCGCAAGACCATGCGGAATGGATTCAAGGCGTTCTCTCCTGCAGCCAGCGTCCCCGCAGGCTGCCTTGGTGGCTTCATCACCGCGAACGCTCCCGCACAGTGGGAGCGCCGCGGCGCGTGCACTTCGAGGCCGGTATCCGGGCTCGCAGGACAGCCCGGCGCGGATCGCGCCCCGGGCTTCGGCCTCCGCCTTCCCACGCGAGCTATCGCGCAGTGGCATCGTGGAGACCGTGCTCCTGCTTACCGGTGCGGGGGCAGCGCAGGCCTGCTTGCCGCTGCCGGCAAGGTCACCTGCTTCCCGTTCAACTCACCGTCGGCAAGAAGCCGGCGGCAAGCACCTGAAGCGTGCACATGGTAACCCGCGCCGCCGCGACAATGACGGCCCCATGCACCGCCGAACGCGAGGCCCGCGATGATCGAACAGCACCTGGACATCCCGACCGCCGACGGCGCGATGAACAGCTTCGTCGTCCACCCGGAAGAGGGCGGGCCGCACCCGGTGGTGCTGTTCTACATGGACGCCCCGGGCAAGCGCGAAGAGCTGCACGACATGGCGCGCCGCATCGCCGCGGTCGGCTACTGCGTGCTGCTGCCCAACCTGTACTACCGGCGCGACCGCGACTACCGCCTGAAGGAGCGCACGCCCGAGGCGATGGCGCAGATGTTCGCCCTGATGGCGACGCTGAACGCCGCCACCACCGAATGCGACACGCGCGCGCTGCTGGCCTACGCCGACGCGCTGCCGGCGGCCGACGCCACGCGCATCGGCGCCTTGGGCTACTGCATGAGCGGGCCGTTCGTGGTCTGGGCCGCGGCCGCGTTTGCCGACCGGCTGCGCTGCATCGCCTCGGTCTACGGCGCCAACCTGGTGACCGGCGAGCCCGACTCGCCGCACCGCGTGCTGCAGCGCGTGCGCTGCGAGTGCTACTTCGCCTGCGCCGAGATCGACCGCTGGGCCACGCCGGCACAGATCCAGACGCTGCAGGCCGCGCTGCAGGCGGCCGGCACGCCGCACCGGCTGGAGTGGTACCCCGGCGCCGAACATGGCTTCGCGTTCCCGCAGCGCGGCGCCATCTACAACCGGGCTGCCGCCGAGCGCCACTGGGAGCGGCTGTTCAGCCTGTTCCGGCGCAGGCTGCAGGACGCCGCGGCCTGAGCAAGGCCCGGGCCGTGTGTATGCAGTGGCAACGGCGCGCTCGCCGGCGGCCGCCCCGCGCTTAGCATCGCCGCCGCCCTCTGAGCAACCGTTTTGACGGTCAAGCGATATGCAACGATGGATCCCACGTCGTGCCCTTCTTGGCGATGGCGTTGAGCATGGTCAGGAGCTTGCGCATGCAGGCCACCAGCGCGACCTTCTTGCGCTTGCCAGCGGCGAGCAGGTGCTCGTAGTGGACCTTGAGCACAGCGTTGTGGCGCACGGCGGTCAGCGTGGCCATGTAGAGGGTACGACGCACGTCGGCGCGTCCACCCCAGATCGAGCGCTGTCCGCGCATCTGCCCGGAGTCCCGGTTCAGCGGCGCCACGCCGACCAAGGCGGCGACGCGGCGTCGGTCGAGCTTGCCCAACTCGGGCAGTTCGGCCAGCAACACCGCAACACTGGCTGCACCGATGCCAGGCACGCTGGCCAGGGCAGCAGCCAGTTCGGCGTGATGGCGCTGGATGTGGGCCGCCACCTCGGCGTCGCTGTCGGCCAGTTCGGCCTTGAGGAATTCGATCACGCGCTCGATGCTCGGGCGAGCCGCTGCGTGCGCGATGCGCATGCGCTGGCGCTCGGCGGTGCTCATCTGCACCAGTTGACGGCGGCGCAGCACCAGCGCCTGCAGCCGCTGCAACTCGGCGTCGGCCAGCGGCTTGACGAAGCGCTCACGCTCGGGATGCTGGTGCAGCACGCGGGCAAACGCGGCAAGCATGCGAGCGTCCAGCGCGTCCGTCTTGGCCAGCGCACCCATCGCACGGGCAAAGTCGCGCGCCGTGCGCGGGTTGACCACAGCCACGGCCAGGCCAGCCGCCTGCAGTGCGCAAGCCGCCTCAAACTCGTAGCCACCCGTGGCCTCCAGCACTGCCAGCGCCGGTTTCAAGTCCAACAGCCGGCTGACCAGGGAATCAAGGCCAGCCGCGTCGTTGGAAACCTGCCAGGTCTTGGTCTGACTGGAACTGGCCACCTCCAGCGTCTGGCTGGAGACATCGATACCTACAAAAACAGAGTCGGACACGTCCCTTCGCTCCCATCCTTGTCTATGCGAACTGCAGGTTCCTACAACCGTTCGGGCTGCAAGAAAGGACGGTCCAACTCGGGTGCCCAGTGCTCAGAGACGGGCTTCAACTACTGGCCCAGAGGCCGCTCGGGCTACCCGAGCTGGTCCGAGGCTTAAAGATACAAGGCCACTGACGCCGCCGTCCATTGCACGCCCGATGACCTTGCCCCCGCGCCCGCGACTGCCTGCAGGGAAGACCCTGCTGCTGGTGCTGGCCGCCGCACTGGGCGGCTGCAGCGGCATGGGCCCGACGCGGGCACCGGGCACCGGCAGCGGCGCTGGCTCGGGCACGGGCGCGCCACCCACCGTGGCGGCGGTCGCGGGCTTGAGCCCCGAGCAACGCGCCGGCCTGCCCACGGTGCTGGCGATCGAGCGGCACTGGCTGCTGTCCTGGTTCAAGGGCTCGCCGGTGGCCATTGCCCAGCGCGCCGACGGCGCCGTGACGGTGGACGTGCCGCGCCGGTACTGCTTCGACTCCGGCCAGAGCCACATCAAGCCGCCGCTGGCCGCGGTGCTGGACAAGGTGGCCGAGAGCCTGCAGCGGCGCCCGCTGGTGCACCTGGCGCTGGCCGCGCCGGGCGACGGCCGCGCCGACGCCGCCCTGGCCCGGGACCGCGCCGCCCAGATCCAGCGCTACCTGCGCGCCCGCGGCATCGGCGCCGAGCGGCTGGAGCCGCCCACCGTGGCAGCGGCCGCCGTGCAGCTGCGCCTGCAGGCGCCGCCAGGCTGACGGGCGGCACGGCGCCGGCCGCAGGCGGCGGGTCGGCGCCTGCGGGCGGCTAGTCGGCCAGGCCCGCCGTGGCGGCGTCGATGCGGGCCATCACGTCGGGTGTCAGCCGCTCCAGCAGGGCCAGCGCGCCCAGGTTGGCCTGCAGCTGCGAGAGCCGGGACGCGCCCGTGATCACGGTGCTGACGCGCGGGTTCTTCGCCACCCAGGCGATGGCCAGCTGGGCCAGCGTGCCGCCCAGCTCGGCCGCGATCGGCTCCAGCCGCGCCACGGCCGCGTTCTTGGCCGGGTCGGTGAGGCCCTCGCGCAGGAAGGCCATGCTCTCCAGCGCGCCGCGGCTGCCTTCGGGCACGCCCTGCCGGTACTTGCCGGTGAGCAGCCCGCTGGCCAGCGGGCTCCAGGTGGTCAGGCCCAGGCCGATGTCCTCGTACAGGCGCGCGTACTCCTGCTCGACGCGCTGGCGGTGGAACAGGTGGTACTGCGGCTGCTCCATCACCGGCTTGTGCCAGCCGTGGCGGTCGGCCACCTCCCAGGCCTTGCTGATGTCGGCCGCGCTCCATTCGCTGGTGCCCCAGTACAGCGCCTTGCCCTGCGTGATGATGTCGCTCATCGCGCGCACCGTCTCTTCCACCGGCGTGTGCGGGTCGGGGCGGTGGCAGTAGACGAGGTCGACGAAGTCCAGCCCGAAGCGCCGCAGCGAGCCGTCGATGGCCTGCATCAGGTACTTGCGGTTCAGCGTGTCGCGGCGGTTGACGGCATCGCCGGCGCGGTCCAGACCCCAGAAGAACTTGGTCGAGACGACGTAGTTCAGGCGCGGCCAGCCCAGCTGCCTGATCGCCGCGCCCATGATCTCTTCGCTGCGGCCGCCGGCATAGACCTCGGCGTTGTCGAAGAAGTTGATGCCGGCGTCGAAGGCCGCGGCCAGCATCTCGGCGGCCGCGCCGGTGTCGACCTGGTTGTGGTACGTGACCCAGGAGCCCAGCGAAAGCACGCTGACACGGAGGCCCGAGCGGCCGAGACGGCGGTACTGCATGGTGGATCGATCCTTGGCGTTGCGCGACAGCCCGCAAGGCTAGCGCAGTTGTGCCGGCGGCGCGGGCGCACGCCGGCGCCACGGCACGCCACCGGCGACGAAATTAAATCGTCGTTGAGGGTCTTCTCTCCCCTTTACCAGCGCACCGCCCTGCCGATACTGCCAAAACACCCAAAGCGTTCAAAGTCTGTCGAGCCCGATTTGCACCTGTCTTGGACAAAACGATGTCGAATTCTTCCGCATTTGCGCCGCCCATGACCGCGGCTGCCGGCCGCGGATTCGCATTCGCACGCCTGTGGCGAACGCTGGTCGGCCACCGGCCGTCGGCGGCAACGCCAGGGCAGGCAGCCGGACCGAGCGCGCCGAGCGAACTGGACGCCAGGCTGGCCGAGGCCGGCCGCGTCTGGACCGCCCACATCGGCACCGCGCAGTCGCAGATGCGACTGGCCACCGAACAGCTGCTTCAGGGCTTCGTGCAGATCCTGCACGAGCTCGATACCGTCACCGATGCCGACCGGAGCCTGGCCGGCACCACCCTCAGCGCCGGCGCGCTGGACCAGCGCGCGCAGGTGCTGGAGCACTGCGAAGCCCAGCTGCGCGGCCTGATCGAGAACTTCCGCGGCTTCGTGCAGTCGCGCGACGCCGTGCTGGGTTCGGTGCGCTCGCTCAGCAGCGCCTCGGGCAGCCTGCGCGACATGGCCGAGGACGTGGCCAAGATCGCACGCCAGACCAACCTGCTGTCGATCAACGCGGCCATCGAGGCCGCGCGGGCCGGCGAGAGCGGCCGCGGCTTCGCCGTCGTGGCGGCCGAGGTGCGCCGGTTATCGACCGAATCGGGCGAGACCGGACGTCGCATCGGCGAGCAGGTCGGCGGTTTCGGCCAGCGCATGCAGCTGGCCCTGACGCAGGCCGCCGAGCATGCCGAGCGCGACGCCGGCGTGATCCGCGGCTCGGAGGCCACCATCACCGGCGTCATCGAGCAGGTGGACCAGGCGGTGGGCCAGCTGCACGCGCGCGCGGCCGAGCTCGGCCAGCGCAGCCAGGCGGTGCGCACCCAGGTCGAGGCGCTGATGGTGGCCTTCCAGTTCCAGGACCGCGTGCACCAGATCCTGGACCAGGTCACGGCATCCATCCACAGCGGCCTGGCGCGGCTGCAGCAGGCGCTGGCCGCCGGCGAGCCGCCCGCGGCCGCCGAATGGTCGGCCCTGCTCAGCGCCGGCTACACCACCGACGAGCAGCGCGCCATCGGTTGCGGCGAGCCGCGCCAGCCCGCCGCGGCGCCCGCACCAGCGACCGAGACCGTCTTCTTCTGACCGCACGCCATGGCCAAGACCATCCTGATCGTCGACGACTCGAGCTCGCTGCGCACGGTGGTGAAGATCGCGCTGCAGCGGGCCGGCTACGACGTGCTGGAGGCCGGCGACGGCATCGAGGGCCTGAGCCAGCTCGACCGGGCGGCCAAGGTGCACCTGATCGTGAGCGACGTGAACATGCCCAACATGGACGGCATCACCTTCGTCGGCCAGGTCAAGCAGCACGCGCGGCACAAGTTCACCCCGGTGATCATGCTCACCACCGAGGGCCAGGACGAGAAGAAGCAGCAGGGCAAGGCGGCCGGCGCGAAGGCCTGGATCGTCAAGCCCTTCAACCCGCCGCAGCTGCTCGACGCGGTGTCCAAGCTGATCCTTCCCTAGGAGCCGCACATGGCCAGGCGAACCAAAGCGCAGGCGGTCCCGCCGCCGGCGGCATCCCCGGCACCGCTGGTGCTGCCCGCCGAGCTGACGATCTACACCGTCGGCGAACTCCACCCCTTGTGGCTGGCCTGGCTGGGCCAGGTCGGCCGCGGCGGGTCCGCCGAGCGTGCCGAGGCGGTGGTCGACGTCCAGGCCGCCGCGGTGGACCAGATCGACGCCGCGGGCGTGCAGCTGCTGCTGTCGCTGCACCACGCCCTGGCGGCGCTGGGCCGAGGCTGCCGCGTGCGCGACGCCAGCGCCGTGCTCAGTGCCGGCTGTGCAGCCCTGGGGCTGTCGGACTGGCTGGCCCGTCGGTCGATGGACGGAGCCGCCGCATGAACGGCGCCAACGACATGGACCAGAGCTTCATCGCCGAAGCGCTGCCCGCGTTCATCAGCGAGGCGCAGGAGCAGATCGAAGCCCTCGAGCAGCTGCTGCTCGAACTCGAGGACCGCCCCGACGACCGCGAGTTGCTGAACGCGCTGTTCCGCTGCGCCCACACCGTGAAGGGCTCGGCCGGCATCTTCGGGCTCGATCGCGTGGTCGCGTTCACCCACCACGTCGAGACCCTGCTCGACGAGCTGCGCGAGGGCCGGGTGGCCCTGACGCCGGCCCTGGGCACGCTGCTGCTGCAGTGCAACGACCAGATTCGTCTCCTGGTCGCCCAGGCCCGCGATGCCGCTCACGACGAAGCGGCGACCGTCGTCGCCGCGCGGGCCGCGCTGGTGCTGCAGCTGCAGGCTGCCGCAGGTGCCAGCCCGGCGCCCGCGCCGGCACCCGTCGCAGCCGCCGCCGCGGCGCCCATGAGCAGCCACCGCTGGCATGTCTCGGTCGCCTTCGGCGCCGACACCTTCCGCAACGGCATGGACCCGCTGGCCATCCTCAACTACGTGCGCGGCCTGGGCGACATACCGACCCTGGTGTGCGACATCGAGGCCGTGCCCCCGCTGGACAGACTCGACCCCGAGAGCTGCCACCTGGGCTTCCAGTTCGGCCTGGTCAGCGAAGCCTCGCGCGCCGAGATCGAAGGCGCGTTCAGCTTCGTCCGCGACGACTGCGAACTCCACGTGATGCAGCCCGGCACCACGCCCGAAGAGTTCGTGGCCCTGATCGAGAGCATGCCCGACACGCCGCGGCTCGGGGACATCCTGGTGGCCACCGGCGCCATCACCCGCGCCCAGCTGCAGCAGGGCCTGCGTGCGCAGGCCTGCGCCGCCACCGAGGGCAGCGCCAAGCCCCTGGGCGAGGTGCTGCAGGATGTGGCCGGCGTCAGCTCGCAGGTCGTCACGGCGGCGCTGAAGAAGCAGACCCGGCAACGCGAGGGCACGGCCGCCGGCGCGGCCGGCGACGACCACCGCTTCATCCGCGTCCAGGCCGACCGCCTGGACGCGGTCATCAACCTGCTCGGCGAGCTCGTGATCGCAGGCGCGGGCGCCTCGCTGCTGGCGCGCCAGACCCGCCTGGGCGCGCTGATCGAGGCCAACGCCCAGATCGGCCGCCTGATCGAGGAGATCCGCAACGGCACGCTGCAGTTGCGCATGGTGCCGATCGGCGAGACCTTCTCGCGCTTCCGACGCGTGGTCCGCGACACGGCCGGCGAGCTCGGCAAGGACGTGCAGCTGGAAATCATCGGCGGCGAGACCGAGCTCGACAAGTCGGTCGTCGAGCGCATCGCCGACCCGCTGATGCACCTGGTGCGCAACGCGCTCGACCACGGCCTGGAAACGCCCGAGCAGCGCCAGGCCGCCGGCAAGCCCGGCCAGGGCAAGCTGACGCTGTCGGCCTGCCACGAGTCGGGCAGCATCCTGATCCGCATCGACGACGACGGCCGCGGCATCCAGCGCCAGAAGGTGCTGGAGCGGGCCTGGGACCGCGGCCTGGTCGAGCGCGGTGTGATCCCGGCGGATGCCGACATCGACCGGCTGATCTTCGAGCCCGGCTTCTCCACTGCCGAGCAGGTGACCAACCTCAGCGGGCGCGGTGTCGGCATGGACGTGGTCCGCCGCAACATCGAGGCCCTGCGCGGCACGGTCAGCCTGTCGAGTGCCCCGGGCGAAGGCTCGCGGATCGAGATCCGCCTGCCCTTGACGCTGGCCATCATCGACGGCTTCCTGATCGGCGTGGGCAGCAGCAAGTTCATCTTCCCGCTCGACGCGGTGGTGGAGGTGATCGAGAACCGGCCCACCGTGAGCGCGCTCGACGGCCGCGGCCGCGGCTTCGTCGAGCTGCGCGGCAACGTGCTGCCGGTGGTCAGCCTGCGGGCGCTGTACGGGCTCGGCTCCGAGCCGCCCGATCGCACCAGCGTCGTCGTGCTCAGCGCCGGCGGCCGCCGCTACGGCGTCATGGTCGACCAGCTGCTGGGCCAGCACCAGACCGTCATCAAACCCCTGGGCCGGATGTTCCGCAGTCTGCGCGGCATGTCGGGCTCGTCGATTCTCGGCAACGGCGAAGTGGCCCTCATCTTCGACGTCAATTCCCTCAGCCAGCTGGCCGCCGAGCCGACGGCATCCGCAGCGCGCCCCGTCAAGCACCTCACCGAAGGACACACCCCATGAACCAGCCCCGACTCTCCTGGATGGCGCGCCTGTTGGCGGGCGCCGAGATGCAACAAGCCCTGGACGCCGCCAGCCGGGCCGAAGCCGCGCGTGCCGCCGCCGATGCGGCTCGCACGGCGGCCGACGCCGCGCGGGCCGACCTCGAGGCCACGCTCGGCCAGGTCAAGTCGCGGCTCGACGCCGTCGAGTCGGAGCTCAAGGTCCGCACCGACATCATGAACCTCACGAGCATCGTCTCGGAGGCCGACAAGAAGGGCGACATCCTGAGCGTCAACGAGAAGTTCCTGGAGGTCTCGAAGTACCCCAAGCACGAGCTCATCGGCCACGGCCACAACACGACGCGACACCCCGACATGCCCAAGGAGGTGTTCAAGCAGATGTGGTCGACGATCGGCCGCGGCGACATCTTCCGCGGCGTCGTGAAGAACCGCGCCAAGGACGGCACACCGTACTACGTCGATGCCGTGATCGCGCCGATCCTGGGCGAGAACGGCAAGCCGATGAAGTACCTCGGCGTGCGCTACGACATCACCGAAGCGGAGATCGAGCGCCAGAACGCACGCGGCATCCTGGGGGCGATCGATCAGAGCTACGCCTTCATCGAATTCGACCTCGGGGGCCACGTCCTGCAGGCGAATGAGAACTTTCTCAAGACCCTGGGCTACACGCTGGACGAGATCAAGGGCAAGCACCACCGGCTGTTCTGCGAGCCTGCGCTGGCCAACAGCCCCGCCTACAGCCAGTTCTGGCGCGACCTCAACGCCGGCATCCCGCAGAACGACGTCTTCAAGCGCATCGGCAAGACCGGCCAGGAGGTCTGGATCCAGGCCGTCTACGCGCCGGTCAAGGACGAGATGGGCCGGGTGGCCAAGATCGTCAAGATCGCCACCGACGTCACCGAGCAGGTCAGGGCCACCAACATGCTGCGCGAGGCGGTCGAGCAGGCCCAGCACGTGACCACGGCGGCCAAGAACGGCGACCTGAGCCAGCGCATCCCGCTGGAGGGCAAGAGCGGCCCGATCCAGGTGCTGTGCGAAGGCGTCAACGTGCTGATGGAGACGACAGGCGTGATCTTCGACGACGTGGGCCGGGTCTTCGGCGCGCTGTCGGCCGGCGACCTCAGCCAGCGCATCACCCGCGATTACTCGGGCGTGTTCGACCAGGTCAAGGACGATGCCAACGCCACCAGCGAGAAGCTGAGCGCGATCATCGAGGACGTGGGACGGGTCTTCGGCGGCCTGGCCGCCGGCGACCTGTCGCAGCGCATCACCCGCGACGCCGAGGGCGTGTTCGACCAGGTCAAGAGCGACGCCAACACGACCAGCGAGAAGCTGGCCTCGATCATCGAGGAAGTGCGCGCCGCGGCCGATGCCCTGACCGGCGCCGCCAACCAGGTCAGCGCCACGGCGCAGAGCCTGTCGCAGAGTGCGAGCGAGCAGGCCAGCTCGGTGGAGGAGACCACGGCCTCGATCGACGTCATGTCGGCCTCGATCTCGCAGAACAGCGACAACGCCAAGGTCACCGACGGCATGGCCACCAAGGCGAGCAAGGAAGCCGGCGACGGCGGCGCCGCGGTGACGCAGACGGTGCAGGCGATGAAGCAGATCGCGCAGAAGATCAGCATCGTCGACGACATCGCCTACCAGACCAACCTGCTGGCGCTGAACGCGGCGATCGAGGCGGCACGGGCCGGCGAGCATGGCAAGGGCTTCGCGGTGGTCGCCGCCGAAGTGCGCAAGCTGGCCGAGCGCAGCCAGGAAGCGGCCAAGGAGATCGGCGACCTGGCGGGCAACAGCGTGAGCACGGCCGAGCGCGCCGGCAAGCTGCTCGACGAGATCGTGCCCAGCATCCAGAAGACGAGCGAGCTGGTGCAGGAGATCGCGGCGGCCTCGCAGGAGCAGAGTCAGTCGGTGACCCAGATCGGCGGTGCGATGAGCCAGCTCAGCAAGGCCACGCAGCAGAACGCCTCGGCCTCGGAAGAGCTGGCCGCGACCTCGGAAGAGCTGTCCGGCCAGGCCGAGCAGCTGCAGCAATCGGTGTCCTTCTTCAACCTCGGCGCGCCGGCGGCGGCGCCGGTGCGCAAGGGCAAGGTGGAGGCGGTCGCCGCCGGGGACCGCCGCGCCCCGAACTCCCCGATGCGGTCGGGCACCAAGGCCATGCCGGCCCTGGCCCGCGGCAATGCGGCCGTCGGCAAGAACGGCACGAGCGGCACGAACGGCAACTTTCGTCCTTACTGAGGGAGCCGCAGCATGAGCAGCCAACCGAGGGCCGAGTTGCAGGCGGCGGCCACGGCCGCCGAAGCCTCGGCGCAGTACCTGACCTTCGCGCTCGGCGAGGAGGTGTTCGCGATGGACATCCGCACCGTGCGCGAGATCATCCAGCACGGCGCGATGACCACCGTGCCGCTGATGCCCGGCTTCGTGCGCGGCGTCATCAACCTGCGCGGCGCGGTGGTGCCGGTGATCGACTTGCAGGCGCGCTTCGGGCGACCGGCCGCCAAGATCAGCAAGAAGACCTGCATCGTGATCTTCGACGCCGCACGCGACGGTGAGCGGGTCGAGCTTGGGCTGATGGTCGACGCCGTGAGCGAGGTGATCGAGATCACCGCGGCCAACATCGAGCCGCCGCCGAACTTCGGCACCGCGGTGCGGCGCGACTTCATCCGCGGCATGGGCAAGGTGGCGAGTCGCTTCGTCATCATCCTCGAGCCCGATCGGGCCTTCGACGTGGGCGAGATGGCCGCGCTGTGCGAGGCCACGCAGGACGCCCTTGCCGCCTGAGCCGCCGTTCGATCAGGAAGACGAATAGATGTCCTCGCTCCAACTCGACGACCGGGCCTTCGGTCGCATCACCGCGCTGATGCACTCGACCATCGGCCTGTCCTTTAGCGACAACAAGCGGCCGCTGATCTCGTCGCGCCTGGCGCCGCGGATCCAGCGCCTGGGCCTGAACAGCTTCGACGACTACCTGGCCCTGATCGAAGGCGGCGGGCCGGAAGGCGACGGTGGCGAGTTCCAGGTCGCGGTCGATCTGCTGACCACCAACGAGACCTATTTCTTCCGCGAGCCCGCGCACTACGAACTGCTCGAGAAGGCGCTGGCGCGCGAGCGCCCGCAGCGGCTGTCGGTGTGGAGTGCGGCCTCCTCGTTCGGCGACGAGGCCTACAGCACCGCGATGCTGCTCGCCGACATGGCGCAGCAGGGCCGCATCGGCAAGGACTGGTCGATCCTGGGCACCGACATCAGCGACCGCGTGCTCAGCAGCGCCGCCCAGGGCATCTACCCCGCCGAGCGGCTGCGCGGCGTCTCGCCCGAGCGCCTGAAGCGCTATTGCCTGCGCGGCGACGGCGAGTCGGAGGGCCTGGTGCAGATCCAGGACAAGCTGCGCGAGCAGGTGCGCTTCGGCCAGCTCAACCTGTGTGCGCCGATCGAGGGCCTGGGCCCGTTCGACGTGATCTTCCTGCGCAACGTGCTGATCTATTTCGACCCGCCGACCAAGCGCGCCGTGGTCGACCGCGTGCTGAGCCAGCTGCGTCCCGGCGGGCTGTTCTTCATCGGCACGGCCGAGGGCCGCGTGCCCTGCGACACCCCCCTCACCGTGCTCGCGCCCGGGGCCTTCCGCAAGACCGGCGCATGATCGCCGAAGTCGGTGCGGTACAGCAGACGCTGCACCCCGGCGACGTGGCCTGCGGCGTGCGCGGCGATCGCTTCGACACCCTGCTCGGCTCCTGTGTCGCGGTGGTGCTCACCGACCCGCGGCGCACGGTCGGCGCGATGTGCCACATCGTGCACGCCACCCACACGCCGGGCCTGCAGCGCGACAGCGCCTGGGGCGACGTGGCGCTGGACCTGATGTACCGGTTGCTGCGCGCGCGCGGCATCGAGCCGCGCCTGTGCGAGGCCTACGTCTATGGCGGCGGGAACATGTTCCCGGCACTGTTCAACCGGGGCGGGGACGTGGGCGCGAACAACGCGCGCTGGACGATCGATGCCCTGGCCCACGACGGCGTGCGCGTGCTGCACCACGACCTGGGTGGCACCACCTACCGACGCCTGAGATGGACCGTGGGGCCCGATGCGCCGCAGGTCGTGGCCGTGGCCGTCTGACGCGAATCCGCGAACCGAAGTCCTGAAAGCAGCCCATGGCCATCCAGGTCTTCGTGGTCGATGACTCAGCCGTCGTGCGGCAGACCCTGCAGCATCTGCTGCAGGGCGACGCCGAGGTCGCGCTGCAGGGCAGCGCCCCCAACCCGCTGATCGCCGCACCGATGATCCGCAAGCAGCGGCCCGATGTGCTGCTGCTCGACATCGAGATGCCGGGCATGGACGGCATCACCTTCCTGCGCCAGATCATGGCGGAGTCGCCGATCCCGACCGTGATCTGCAGCACCCTCACCACCGACGGCAGCCGGATGGCGCTGGAAGCGCTGGCGGCCGGCGCGGTGTGCGTGGTGGCCAAGCCGCGGCTCGGCCTGAAGCAGTTTCTGGAGGACTCGCGGCGCGAGCTGCTGCAGGCGCTGAAGACCGCCGCCCGCTCGCGGCCGCGCGCCCGTACCCCGGTGCCCGCCGCGGCCCCGCCTCACGCGGGTGCGGCGGGTGCGGCCACGGCCGCCGTCCGGGCCCCGGTGGCCGGCCTGCACTCGCTCAGCGTCAACAAGCCGGTCGTCGTCGGCAGCTCCACCGGCGGCACCCAGGCGCTGGAGCTGGTGCTGACCTCGCTGCCGGCCGACGCCCCGGGCATCGCCATCGTTCAGCACATGCCGGAGAAGTTCACCGCCATGTACGCCCAGCGCCTGGACGGGCTGTGCGCGATGTCGGTCCGCGAGGCCCGCGACGGCGATCGCCTGGAGCGCGGCACCGTGCTCATCGCCCCCGGCGGGCTCCACATGCAGCTGCGCAAGGCCGGCGGGCAGTACTACGCCGTGGTCGCCGACGGGCCGCCGGTCAACCGCCACAAGCCCAGCGTCGACGTGCTGTTCAAGTCGGTGGCCGAGTGCAGCGGCCGCGACGTGCTGGCCATCCTGCTGACCGGCATGGGCGACGATGGTGCGCGCGGGATGAAGCAACTGCACGACGGCGGCGCCCGCACCATCGCGCAGGACGAAGCCACCTGCGTGGTCTTCGGCATGCCCAAGGAGGCGATCGCGATCGGCGCCGTCGACGCCGTGCTGCCGCTACCGCAGGTGGCGCGCGCGATCCTCGAGTTCGACCGGCGCGGCTAGGCGGCGCGGTCGCCGGCGCGACAGCAGCGCGGGCCGCCGCGCGCCGACAATCGCGGCCATGGGAACGCTCTACCTCGTGCGCCACGGCCAGGCCAGCTTCGGCGCGACCGACTACGACCAGCTCAGCGAGCTCGGTAACCGCCAGTGCCTGGTGCTGGGTCAGTGGTTCCGCAGCCGCGGCCTGGTGTTCGAGGCCGTGCTGCGCGGCACGCTGCGGCGGCACGCGCAGTCGCTGGCCGCCATCGCCCAGGGCCACGGCGACCTGCCGGCGGCGCTCGAGTGGCCGGGGCTGAACGAGTACGACAGCGAGGCGCTGATCCGCACCGTGCACGACGGGCCGCTGGCCCGGCCCGACACGCCCGAGGTCTACCGCGCCCACTTCCGGCTGCTGCGCGAGGCGCTGGCGCAGTGGACCGCCGGCCGCACCCGGCCGCAGGGCATGCCGAGCTGGCGCGAGTTCGTCGCCGGCGTGACCGGCGCGCTCGACCATGTGCGCCAGCACCACGCCGGCGACGTGCTCGTCGTCAGCAGCGGCGGCCCGATCGCCACCGCGGTGGCCCAGGTGCTGGGCGCGCCCGACGAGACCGCGATCGAGCTGAACATGCGCATCCGCAACAGCGCCGTCACCGAGTTCTCGTTCACTCCGCGCCGGCACACGCTGCTGGCCTACAACCACCTGCCGCACCTGGACGCCGCCGAGCGCCGCGACTGGGTGACCTACGCCTGAACGCAACCCGCACGAGCCCGAACCATGACCACGACCCTCTTCGAAGTGCACGGCGCGGTGGCCACGCTGACGCTGAACCAGCCCGCGCGGCGCAATCCGCTCGATGCGGACACCAAGCAGGGTCTGGCCGAGGCCCTGGCGGAGATGCGGCGGCGCAGCGACCTGCGGGCCCTGGTCATCGCCGGGCGCGGCGGCGTGTTCAGCGCCGGCGGCGACCTGCGCGGCATGCAGGGCACGGTGCTCGACAGCGCCGGCTGGCGCGAGCGCATGGCCAGCCTGCACCGCGAGGTGTTCGCGCCGCTGATCGCGCTCGACCGGCCCGTCATCGCGGCGGTGGACGGCGCGGCCTATGGCGCCGGCTTCAGCCTGGCGCTGGCGGCCGATTTCGTGCTGGCCTCGACGCGGGCGCGCTTTTGCATGTCGTTCCTGCGCGTGGGGCTGGTGCCCGACGGCGGCGCCTGGTACACGCTGCCGCGCGTGGTGGGCGCGCAGCGCGCCAAGGAGCTGATGCTGTCGGCGCGCGAGGTAGGCGCCGCCGAGGCGCTGCGGCTGGGCATCGCGATGGAGCTGCACCCGCCCGAGCAGCTGCTGGCGCGCGCGCAGGCTCTGGCCGCCAGCTTCAGCGGCGCCAGCGCGCTGGCGGTGGGCGCCGTCAAGCGCGGCGTGGAGATCGGCACCCGCAGCGACCTCGCCGCGACCCTGGCCTACGAGGCCGATGCCCAGGCGCTGGCCTTCCAGAGCCCCGAGCACCGCAGCGCGGTGGAGCGGTTCCTCGCCAAGCAGCCGGCCGCCTTCCAATGGCCGCCCGCCGCCGCCGATGAAACGCCTCGGGGCGCGCCCTGAGGCCGCGTCGGGCCGGGGCGGCCCGACGCCGGGCCTCGGCTACGATCCGCCCGGCCCGTCGTTCAGCGCTCCCCGGCGGCGAGGGCCCCTGCGAAAGGCGCCCGTGCAGACCTTGGACGAAATGCTGAGCCGCCGCCTGCTGAGCCCGGGCCAGCACACCGACATCGCGGCCTGGATCGCGCAGGCCCGCACGCCCGAGGCCATCCGGCGCATGCCGGCGCCGCTGTGGCGCGCGCTCGAACTGGCCAGCGTGCTGATGAACGTCGACGCCGACCTGGTGCAGCCGCCGCAGCTGTCGGAATAGCGGTCCCGCGATGGCCCGGCTGTCCCGCAGCGAGCTCGAGACCCTGCTGGCGGTGACGCGGGCGCTGGCTGCGCCGTTCGAGCTGCCGGCGATGCTGGCCGAGGTGACGGCGGCAGCTCGGCGCGTGCTGCACGCCGAGCGCAGCTCGGTCTGGCTGCACGATGCCGCAACCGACGAGCTGGTGATGGAGGTCTCCAGCGACGTCGCCCGCGTGCGCATCCCGGTGGACCGCGGCCTGGCCGGCGCCTGCGCGCGCGACCGCCGCACCCTGAACGTGCCCGACTGCTACGCCGACCCGCGCTTCGACAGCGGCCTGGACCGGGCCTCGGGCTTCCACACCCGCTGCAGCCTCACGCTGCCGCTGATCGACCACCGCGGCGAACTGGTGGGCGTGATGCAGGTGCTGAACAAGACCGGCGGCGTGTTCGGCGCCGACGACCAGGCCCTGGCCGAGGCCCTGGCCGCGCAATGCGCGGTGGCGCTGAGCCGCACCCGGCTGACCCGGGCCGCACTGGAAGGCGAGCGGCTGCGCCAGTCGCTGGCCCTGGCGCGCGAGGTGCAACTGAGCACGCTGCCGGCCGGCCTGCCGCTGCTGCCGGGCTACGACATGCACGCCACCTTCCTGCCGGCCGAGCAGACCGGCGGCGACACCTACGACCTGAGCCTGCTGCGCCAGGGCCTGCTGGTGCTGCTGGGCGACGCCACCGGCCACGGCATCGCGCCGGCGCTGTCGGTGACGCAGATGCAGGCCATGCTGCGGATGGCGTTCCAGCTCGGCGCCGACCTGGAGACCGCCTTCCGCGAGGTCAACGACCGGCTGGCGCAGACGCTGCCCGACGGCCGCTTCATCACCGCCTTCATCGGCCTGCTCGACGGCGGCGCCCACCGGCTGCGCTTTCTCAGCGCCGGCCAGGCGCCCGTGCTGCTGCTGCGCGCGGCCACCGGGCGCTGCGAGGTGCACGGCCCCACCAGCTTCCCGCTGGGGGCGATGCCCATCCAGCGCCTGCGGCCGGCCGTGACGCTCGACCTCGCGCCGGGCGACCTGCTGGCGCTGCTGTCCGACGGCGTGTACGAATGCGCGGCGCCCGACGGCCGGCTGTTCGGCCGCGAGCGGGTCGAGACGATCCTGACCCGCCACCATGCCGAGGGCACCGCGGCGCTGGCCGCGCGGCTGCTGGCGGCGCTGGACGATTTCGCCCAGGGCGCGCCGCCGCAGGACGACATCACGATGGTGCTGCTGCGGCGCGAGGCGCCGGCGTGACGCAGCGCCCAGCCTTTCACCGGGCCTTCCGCCGCGACCTGGCCGAGCTGCCCGCGATCGTCGCCTACACCGACGCCGCGCTGGCCACGTCGGCGCTGAGCCCGGCCCAACGCCAGACGGTGCACCTGGCGATCGAGGAGCTGTTCACCAACATGGTCAAATATGCCGCTGGCGGCGCGCCCACGATCGCGCTCGAGGTGGCCTGTGTCCATGGAGGTGTCGACGTGACCCTGATCGATTCCGGCGTCGAGCGCTTCGACCCCCGCACCGCCCCCGGGGCATGCACCGACGCACCGCTGCCCGAGCGGCAGCCCGGCGGGCTGGGGCTGCTGCTGGTGCGGCGGCTGGTCGATGCGCTGCGCTACGACTACGTGGCCGAGCGCCGCGAAGGGCGCACGCAGTTCCGGGTGGCCGGCCCATGCTGAACGTGGAGCTCGACGCCGGTGCCGAAGGTGGCGCCGGCCCCACCGCCCGGCTGCGGGGCCGCCTGGACGCGGCGCAGGCGCCGGCGGCGCAGGCGCAGCTGGACCGGCTGGCCGGCAGCGTGCTGCTCGACTGCGCAGGGCTGGACTACCTCTCCAGCGCCGGCCTGGGCGTGCTGCTCAGGACCCAGAAGCGCCTGGTGGCGGCCGGTGGCGGGTTGCGCCTGGCGAAGGTGCAGCCGCACATCCGCGACATCTTCCTCTATGCCGGCTTCGACCAGATCCTCGACATCGACCCGGCTTGAGCCCCCGCGGCCCCGGCCAGCGGGCACTCCGGCACGTAGGAGTTCAGCGTGAGCAGGACGGCATGGCGGATCGCGGTGGTGGGCGCCGGCCCGGTGGGGCTGGCGCTGGCGCTGCATGCCGCGCGGCTGCTGCCGCATGCGCAGATCACGCTCTTCGACGCCCGGCCCGCCGAGCGCGACGTGGCGGACGACCCGCGCACCCTGGCCCTGGCGCTGGGCAGCGTGCAGCTCCTGCAGCGCCTGGGCGTGTGGCCGGCGGTGGCGGCCGCGGCCGAGCCGATCACCGAGGTGCATGTCTCGCAGCAGCCCCCCGGCCTGGCCGGCGCCGAGCTGCTGCTGCGCGCGGCCGACCTGGGCGTGGCGCAACTCGGTGCGGTGCTGGCCTACGGCGCGCTGGTGGCGCCGCTGCAGCGCGCCTGGCAGGCCGAGGCCGCGCTGCAGCCGCAGCGCCTGCACAGCCGCTTCGGACTGCCGGTGCAGGCGCTGAAGCCCGGCGTCGGCAGCGTGGAGCTCGATGCCGGCATCGCCGAGACCTTCGACCTGGCGGTGGTGGCCGAAGGCGGCGTGTACGCCGAGCAGGCGCGCAAGGCGCTCGCGCGCGACTACGGCCAGACGGCCTGGGTCGGCACGGTCACCCTGCAGGGCGCCACGCGCGGGCGCGCCTTCGAGCGCTTCACCGCCAACGGGCCGGCGGCACTGCTGCCGCTGCCGCCGGCGGCCGACGGCTGCGCGCGCGCCGCGCTGGTGTGGTGCGTGCCGAGCGCCGACGACCCGGTGCGCGGGCTCGACGACGCACAGCGCCTGGCATGGCTGAACACGGTGTTCCCTGCCGCCGCGGGGCGGCTGGCCGCGATCTCGCCGCTGAAGGCCTTCGCGCTCGGGCTGAACGCCGAGCGCACGCTGGTCGAGGGCCGCATCGTGCGCATCGGCAACGCCGCGCAGACCCTGCACCCGGTCGCCGGCCAGGGCCTGAACCTGGGCCTGCGCGATGCGCACGCGCTGGTCTCGGTGCTGCGCTGGGCCGACGACCTCGACGCCGCGCTGAAGCGCGCCGAATGGGCGCGCGCGCCCGACCGCTGGGCGATGATCGCGGCCACCGATTTCCTGGCCCGCAGCTTCACCTGGCGCGTGCCGGGCGCGGCGGCCGCGCGTGGCCTGGGGCTGGCCGCGCTGCAGGCGCTGCCGCCGCTGCGCAACGCCCTGGCGCGGCACATGATGTTCGGCCAGCGCTGAAAGGCGGCCGGCCGCTACAGCCGGCGGTGCGCCAGCGCGGGCAGTTGCCGGCGCACCTGCACGAGGCGAGCCGGGTCGACCTCGGCGATGACGAAGCCCTCGCCTTCGCCGCGCACCGCCAGCACCTCGCCCCAGGGGTCGACGACCATGCTGTGGCCCCAGGTGCGGCGGCCGTTGAGGTGGGTGCCGCCCTGGGCCGCGCCGAGCACGTAGCACTGGTTCTCGACCGCCCGCGCACGCAGCAGCAGCTCCCAGTGCGCCCGACCCGTGGTGTGGGTGAAGGCGGCCGGCACCACCAGCAGGTCGCAGGGCGGCGTCATCAGCGCGCGGTACAGCTCGGGAAAGCGCAGGTCGTAGCAGATCGACAGGCCCACGCGCAGCGGCCCCGCCTGCAGCGCCACCGGCACGCTGCCGGCCTGCAGCGTGCGGCCTTCGTCGTAGCTTTCGTGGCCGTTGTCGAAAGCGAACAGGTGCACCTTGTCGTAGTGCCCCGCTTCGCGCCCGTCGGGGCCGTAGACCGTCAGGCGGTTCAGCACACGGTCGGCCGAGGCGGCTTTCACCGGCAGCGTGCCGCCCACCAGCCACAGGCCGTGCGCGCGCGCCAGGTCGGCCAGGAAGCGCTGGATCGGACCGTCGCCCGCGGGCTCGGCCAGCGCCAGCTTGTCGGTGTCGTGCCGGCCCATGAGGCAGAAGTACTCGGGCAGCACCACCAGCGCCGCCCCGGCCGCAGCCGCCTGCGCCACCAGCCGCGCCGCGGCCTCGCGGTTGGCCGCCCACGCGGGGCCGGACACCATCTGCACGGCGGCGATCTTCATGCCCGCATTCTGCAGCGCCGCTGCGCGCGGCCCGGCGCGGGATATCCCCCCGCACCAGTGGGCCATGCGATCGAGAATAGTCTGCGGTGCAGAAACCGACCGCAGTTCAAACACCGGTACCCGAAAAGGGTTCCCAAGGCGGCGCCGTCAAGATGAGTCCGGAGGGTTCGAACGCCAGCACGACGCGCTGCCACACCGTGGCGGCGCGCGCGGCTTGCCGCACCCGGGTGGTGCGCTGAGATGGGTGTTGCCGATCCTCTCGCAGTGCCGGCGGCCGACCACAGCCGCTTCGTCCAGCGCGTGCGCCGCCGCTACGCCGCCGAGCTGGGCCTGCTGGCGCCGGGCGCGCCGCGGCCCGACACGCTCGCAGCCCTGGTGGCGCGGCTGCAGGCCGGCGGCCGCGAGCTGCCGTCGGCCCTGCGCGTGGCGCGCCACCTGGTGATCGAGCGTCTGGCCGTGCTCGACATCGAGCAGGGTGCGGCGCTGGAGCTCGTCACCGCCACCATGACGGCGCTGGCCGAAGTCACGCTCGAGATCGCGCTGGCGCAGGCCCAGGCCGAGGCCGACCTGCGCCACGGCCCGCCGCTGGACGCGCAGGGCCGGCGCCACGACCTGTGGATCGTGGGCATGGGCAAGCTCGGCGCGCGCGAGCTCAACGTGTCCTCCGACATCGACCTGGTGTACCTGTACGAGGACGAGGGCCAGACCACGGCCGGCCCGGGCCAGCGGCCGGTGTCGTTCCACGAATACTTCAGCCTCGTCGCGCGGCGGCTGTACGCGCTCATCGGCGAGACCACCGACGACGGCTTCGTGTTCCGCGTCGACCTGGCGCTGCGGCCGAACGGCAACTCGGGCCCGCCGGTGGTGAGCCTGGCGATGCTGGAGGAGTACTTCCAGGTCCAGGGCCGCGAATGGGAGCGCTTCGCCTGGCTCAAGAGCCGCCTCGTGGCACCGCACGCGGTGGTGGCCGACGCGCGCGCGCTGGCCTTGCGATCCCTCGTCACGCCCTTCGTCTACCGGCGCTACCTCGACTACGGCATCTTCGAAGGCCTGCGCCAGCTGCACCGCAAGATCCGCGACGAGGCCCAGCGCCGCGCCGCCGGCCGGCCCGAACGCGCCAACGACGTCAAGCTCTCGCGCGGCGGCATCCGCGAGATCGAGTTCATCGTGCAGCTGCTGCTGGTGGTGCGCGGCGGCCAGTACCCCGAGATCCGCACCCGCAGCACGCTGCGCGGGCTGCAGCGGCTGGCCGGGCGCGGGCTGATGAAGGCCGAGACCGCCGAGCGGCTGGACGCGGGCTACCGCTTCCTGCGCCGGGTCGAGCACCGGATCCAGTTTCTCGACGACCAGCAGACGCACCTGCTGCCTGCCGCCGACGACGACCTCGACTGGATCGCGCGCAGCCTGGGCGAGCCTGCCGGCGGGCCGGGTACGCCCGTAGCCACCGCCACCACGGGGCGGATGCTTGCGCAGCTGTGCGAAGTGCGCGAGCTGGTGGCGGCCGAATTCGATGCCCTGCTGCGCGAAGGCCAGGGGGGCACGCCCGATGCCGCCCGCAGCGCCTGCCGCACCTGCGGGCCGGCGCCGCTGGCGCTGGACAGCCAGGCCTTGCTCGAGCGCCTGCCCGAAGCGCTGGCCGAGCGCGTGCGGCCCTGGGCCGGCCACCCGCGCGTGCTGGCGCTGCGCGACGACAGCCGGCTGCGCCTGGGCCGGCTGATGCAGCGCACCGCCGTCGCGATGCGCGAAGGCGGCTGCTCGGGCGCCGGTGCGCTGCGCTTCGTCGACTGGCTCGAGCCGCTGCTGCGGCGCGAGAGCTACCTGGCGCTGCTCGTCGAACGGCCCGAGGTGCACCGCCGGCTGTTGCGCCTGCTGGGCCTGGCGCGCTGGCCGATGCAGTACCTGATGCGCCACCCGGGCGTGATCGACGAGCTGGCCGACGAGCGGCTGCTGCACCTGCGCTTCGACCGCGCGAGCTTCATCGCCGAGCTCGACGACCGCCGCCTGGCCTGGCAGCGCGCCGGCGAGGACGACGAGGACAAGCTGCTCGACACGCTGCGCCGCGCCCACCACGCCGAGGTCTTCCGCACCCTGGTGCGCGACGTCGAGGGCGAGCTCACCGTGGAGCAGGTGGCCGACGATCTCTCGGCGCTGGCCGATGCCGTGCTCGACACCGCCGTGCGCTGGTGCTGGGCGCGCCTGAAGCAGCGCCACCGCGAGACCTCGGGCCTGGCCGTCATCGCCTACGGCAAGCTCGGCGGCAAGGAGCTGGGCTACGGCGGCGACCTCGACGTGGTGTTCGTCTACGACGACGAGGCCGAAGCCGGCGCGACGGCTGCGCGCCAGCGCGCCCAGGAGGTCTACGCCACCTTCGTGCGCAAGCTCATCCCCTGGCTGACGCTGCGCACCGCGGCCGGCGAGCTGTTCGACATCGACACCGCGCTGCGGCCGAACGGCAACTCGGGCCTGCTCGTCACCGCCATCGGCGCCTACGAGCGCTACCAGGAAGGCCGCGGCAGCAACACCGCCTGGACCTGGGAGCACCAGGCCCTGACGCGCGCCCGCTGCGTCTGCGGCCCGGCGCCGCTGGCGGCCCGCTTCGAGGCCACGCGGCGCGCCGTGCTGACGGCACCGCGCGATGCCGCGGCCCTGCGCGACGAGGTGCGTGCCATGCGTCAGAAGGTGCGCGCCGCGCGGCCGGTGCCGGCGGGGCGCTTCGACGTCAAGCACAGCCCGGGCGGGATGATGGACGTCGAGTTCGCGGTGCAGTACCTGGTGCTGGCCCATGCCGGCGCCTACCCGGCGCTGCAGGACAACGCCGGCAACATCGCGCTGCTGCAGCGCGCCGAGGCTGCAGCACTGCTGGCGCCGGGCCTGGGCCGCGCCGCCGCCGATGCCTACCGCGAGCTGCGCCGGGCCCAGCACCGCGCGCGCCTGGACGAGCGGCCGACGCAGTTCGAGCCCACGCTGCTGCAGCGCGAGCGCGACGCCGTGCTGGCCCTGTGGCAGGCGGTCTTCGGCTGACCTCCTGGCTGCAGCGCCCGGGCCGGGCCTGGGTGACGCTGGCGGCCGTGCTGGCGCTGGGCGCGGCCCTGGCGTGGCGGCTGCCCGCCGCCGGGCTCGACTGGCAGCCGGCGCGGGCCGTCGCGCAGCCCTGGCGCGCCTGGACGGCGGCCTTCGTGCACTGGAGCGCGCTGCACCTGGCCGTCAACCTCTTCGCGGCGGCGGTGGTGGGGGCGTTCGGGCACGCGGCCCGGGTGCCGGCCCGGGCCGCGCTGGCCTGGTTCGCAGCCTGGCCGCTGACGCACCTGGCGCTGGCGCTGCAGCCGGCGCTGACCCCTTACGGCGGCCTGTCGGGCGTGCTGCACGCCGGGGTGGCGCTCGTCGCCGTCTGGCTCGTGGTCACCGGACCCGGCGCACGCCGGTTGATCGGCGCCGCCGTGCTGGCGGGGCTGGTGACCAAGCTCGTGCTGGAGCGGCCGTTCGGGCCTGCGCTGCGCGCCGAGGCGGGCTGGGACATCGCGGTGGCGCCGCTGGCGCACTTCACCGGCAGCCTGGCCGGCGCCGCCTGCGCGGCGGTGGCGCTCGCCTGGCACCGCAGCCCGCATCCGCGCGGCCACCGGCCGCGACAATCCGGCGCATGACCGAACAGCGCAAGCCCGCCCTCGACAGCACCGCCGTGCTCACCCTGCTGGCCTGCAGCGCCGTCTGGGGCCTGGGCCAGGTGGCGGCCAAGGTGGGGCTGCGCGAGTTTCCGCCGCTGCTGCAGGCCGCGGTGCGCTCGCTCGGCGCGGCGCTGCTGCTGCTGGCCTGGTCGCGCTGGCGCGGGCTGCCGATCCTGCGGGCCGACGGCACCGGCGGCGCCGGGCTGCTGGCGGGCTCGCTGTTCGCGGCCGAGTTCGCCTGCATCTTCGTGGGCCTGCAGTTCACCAGCGCCTCGCGCATGGCGGTGTTCATCTATCTGGCGCCCTTCGTCGTGGCTGCAGGCATGCCCCTGATCGCGCGCAGCGAGCGGCTGGATGCGCTGGGCGTGGCGGGCCTGCTGCTGGCTTTCGGCGGCGTGGTCTGGGCCTTTGCCGAGGGCTTCGTCCGCCCGGCGGCCGGGGCGCGGCAATGGCTGGGCGACGCGCTGGGCATCGGGGCGGCGCTCACCTGGGGGCTGACCACGCTGACCGTGCGCGCCTCGCGCCTGGCCACGGCGCTGCCCGAGAAGACGCTGCTGTACCAGCTGGGGGTGTCGGCGGCGGCACTGGGCCTGGCGTCACTGCTGCGCGGCGAGGCCTGGCCGCCGCATCCCGGCCTGTTGCCGCTGGCGGCGCTGGCGTTCCAGACCGTGGTCATCACCTTCGCCAGCTACCTGGCGTGGTTCTGGCTGGTGCGCCACTACCCGGCCACCCGGATCTCGGTCTTCGCGCTGCTGACGCCAGTGTTCGGGCTCGGCGCCGGCGTGCTGCTGCTGGGCGAGCCGCTCACGACGCGCCTGGTGGCCGCACTGGCAGCGGTCTGCGCCGGCATCCTGCTGGTGAACCGGCCGCCGCGCGTACCGTAGACTGGGCGCCCGTCCTGCTGCCGGCCCGCCGCCGCCCCGCCTCCATGTCCTCGATCACCCTGTACGGCCGCCCGCTGTCCAACTACTACAACAAGGTCAAGCTGGTGCTGCTGGAGAAGGGGCTGCCGTTCACCGAACAGCGCGTGGAAACCGGATCGACCGACGAGGCGGTGCTGGCGGCCTCGCCGCTGGCCAAGATTCCGTACGTGCGCATCGACGGGCAGACGCTGTGCGAAAGCCAGGTCATCGTCGACTACCTCGAAGCCGCCCATCCGCAGCCGCCGCTGCTGCCGGCCGACGCGCTGGCCGCGGCCAAGGTGCGCGAGCTGTGCACCTTCATCGACCTGCACCTGGAGCTGGTGGCGCGCGACCTCTACCCGCAGGCCTACTTCGGCAGCAAGGTCAGCGAGGGCACCCAGGCGCGCGTGCGGACCGCGCTCACGCGCAACATCGCCGGTTTCCAGCGGCTGGCGAAGTTTGCGCCCTTCGTCGCCGGTGAGCGCTTCACGGTCGCCGACTGCGCGGCTTGGTGCAGCCTGCCGCTGGTGGCCATGGCGACCAAGGCGGTGCTCGGCGAGGACCTGCTGGCGACCGCCGGCATCGACTGGAAGGGCTACGTGCGGCTGGTGGGCGAGCGGCCGAGCGCCGTGCGCGTGGCGGCCGATCGCAAGGCCGACCTGCCGCCCGCCGCCTGAGCCGCCGCCGCGGCAGCGGCTCAGACCGCCCTCGGCAGCGCCCGCGCCGCGATCGACGCGGTGAGCTCCTTGCGGTAGCGGTTGAGCTCCTGCACGCTGGCGAAGCTGCGCTCCATCAGCAGGCTCAGGTTGTGCAGGATGCGCTCGACGACCTTGCCTTCCCAGACCGTGTCGAACTGGATCTGCTTGTCCAGCCACTGCTCCAGCCAGTCGGGGTCGGGCAGGCGACTCTGAATGGTGTCGCGCGGGAACAGCTTGACGTTGACGTGCAGGTTGGTCGGGTGCAGCGCCTGCGCCGTGCGGCGCGCACTGGCCATCAGCACGCCGACCTTGGCGAAGGCGGCCTTGGCCTCGTCGCCGAACTTGTTCAGCGCCCGCTTCATGTAGCGCAGGTAGGCGCCGCCGTGGCGCGCCTCGTCCCGTGCCAGGGTCTCGTAGATGGCCTTGATCACCGGTTCGGTGTGCCACTCGGCCGCGCGGCGGTACCAGTGGTTGAGCCGGATCTCGCCGCAGAAATGCAGCATCAGCGTCTCGAGCGCGGGCGCGGGGTCGAACTCGAACCGCACCGCGTGCAGCTCTTCCTCGCTGGGCACGAGGTCGGGGCGGAAGCGGCGCAGGTATTCCATCAGGACCAGCGAGTGCTTCTGCTCCTCGAAGAACCACACGCTCATGAAGGCCGAGAAGTCGCTGTCCTCGCGGTTGTCGCGCAGAAACATCTCGGTCGCCGGCAGCGCCGCCCATTCGGTGATGGCGTTCATCTTCACCGTCTGCGCCTGCTCTTCGCTGAGCAGGGCGGGGTCGAAGCGGTCCCAGGGGATGTCCTGGTCCATGTTCCAGCGCACGGCCTCGAGCTGGCGGAAGAGTTCGGGGTAAAGCATGGTTTTGACCGCGTCCATCCTGCCGATTCTAGGGAACCCGTTTCACCGGGTCATGCCATGTCACATGGCCGGCCCGCCAGCGCTGCACGGCCGCCGGCAACCCGTCCATGGCCGCGAAGGGCTCCACCCCCGCCAGGGCACGGCGGTGCAGCACCGGTGCGCTGCCGCCGGCCCACAGCCCGATCAGCGGCGGCAGCTTGGCCCGCAGCTCGGTCAGCCCGTCCACGATCTGGTTCGGGCTGGTGCAGCCGGTGAAGCTCAGCCCCACGATGTCGGCGCGGTAGGCCCCGGCCGCCAGCACCAGGTCCCACAGCGGCGTCTGCACGCCCAGCGAGACGCAATGGCAGCCTTCCAGCGTGAGCAGCGCTTCGGCCATCAGCAGCCCCAGGCCGTGCGGCTCGCCCGGCAGGGTGCCCAGCAGCACGCGCGGCGCGGCGCCGGCCGCCGGCGGGGGCAGGCCGGCGATGGCCTGTCGCAGCAGACTCTGGATCGTTTCGGTGTACTGGTGCTCCTCGAAGATCTCGAGTTGCCCCCGCAGCCAGGCGTCGCCCACGGCGCTGTTCAACGGGCCGACGACCTCGGTCACGAAGCGCGCCACGCCCACCCGGGCGAGCAGCCGCGCCAACGAGGCGCGCAGCGCCGGCGCGTCGTGGGCGCGGACGAGGTCGATATGGGCGCGCACGTCGTCCGAGCGCAGCGCCGCCTCGAGGCCGCGCTGCGGCTGGTCCACGGTCTGCTCGGCGATCGACTGCAGCTCCTCCAGGGGCAGCGGCACGATGCGGCCGGGCCGGTGGCCGGCGTCCAGCAGGCGCTTGAGCAGGCGCAGCTTCTCGACCTGCTCCAGCGGGTAGGCGCGCTCGCCGAGGGTGTCGCGCGCCGGCAGCGGGAAACCGTAGCGCCGCTCCCACACGCGCAGCGTGTCTTTGCTCAGGCCGGTATCGCGCTCCACGGCAGCAATGGACAAGGTGATCGGGACGGCGGAGGTACGGTCGTTCACGTTCGTTTCCATGGACAGGTACGCGGCGACGCGGAGACTGGATGTGTCCTGGACAATCGAAAACCGAAGCGTCAGATTATGACCATCGACTGGGTGGATTCATCGTCTTGAACAGGACATTCCTGCGGCCGGATCCACCCGACCCGGTTTCTGCGGGGCTGGCGCCGAGGCCCCGAGTGCGCCACAATACTAACCGGTCGCGTTATGAACGTTCGGTTCACATCCATCTGCCACCCTGCCGCGTAAGAGGTCCGATGCCCAACGTCAAGGCCCCACCCGCCACCCACCGGAGCCCGCAGCGAGCCCAGCGCGCCACCCGCCGCGACCGCCCGGCGGAACTTTCGGCGCCGGCCAGCGCTCTGACTGCCATGTCGCCCCGCCCGTGGGGAGCGACGTCTACCGTTTCCCTGTCGTGCGGCCTGTCAGCATCGCTGACTGCAAGCTCGGAGTGTCTCTCCTCCTCCTCCCTCCCTCCCTCGTTCGCTCCGTCGCGCCGCACGACAGTCTTTAATGCCCCGGGCACCCTGGGCGGTGCCCGTTTTCATGCCCGGAGCGTCGCGCCATGAAGCGCGTGGCGGTCATCGGCTCGGGCATCGCCGGCCTGGCCGCCGCGCAGGGGCTGGCCTCGCTGGCGCAGGTGACGCTGTTCGAGGCCGACCGCCGCTTCGGCGGCCACGCCCACACCGTGGACGTGACGCTGGACGGCGTGACGCACGGCGTGGACACCGGCTTCCTGGTGTTCAACCACCGCACCTACCCGAAGCTGCGGCAGCTGTTCGAGCGGCTGGGCGTGCCCACCGCGGCATCGGACATGTCGTTCTCGGTCCAGGCCCCGGGACTCGAATGGAGCGGCCGCGACCTGAACGGCGTGTTCGCGCAGCGCCGCAACCTGCTGCGCCCGCGCTTCGTGCACATGCTGCGCGAGATCCTGCGCTTCAACCGCCTGGCCACCGCGATCGCCCTGCGCGACACGCCCGACGAGGGCGCCGAGCCGATCGGCGAGTTCCTGGCCCGGCACCGCTTCGGCAGCGCGTTTCGCGACTGGTACTTCCTGCCCATGATCGGCTGCATCTGGTCGTGCCCGACCGACCAGATGCTGCGCTTCCCGATCGCCACCATGATCCGGTTCTGCCACAACCACGGCCTGATCCAGGTGCAGGACCGGCCGCAGTGGTACACGGTGCGCGGCGGCTCGCGCGAGTACGTGACGCGGCTGCTGCGCGAGATTCCCGATGCCCGCACCGGCACCCCGGTGCGCGCGCTGCGGCGGCTGCCGCCGGGCGAAGGCACGGCCGGCGTGATGGTGGCCACCGACGCCGGCAGCGAGCGCTTCGACGAGGTCGTGCTGGCCTGCCACAGTGACCAGGGCCTGGCCCTGCTGAGCGACGCGACCCCGGCCGAGCGCTCGGTGCTGGGCGCCATCGCCTACCACCCGAACGAGGCCGTGCTGCACACCGACACCGCGCTGCTGCCGCGCGCGCGCCGGGCCTGGGCGGCCTGGAACTACGCCCGCGCCCAGGAGGCCGGGCGCGAGCAGGCCGGCGTCTGCCTGCACTACCTCATCAACCGCCTGCAGCCGCTGCCCTGGCAACGGCCGGTGATCGTCTCGCTCAACCCCGATCCGGCCCGCCGGCCCGACCCGGCGCAGGTGATCGGCCGCTACGCCTACAGCCACCCGGTGTTCGACCGCGCCGCCATCGACGCCCAGCGCCGGCTGCCGGGGATCCAGGGGCAGGGCCACATGTGGTTCTGCGGCGCCTGGACGCGCTACGGCTTCCACGAGGACGGCCTGGGCTCGGCCCTGGACGTGGTGGCGCAGCTGCGTCGGCGCTGGCAGGCCGCCCCCACCGCCGAGGACGCCTGGCGCGTGGCCGCTTGAAGGCCGCCTCAGCCCAGCGCGGGATGCGCCGATGAACACCGCCCTGATCGGCACCGGCGTGGTGCGCCACCGCCGGCTGCGGCCGGTGGAGCACGCCTTCGCCTACCCGACCTACTTCCTGCTGCTGCCGATGCGCGCGCTGCGCACGGCCGCCGTGCCGGCGCTGCGCCGCAACCGCTTCGGGCTGCTCAGCTTCCACGACCGCGACCATGGCGACGGCCGCGCCGACGCGCTGGCCTGGCTGGACGAGCTGCTGCAGCGCGAGGGCGTCGCCGACGCCGACGGCGAGGCCTGGCTGCACACCTACCCACGCGTGCTCGGCTATGCGTTCAAGCCGGTCAGCTTCTGGTACTGCCACCGCGCCGACGGCACGCTGCGCGCCATCGTGGTCGAGGTCAACAACACCTTCGGCGAGCGCCATTGCTACCTGCTCGACGACCCAGCGCTGGCCTGGGGCCGCGAGCTCGGCGCGCGCAAGGTCTTCCACGTCTCGCCCTTCTGCCAGGTGCAGGGGCGCTACCGTTTCCGCTTCATGCGCACGGCCGAGCGCACGGTGGCGCGCGTGGACCACGACGACGAGCTGGGCCCGCTGCTGCAGACCAGCGTCAGCGGCCAGCTCGCCGCCCTCACGCCGCGCACGCTGCGCGCCGCCTTCTTCGGCATGCCGCTGATGACGCTGGGCGTGATCCTGCGCATCCACTGGCAGGCGCTGAAGCTGTGGACCAAGCGCGTGCCCTTCGTCGCCAAGCCTGCCCCGCCGCAGGCCTTCATCAGCCGCTGAGCGGCCCCTTACCGCCCCCACTTCCCGCCCCACTTCCCGCCGGCCATGACGAGCTCGACCGCCTCCTTCGACCCCGACCCGGAATCCCGCGCCCACGGCCTGCCCGCCTCGGCCCCGGCCGCGGCGCATGCCGTGTTCGGCCTGCTGCGCCAGCTGCGCACCGGCACGCTGGACGTGCAGCTGCCCGATGGCTCGCAGCTGCGCCTGGGCACCCAGCCCGAGCCGCGAGCGGCGCTGCGCCTGCTCGACTGGCGCACCTGCGGCGCGGCGCTGCGCCGCGGCGACATCGGGTTCGCCGAGGCCTACATCGCCGGCCACTGGAGCAGCCCCGACCTGGCGGCGCTGCTGCGCCTGTTCATCGTCAACCGCGAGGCGCTCGAGGCCGTGATCTACGGCACCTGGTGGGGCGCGCTGGCGTACCGCCTCAAGCACCTGCTGAACCGCAATTCGCGCCGCGGCAGCCGCAAGAACATCCACGCCCACTACGACATCGGCAACCCGTTCTACCGGCTGTGGCTGGACGAGACGATGAACTACTCCAGCGCCCTGTTCGGCGGCGACTTCGCGCAGCCGATGGCGCAGGCGCAGGCCGCCAAGGTGCGGCGTGCGCTGGCCGAGTGCGGTCTGCAGCCGGGCCAGCGGCTGCTGGAGATCGGCTGCGGCTGGGGCGCGCTGGCCGAGACCGCGGCGGCCGAGTTCGGGGCCCGGGTGACCGGCGTGACGCTGTCGTCCGAACAACTGGCCTGGGCCCGCGAGCGCCTGCAGCGCGCCGGCCTGGCGCACCGCGCCGAGCTGCGGCTGCAGGACTACCGCGAGATCGACGACGCGCCCTTCGACGCCATCGCCTCGATCGAGATGTTCGAGGCCGTGGGCCGCGAATACTGGGGCAGCTACTTCGCCACCCTGCGCGAGCGCCTGAAGCCCGGCGGCCACGCCTGCATCCAGTCGATCACGATCCGCGACGACCTGTTCGCGCGCTACCTGCGCTCGTCCGATTTCATCCAGCAGTACATCTTTCCGGGCGGCCTGCTGCCCAGCCCCGGGGCCTTCCGCGCCGAGGCGGCCCGGGCCGGGCTGGTGGTGGTCAACGAACTGGCCTTCGGCGCCGACTACGCCGAGACGCTGCGCCGCTGGCGCGCGCGCTTCGTGAGCCAGGACGGGCCGCTGCGCCAGCTGGGCTTCGACACCCGCTTCATGCGCATCTGGGAGTTCTACCTGGCCTACTGCGAAGCAGCCTTCGACACCGGCAGCACCGACGTCGTGCAGTTCACGCTGCGCCGGCCGGCATGAACCCCGGCCGCCGACGCGCGCTCGGCCGGGCCGCCACGGCCTGGGCCGCGGCCGTCCTGGCCGCGGTGCCGGTGGCGCGCGCCCAGCCGATACCCGCCGTGCCGCCCGAAGTGGCGCTGGCCCTGCCCGGCGCGCGGCTGCAGGGCCAGGGCTCGCTGCGCTATTTCGGCTTCCTGGTCTACGACGCACGCCTGTGGTCGGCGGCGCCGCCGGTCGGCGCCGACTGGGCCGCGGTGCCCTTCGCGCTCGAGCTGCAGTACGCGCGCAGCCTCAGCGGCAAGAAGATCGCCGAGCGCTCGCTCGGCGAGATGCAGCGCCAGGGCCCGATCGCGCCGGCCGACGCGGCGCGCTGGCTGGCCGACCTGCGGCGCCTGATCCCCGACGTGAGGGAAGGCGAGCGCATCACGGGCCTGAACCTGCCCGGCCGCGGCGCCCGCTTCTACGTCGACGGGCAGGCCGTCGGCGAGGTCGACGAGCCCGCCTTCGCGCGGCTGTTCTTCGGCATCTGGCTCGCACCGCAGACCTCCGAGCCCGGGCTGCGCCAGTCGCTGCTGGGTCGCGCCGCGCCGTGACCAGCGCCTGGCGGGGGGGCTGGTCGCAGGGCGTGCACTACGGCGCGCTGGGCCTGCCGCTGGCCTTCGTCGCGCTGCCGCTGTACGTGGTGCTGCCCAGCCACTACGCCACCACCTTCGGCATCCCGCTGGCCACGCTGGGCGCGCTGCTGCTGGGCGCGCGGCTGCTCGATGCGCTGGCCGACCCCTGGATCGGCCGCATCGTCGACGCCTGGTTCCGGCGGCCGGTGCCGCAGGTGCTGGGCCTGGCCTCGCTCGCCGCCGTGCTGTGCGCGGCCGGCTTTCGCGGCCTGTTCTTCCCGCCCGTGCGGGGCGAGCTGGCGCTGCTGGCCTGGTGCGCCGTGCTGCTGGCCGTGACCTACCTCAGCTACAGCGTGCTGTCGGTGCTGCACCAGGCCTGGGGCGCGCGGCTGGGCGGCGACGAGGCGCAGCGCGCGCGCATCGCCTCGTGGCGCGAGGGCCTGTCGCTGCTGGGGGTGCTGGTGGCCAGCGTGCTGCCGGCGCTGGCCGGGCTGGGCGCGGCCAGCGCCGTGTTCGCAATGACGCTGGCGGCGGCGCTGCTGCTGCTGCGTGGCGCGCCGCAGCCGCAATCGCGGGCCGGCCCCGCCGCGGCCCCCAGCCCGGTCGACCCTTCGGCCGATGGCGCGCCGGCAGCGCGCGTGCGCCCGCTGGCCTCCTCCGACTTCCGGCGCCTGCTGGCCATCTACCTCGTGAATGGCGTGGCCAGCGCGGTGCCGGCCACGCTGGTGCTGTTCTTCATCCGCGACCGGCTGCAGGTGCCGGCCTGGACGCCGCTGTTCCTGGCCAGCTACTTCGCCGCCGGCGCGCTGTCGATGCCGCTGTGGGTGCGCGCGGTGGCGCACCTGGGCCTGGCGCGCAGCTGGCTCGCGGGCATGGCGCTGGCCATCGTCACCTTCGCCTGGGCGTTGACGCTGCAGGCCGGCGACGTGGCCGCCTACACCGTGGTCTGCATCGCCAGCGGCATCGCGCTGGGCGCCGATCTCACGCTGCCGGGGGCGATGCTCACGGGCGTGATCCAGCGCGCCGGCCACGCCCAGCGCCTGGAAGGCGCCTACTTCGGCTGGTGGAACTTCGCCACCAAGCTCAACCTCGCATTGGCCGCAGGCATCGCGCTGCCGCTGCTGGCGGCCTTCGGCTACACGCCGGGCAGCCGCAGCGAAGCCGGCCTGCGCTCGCTGGGCATCGCCTATTGCGCCCTGCCCTGTCTGTTGAAACTGGTGGCGGCTGCGCTGCTGTGGACCCTGTGGACCCGAAAGGAAGCACCCCGATGAACACCCCCCTCCTGCGCCCGCGCCGGCTGGGCCTGGCACTGGCCGCGGCCGCTGCCGTGGCCGTGCTGGCCGGCTGCGCCTCGGCGCCGACGCCGGCCGACTACGCGGCCGAGAAGCCCCGGCTCGATCTCAAGACCTACTTCAACGGCCCGCTGGTCGCGTACGGCATGTTCACCGACCGCTCGGGCAAGGTGGTCAAGCGCTTCGTCGTGCACCTCACGGGCACCTGGCAAGGCAACCAGGGCACGCTGGACGAGCGCTTCACCTACAGCGACGGCACCCGGCAGCAGCGCATCTGGCACCTGGTCGACGAGGGCGGCGGACGCTACAGCGGCCGCGCCGACGACATCGTGGGCGTGGCCCGGGGCGTGGCCGCCGGCAACGCCTTGAACTGGCACTACACGCTGCGCCAGCCGGTGGGCGACAAGACCTACGACGTGCAGATGAACGACTGGATGATCCTGATCGACGACCACGTGATGCTGAACAAGACGGCGATGAGCAAGTTCGGCTTCCACCTGGGCGACGTCACGCTGTCGTTCGACAAGCCCTGAGCCCGGCCCATGCCGCTGAATCCGCGCATCGCCCGCTGGGACGGCCAGACCGCCTGGCTCGTCGGCGCCTCCACCGGCATCGGCCGTGCCACCGCCCATGCGCTGCACGCGGCCGGCGCGCGCGTCGTGGTCTCGGCGCGCAGCGCCGAGCCGCTGGCGGCCTTCGTCGCCGAGCACCCGGGCAGCGAGTCGATCGCGCTCGACGCCACCGACCGCGACGCCATGCGCCAGGCGGCGCAGCGCATCGTCGGCCGCCACGGCCGCATCGACCTGGCCCTGTACTGCGCCGGCACCTACGCCGCGATGCGCGCCACCCACTTCGACCTCGACATCGCGCTGCGCCATGTGCAGGTCAACCAGGTCGGCGCGCTGCACCTGCTGGACGCCGTGCTGCCGGCCCTGCTGGCCCAGGCCCGCGCCGGCCAGGGCGGGCACCTGAGCCTGGTCAGCAGCGTGGCCGGCTTCCGCGGCCTGCCGCAGGCACTGGCCTACGGGCCCACGAAGGCGGCGCTGATCAACCTGGCCGAGGTGCTGCACCTGGATCTGGCGCCGCTGGGGCTGGGCGTGTCGGTCATCAACCCCGGCTTCGTCGAGACGCCGCTGACCGCAGGCAACGCGTTCAAGATGCCGGCGCTGATCACGCCCGAGCAGGCGGCGAGCGCCATCCTGCGCGGCTGGCAGCGCGGCGACTTCGAGATCCACTTCCCCAAGCGCTTCACGCTCGGGCTGAAGCTGCTGCGCCTGCTGCCGTACACGCCGTACTTCGCCGCGGTGCGCCGCTCCACGGGGCTGTGAGCGTGGAGACCGCCGCCCTGGACGCCGCCGTGGCCCGCATCGTGGCCCGCTTCGAGGCGCTGGCGCCGGGCGACCTGGACCGCCTGCACGAGCTCTACACCGAAGACGCGCGCTTCAAGGACCCGTTCAACGAGGTGCAGGGCGTGGCCGCGATCCGGCGCATCTTCGAGCACATGTTCGCCACCCTGGACGACCCCCGCTTCGTCGTCACCCAGGTCGTGGCGCAGCACGGGCAGTGCCACCTGGGCTGGGACTTCCACTTCCGCCTGCGGCGCTTCAACCGCGCCGGGCAGACCATCCGCGGTGCCAGCTACCTGCAGCTGGCGCCGGATGGCCGCATCGCGCTGCACCGCGACTACTGGGACGCGGCCGAAGAGCTGTACGAGAAGCTGCCGCTCGTAGGCAGCCTGATGCGCTGGCTGAAGCGACGCGCGCGCGCCTGAGGCCGGCGCGCGCAACGACCGGCCTGTGCCTACCGGTCGCGCTGGCCCTCGGTCAGCGACAGCACCTGGAACAGGCCCGAGCGGTCGACGAAGAAGGTCTCCACCACCACCGCCGCCTGCCCCGGCAGGTGCGCCGGCACCGGATAAGGCGCCGCACCGCGGATCAGCGCCAGCACCCAGGGCTGCACCTCCTCGGCCGCGGGCTGGCGCACCACACTCAGGTCGACCAGCTGGCCGGCGGCATCGACCTGGGCCTCGACCACCATCACGCCGTACAGCAGGGGCGGCACGCGCCCGCGGTAGATGCGCGAGGGATAGCAGTCGTACAGCCGGTGCGCCGCGTCCAGCCGGTAGGCCGCGGCATCGGTGCTGGCCGACGGCGCCGCGGGCGCGCACTGCGGCACCGGCACGGTGTGGAACTGCGCCCGCGCCACCGGCGCCAGCGCCAGGCTGCAGGCCCCCAGCAGGGCAGGCAGGACGGTGCGGGCCCGGAAGGTGTCTTGCGGCATGTGCTTTGCTAAACGTGTTGCCAGTTGACCCAAGTGCAACACCCGGTTGCACCAGGGGCGGGCGCCCGCGATGATTTGTGCGCCGCTGCACCACCGGCTGCACCAAGTCGGCGGCGGCCGGGTCGGTGCTTCGAGTTTCTCAGGGATGGCTCATTAGAACGACAGCGATTTCCATCAGATCCATCAACCGGGAAGTATCCAAGATGTACCCCTTCACGAAATCCAGAACCCAGGTCGCCGGCACCCTGCGCGCGGTGGCCAAGGCGGCGCTCCTCACCTGCCTGTGCCCGGCCCTGCCGGTCCTGGCGCAGACCGCGCCACCGACCAAGAGCGACCTGGTCGAGATCACCGGCTCGTCGATCAAGCGCATCGCCGGCGAGACAGCGCTGCCGGTGCAGGTGATCACGCGCAGCGACATTGCCCGCACCGGGGTGTCCACCGTCGAGCAGCTGCTCAAGACCATCACCGCCAGCTCCACCCTCAACGGCACGGCCGTGGCCAACACGGGTGCCGGCGGTGGCCAGGGCGGCAGCGGCTCGGTCTCGCTGATCTCGCTGCGCGGCCTCGGTTCGGCCCGCACGCTGGTGCTGATCAATGGCCGCCGCAGCGCGCCCTCGGCCGGCGGCTCGGCGGTCGACATCGCCACCATCCCGCTGGCGGCGATCGAACGCGTGGAGGTGCTGCAGGACGGCGCCTCGGCCATCTACGGCAGCGATGCCGTGGCCGGCGTCGTCAACTTCATCCTGCGCACCAAGGTCACCGGCACGGAAGTCTCGGCCACGCTGGGCTCGCCCACCCGCTCAGGCGGGGGCCAGGAGGCGCGGTTCTCGGTGCTGACGGGCTTCGGCGACCTCGAAGCCGACCGCTACAACGTCACTGCCGCGGCAAGCTACCAGCACATCAAGCCGATCTTCGGCTCCTCGCGCTCGTTCGCGCGCAACATCAACGTCGCCCAGCAGCTCGACAAGACCAGCTCGATCGCCTTCCCGGCCAACGTCTTCCTGCCCAGCGGCAAGGTGGCGAGCCCGAACTACCCGAACTGCGGGGCCTACTCGATCGCATCGCCGCTGCTGCCGGGGCTGTGCCGCTACGACAACGCGCCCTACATCTCGATCCAGCCCGAGAGCAAGCTGGCCAACCTGATGGTCAATGCGCGCTTCGAGTTCTCGCCCAATGCCGAGGGCTACCTCGAGACCAGCCTGACCCGCAACAAGACGCTCACCACGCAGCAGCACGTGCTGCTGTACGGCGCGGCGCTGCCGGCGGGGTCGCCGTACACCACCACGCTGTCCAACCTGATCAGCAGCCAGTACCCCCAGTACGCCAGCGTGCTGAACAAGTACGTGGGCAGCGCCATCGCGCTGCTGCCGCCCACGAGCCCGTACTACCCCGCCGCCTTCGCGGCGGCCAACGGCATCGCCGGGCAGCCGCTGCCGCTGCTGTTCCGCTCCGTCCCCACCGGCACGCGCAAGACCGAGGACGTGACCGACAACGTGCGCGTGCTCGCCGGCCTGCGCGGCACCGCGCTGGGCTGGGACTACGACACCGGCGCGCTGTTCAGCCAGAACAAGCTCACCACGAGCCTGACCCAGGGCTGGGCGCTGACCGACAAGTACCTGAGCCTGGTCGACACCGGGGTCATCAACCCCTTCGGCGACACCACCGACCCGGCCGCCCTGGCCGCGGCGATGAACAGCAACTACAACGGCGTGTTCAACACCACCCAGCAGTCGATCGCCAGCATCGACGCCAAGGTGTCGCGTGATCTGTTCAGCCTGCCCGCGGGCATGGTGGGGCTGGCGCTGGGCGGCGAGTTCCGCAAGGAAAAGCTCGACATCGCCCCGTCCGATGCCAACCGGCTGTTCCTGGTGTCGGGCTTCGGCAGCGCGGGCGTGCCGGTGAGCGGCTCGCGCAACGTGGCCTCGGCCTACGCCGAAGTCAACGTGCCCATCCTCAAGACCCTGGAGGCCGACGCCGCGGTGCGCTATGACCGCTATCAGCGCGTGGGCAGCACCGTCAACCCGAAGGGCTCGCTGCGCTGGCAGCCGATCGAGCAGCTGCTGGTGCGGGGTTCGTGGGGCAGCGGCTTCCGCGCGCCGACGCTCTTCGACCTGTACCAGCCGCCGGCCAACGGCATCACCACCAACGGCCAGCGCGACCGCGTGCGCTGCCCGGTGGTGGACCCGGCCAACATCGACTGCAGCGCGCAGTACGTGACCATCACCGGCGGCAACCCGGGCCTCAAGCCCGAGAAGTCGGAGTCCATCACCCTGGGCTTCGTGATCGAGCCGAACAAGCGCTACTCGCTGGGCCTGGACTTCTTCCACGTCACGGTGAAGGACATCATCCGCACCGGCCTGGCCTACCAGACGATCCTGGGCGACCCCGTCACCTACGCCGGCTACCTGGTGCGGGGCGCTCCCGACGGCAACCCGAGCGGTGTCGGCCCCATCCTGGGCATCAACCAGGGCCTGACCAACCTGGGCAAGACGATCGTGGGCGGCGTCGACGTGGACGCCAAGGCGCGCGTGCTCAGCGAGCCGGGCCAGCGGGTGACGCTGCGCCTGGCCGGCACCTACATGTCCAAGTACGACCAGCAGAACCTGAACGGCAGCTACACCTCGGCCGTCAACAACCCGGGCGGCGCCGGTGCCATCGGCGTGGTGCTGCGCTGGCGCCACGTGGCCAGCGCCACCTGGGAGGCCGGCCCCTGGGCCAGCACGCTGGCCTGGAACTACCAGAACCCGTACCACGACACGCGCTCGAACCTGCAGCCGCTGAGCGTGGCGCCGCGCGAGGTGGCTTCGTACAGCACCTTCGACGCCCAGGTGGCCTACACGGGGCTGGCCCGCACGACCTTGACGCTGGGGGTCAAGAACCTGGCCGACACCGACCCGCCGTACACCAACTACGGCGGCGGCTTCGTCGGCAGCTACGACCTGAGCTACACCGACGTGCGCGGGCGCTTCGCCTACGTGAACGCGACCTACAGGTTCTGATCGGCCTTCGGGCCGGGTGCGGGCGCGGACCGCCCCGGCCCGGCGCCGCGGACCATGTCGAAGCGGAACAGGCGGCACTCGATGCCGCCGTTCCACAGCGGCACGCGGGCGCTCTCCTTCAGCCGCATCAGCGTGGGCAGCTTCATCTCGGGGCTCAGCACCCAGGCGCGCCAACCGGCGTACTGGTGCTTCCAATGCGCGGCCAGCGCGGCGAAGAATTCGCCCGCGCCGGCACCGCCGTCGAAGGCCTCGCGCGCAGCGCCGCGGCCCTTGGGGGCGATGCGCTCGCCATAGGGCGGGTTCAGCATCAGCGTGCCCGCGGCGGCCGGCGGCGGGCGCTGCAGGGCGTCCGCCGTCTTGAACTCGATCGCCTCCCGCACACCGGCGCGCTCGGCATTGCGGGCCGAGAAGTCGGTCATCCGGAAGCTCACGTCGCCGGCGTAGATCGGCACCGCGCTCGCGTGCACGCGCGCCTGCGCCGCGGCCTGCAGCGCGCGCCAGTCGGCCGCAAAGGGCTTGAAAGGCTGCAGGCGCTCGAAGGCGAAGCGGCGCTGGCTGCCGGGAGCGATGCCGCAGGCGATCTGCGCCGCCTCGATGGCGATCGTGCCGGCGCCGCAGCAGGGGTCGAACAGCGGCCCGTCCCCGGCCCGGCCCTGCCAGCCGGCGGCGGCCAGCATGGCCGCGGCCAGGGTCTCCTTCAGCGGCGCCTCGCCGGTGTCCTCGCGCCAGCCGCGCTTGAACAGCGCCTCGCCCGAGGTGTCCACGTACAGCATCGCATGCTCGGGGCCGACGAACAGCGCGATCGGCAGATCGGGGTGGCGGGTGTCGACGCTGGGGCGCTCGCCGCTGCGCTCGCGCAGCACGTCGCACACCGCGTCCTTGATCCGCAGGGCGGCGAAGTTGAGGCTCGTCAGCGGCGAGCGCTGCGCCGTCACGTCCACCCGCAGCGTCTGCGCCGGCGTGATCCAGCGCGCCCAGTCGACGCGGCGCGCCAGCGCGTACAGGTCGTGTTCGTCGCGGTAGGGGCCGTCGATCAGCGGCCACAGCACGCGCTGGGCGAGCCGGCTCTCCAGGTTGAGCTGCATCGCGGCGCGCTCGTCGCCGGCGACCCAGACGCCGCCGCGCGCCACCTCGGCGGCGCTGCCGCTGATGGCCGTCGCCTCGGCCGCGAGCAGCGCCTCGACGCCGCCGGCGCAGGGCAGGAACAGGCTGGCGGCGCTCAAATGGTCTTGCGCTGGCTGGCGGGCGCGATCTTCAGCGCCTCGCGGTACTTGGCCACCGTGCGCCGCGCCACGCGGATGCCCTGCTCGTCGAGCATCTCGCTGATCTGGCTGTCGGACAGCGGCCTGGCCGCGTCCTCGGCGCTCACGAACTGCCGGATCAGCGCCCGCACCGCGGTGCTGCTGGCATTGCCGCCGGCCTCGGTGTTGAGCGAGCTGCCGAAGAAGTACTTGAGCTCGAACGTGCCCTGCGGCGTGGCCATGTACTTGGCCGTGGTCACGCGCGAGATGGTGCTTTCGTGCAGGCCCAGCTCGTCGGCGATCTCGCGCAGCACCAGCGGCTTCATCGCGATCGCGCCGTGGGTGAAGAAGGCCTTCTGCCGCTCGACGATGGCCTTGCTGACGCGCAGGATGGTGTCGAAGCGCTGCTGGATGTTCTTGACGAACCAGCGCGCTTCCTGCAGCCGCGAGGACATGCCGGCATGGCCGTTGGCGCCGCGCTGGCCGCGCACGGCCTGCGCGTAGAGATCGTTGATGCGCAGCTTGGGCATGACGTCGGGGTTGAGTGCCACGGCCAGGCCGCGGCCGCTCTTGCGCACGATGACGTCGGGCACCACGATGTTGGCCTCGGCCGGGGCGAAGGGTCGGCCCGGCTTGGGCTCGCAGGCCAGGATCAGCGCCTGCGCCTGGCGCACCAGGGCCTCGTCGGCGCCGGTGAGCGCGGTCAGGCGCTTCATGTCGCGCTTGGCCAGCAGCTCCAGGTGATGCTCGCAGATGCGCAGCGCCAGCTGGCGCGCGGCGCAGCGCGGCGTGGAGCGGATCTGCAGCGCCAGGCATTCGCCCAGCGTGCGCGCACCCACGCCGGGCGGCTCCAGGCTCTGCAGCCAGCGCAGCGCGCAGCGCAGCCGCTCCTGCAGCTCGGCCAGTGCCTCGGCGCCCGGTGCGGCGCTGTCCGCATCGGCACCGAACATCTCGGCCAGGCGCAGCGCGATGTCCTCCAGCGTGTCGGCCAGGTAGCCGTCGCCGTCCAGCGATTCGATCAGCACCTGCAGCGCGGCATGGTCCTCGGGCGACAGGCGCATGCCCAGCACCTGGCTGCGCAGATGGTCCTGCAGCGAGCCGGCAGCCGCGCGGCGGTCCTGCGGCTCCATCTCGTCGCCATCGCCGCTGCCGCTGCCAGCGGCCGACGGCGTCTCGCGGATGCCGTCGAAGTCGTCGCCTTCGGTGCCGTTCTCCCAGTCTTCGCGACCGGTGGTGCCGAAGTCGTCGCCCCGCATCTCGGTGGCGGCGTCGGCGCCGTCGGGCGTCTCGGCGCTGGACTCGACCTCGGCCACGCGGTCGACGGTCTGGCGCTCGGGCGGCGTCTCGAAGGGGTTCGCGGGCAGCTCGTCGTCGGCCTCGAGAAACGGGTTCTGTTCGAGCATCTGCCCGACTTCCTGGTGCAGCTCCAGCGTCGACAGCTGCAGCAGCCGGATCGACTGCTGCAGCTGCGGCGTGAGCGCCAGGTGCTGCGACAGCCGGACCTGCAACGAGGGCTTCATCATCGCGGCCGGCCCTACATTCTGAAGTTCTCGCCGAGGTAGACCTTGCGGACCTCGGCGTTGGCGACGATCTCGGCCGGCGTGCCTTCGGCCAGCACGCGGCCATCGCTGATGATGTAGGCGCGGTCGCAGATGCCCAGCGTCTCGCGCACGTTGTGGTCGGTGATCAGCACGCCGATGCCGCGCGAGCGCAGGAACCGGATGATGCGCTGGATCTCGATGACGGCGATCGGATCGACGCCGGCGAAGGGCTCGTCGAGCAGGATGAAGCGCGGCTGGGTGGCCAGGGCGCGCGCGATCTCGACCCGCCGCCGCTCGCCGCCCGACAGCGCCGGCGCCGGCGTGTCGTGCAGCTTCTCGATCGCCAGCTCGCGCATCAGCTGCTGCAGCAGCCCGGCGATGACCGGCGCCGTGAGCGGCCGGCCCTGGGCATCGCGCTGGAGCTCGAGCACGGCGCGGATGTTCTCTTCCACCGTGAGCTTGCGGAAGATCGACGCCTCTTGCGGCAGGTACGACAGGCCCAGGCGCGAGCGGCGGTGGATGGGCAGCCTCTGCACCGGCTGGCCGTCGATCAGGATCTCGCCGTCGTCGGCCCGCACCAGCCCGACCACCATGTAGAAGGTGGTCGTCTTGCCGGCGCCGTTGGGGCCGAGCAGGCCCACCACTTCGCCCGCGCCCACCGCCAGGTGCACGTCCTTGACGACCACGCGGTGGCCGTAGCGCTTGTGCAGGCGCACCGCCTCCAGGCGGCTGCTGACGGCCGGCTCGGCGGGGCCCATCAGCGCGGCGGGGCCAGGGCGTCGCTGGGCACCAGCGCGCCCGTGCCCGCCGGGGCGCTGGCCGGCGATGCCTGGGCGGCGCGCGGACTGAGCACCGCACGCACGCGGCCGCTCGGGTTGGTGGCGGTGACGGCGCCGCCCTCGACCCTGGCGGTCTGGGTGGTGTTGTCCCAGACGATGATGCCGCCCGTCACCTCGTCGGTGACGACGCCGTCGCGCAGCCGCCGCACCCGGCTGCCCCCGGTCAGGCGCAAGGTGTCGGCGCGGCCGTCGTAGTCGATGCGCTCGGCCTGGCCTTCGACCACCTCGCCGCGGTTTGCCCCCTGCTGGTGCCAGGTGGCCGGCTGGCTGGCGCTGCCGATGGCCGTGGCCATGCGGTAGCCGTCGGGCTGCTCGCGCGTTTCGATACGGTCGGCGCGCAGCACGAGGCTGCCTTGCGTGACGACGACGTTGCCGTTGAACACCGCCACCTGGCGCTGCAGGTCGACGGTGCCGGGACGGTCGGCCTCGACCACCATCGGCTGGCTGCGGTCGGATGGGGCGGCGCGGGCCGGAGCCGCCGTCGCCACCAGGCCCACCACCCCGCCGACCAGCAGGACCCGCGCCCATGCACGCATCCTGGCGCCCACCCGGGCGGGGTCGGCGAGGTCGGACAGGCGCAGGGAGGACGGAAAGGAGGCAGGCATTAGCACGGCACGGAACTTGCGGGCATTCTATGGGCAAGTTTCGCGCACGAGGCGCCGGCCGCCGTGAATTCGCACACCCCGGACTGCAGCCCGGGGCCCGGGGAGCGCGTGCGCGCCGTCAGGCGCCCTGGCGCGCGCGGCCGATGAGGAAGCTGGCCACCTGCAGCGCGCGTGCCTCGCTGTTGGCCTGCGCGGGCGAGGTGTACCAGCGGCCCTGCACGCCCAGCGTGGGCACGCCGTCGATGCCCCAGGCGCTGGAGATCTGCTTGCCGCGGTTGACCTTGGTGGCGACGTCGAACGAGCGGAACGTGGCCGTGAACTTGGCCCGGTTGACGCCGTTGGCGACCACGAAGTCGGTGATCTCGGCCTCGGTGTCCAGGCGCTTGTACTGGACGTGGATGGCGTTGAAGACCTTGTCGTGCATCGTCGGCAGCAGACCCAGGTCTTCGAGGGCGTAGAACAGCTTCTGCTGCTCGGGCGTGCCGAGGAAGGCGAACGGCAGCGGGTGGAAATAGACGTCGGGCGCCAGGGTCTTCTCCCAGGCCTCGAGCCCGGGTTCGAAGGCGAAGCAGTGTGGGCAGCCGTACCAGAAGAACTCGATCACTTCGATCTTCTTCTGCGGCGAGGGCAGCGTCAGCGGCATCGGCGTGCGCAGCCGGGCGTAATCCTTGCCCTCGACCGGCAGGCCCTGGGCGCGGGACGCGCCGGCCAGGCCGAGGCCCAGCCCGAGGCCGACGCCGGTGGCCGCCAGCTGCTTGGAGAAATCGCGCCGTTGCATGAGGGTCCTTTCAGGGGAAGTCGGAAGATCCCGGGGCGGGATGGAGGCTCAACGTGCGGCGCGCCGCCGGTGTTGACGCGCCACGGCCCGGGCTCAAGGCCGCGCGACGCGCACGATGCGGGCGTCGACGCCCTCGGCCTGCAGCCGGGCCTGCAGTGCATCGGCGTCGCCCCGGGCGTCGAACGGCCCGATGCGCACGCGGAACACGGTGCGCCCGGCCTGGTCGCGCTCGCTCACCTTGGCCGCCTGGCCGAGCAGGCCCAGGCGGGCGCGCTGCTGCTCGGCATCTTCGGGCCGACTGAAGGCGCCCGCCTGCACGAAGTAGACGAACGGCTCGGGCCCTGACGCGGCCGCGCCCGACGCCGGCGCCGAGGCCGCGCCCAGGCCGGCCGGCGGCTTGGTGGACAGGCTCGCGTTGGGGTCCCAGTTGCGGTTGCGGGCGGCCTCGGCGCTGTCGGCCTCGGGCGAATGCGGCGGCACCTTGTCGATGAACGGCACCGGCGTCTTCGTGATGTACAGCGCCACCCCCAGCGCCACCGCCAGGCCCAGCAGCAGCCCGACCACGAGGCCGAGCACGAAACCGCCGCGCTGCGCCTTCATGCCGCCACCTCGGCCGCGGCCGGCAGCGGCGCGCGCAGCAGGGCCGTCGGCGCCGAGACCCCCAGCACCGCCAGCGCATTGCGCAGCACCTGGGCCGTGGCCGCCAGCAGCGCCAGCCGGGCGCCGGCCAGGGCCGGATCCGCCACGAGCACGCGTTCGGCGGCGTAGTAGGCATGGAACATCGCGGCCAGGTCGCGCAGGTAGAAGGCCACGTCGTGCGGGGCCCGCTCGGTGGCGGCGCGGGTGAGCATCTCGGGGTATTCGGCCAGCTTCAGCATCAGGGCGTCTTCGGTGGCGGCGGTCAGCAAGGTGAGATCGGCCGCCTGGGCCGCCGCGGGCGATTGCAGCGGGTCCTGCCCGGCCTGGGCCAGCACCGAGCAGATGCGGGCGTGTGCGTACTGCACGTAGAAGACCGGGTTCTCGTCGTTTGCCTTCAGTGCCAGGTCGACGTCGAAAGTGAACTCGGTGTCGGCCTTGCGGCTGACGAGGAAGAAGCGCACCGCATCGCGGCTGGTCCAGTCGATGAGGTCGCGCAGCGACACCGAGGTGCCGGCCCGCTTGGACATCTTCACCTCCTGGCCGCCCTTCACCACCGCGATCATCTTGTAGAGCACGACGTCGGGGTAGCCCGCCGGGATGCCCAGGCCCACGGCCTGCAGGCCGGCGCGCAGCCGCGCCACCGTGCCGTGGTGGTCGCTGCCCAGGACGTTGATGACGCGGCGGTAGCCGCGCTCGAACTTGGCCAGGTGATAGGCCACATCGGGCACGAAGTAGGTGTAGCTGCCGTCCTGCTTGCGCATGACGCGGTCCTTGTCGTCGCCGTACTCGGTGCTGCGCAGCCACAGCGCGCCGCCCTCCTCGTAGGTCTTGCCCGAGGCGACGAGGCGGCGCACGGCGTCCTCGACGCGACCGCTGCTGTACAGGCTGCTTTCCAGGTAGTAGGCGTCGAAGCGCACCCCGAAAGCCTGCAGGTCGAGATCCTGTTCGTGGCGCAGGAAGGCGACGGCGAACTGCGTGATGCCGGCCAGGTCATCGACGTCGCCGCTGGCGGTGAACTCGCGGTCGTCGGCGCGGACGGTCTTGCGGGCCCGGAAATCGGCGGCGATGTCGGCGACGTAGTCGCCGTTGTAGGCCTGCTCGGGCCAGCCGGCATCGCCGGGCACGAGCCCCTTCAGGCGGCTCTGCACCGACAGGCCGAGGTTGGCGATCTGCACCCCGGCGTCGTTGTAATAGAACTCGCGCAGCACCTCGGCACCCTGGGTCTGCAACAGCTGCGCCAGGCTGTCGCCCAGCGCCGCGTTGCGGCCATGGCCCACGTGCAGCGGCCCGGTGGGGTTGGCCGAGACGAACTCGACCATCACGCGCTCGCCGCTGGCGGGCTGGCAACCGTAGCGCCCTCCCTGGGCCAGCACCTCGCGCACCACGGCCTGCCGCGCCGCCGGCACGAGGCGCAGGTTGATGAAGCCCGGCCCGGCGATCTCCAGCGCCTGCACCCAGCGCTGCACGGCGGGCTGGGCGCGCAGCCCGTCCACCAGGGTCTGGGCCAGCTCGCGCGGGCTCTTCTTCAGCGCGCGCGCCAGCGGCATCGCCGCCGTGATGGCCAGGTCGCCATGCGCAGCCTGCTTGGGGCTCTCGAAGCCGGCGGCCGGTGCCTCGGCGGCCTCGCCCACCAACGCCGCCAGCGCCGCCTGGAGCGCGGCCCGCAGTTCCTGCTTGGCTTGGATCATCGGCGCGATTCTACGTTTGGCCCCGCTGGCGCCCGCCGGTGGCCGGGCCCGGCCGGCGCGACGAACAGCCCCGCCTTGCTGCCGCTGATCGGGGCTTTGCAGCCTGGCGGCGCGGGCCACCATCGCGGAGCCCTGCGGGCGGGCCCTGCCGCTCCTGCCGAGCGCACCCGCCCCCTTGCCTGCCTCGATCCCCGCCGCACGTCCACACCGCCGATGGCCTCTCCGCCCGCCCTGCCCGCCGCCTCCGCCCCGCTCGCCGGGGCGATGCCGGCGCAGATCGGCAAGTACCGCCTGAAGGCCAAGCTCGGCGAGGGCGCCACGAGCGAAGTCTTCCTGGCGCACGACCCCTTCCGCGGGTGCGACGTGGCGATCAAGCGCGTGCGCGCGGCGCTGGTGGCCGACTCGCGCGAATCGCATTTCCAGCAGCGCTTCTTCGCCGCCGAGGCGGCGCTGGTGGGGCGGCTGAACCATCCCAACGTGGTGCAGATCCTGGACGCGGTGGCGGACACCGAGGCGCCCTACCTGGTGATGGAGTACGTCAGCGGCGTGACGCTGCGCCGCTTCTGCCGCGCCGACAACCTGCTGCCGCTGGCCCAGGTGGTGGAGATCGGGTTCAAGTGCGCGATGGCGCTGGGCTACTGCTTCCGCCAGGGGTTGATCCACCGCGACGTCAAGCCGGCCAACCTGCTGGTGGTGCAGGACGGCGAGCGCATCGTCGACGTGAAGGTGAGCGACTTCGGCAGCGTCTTCAACCTCGGCGCCGACCACACCCAGGTCTACCGGGTGGGCTCGCTGGCCTACATGTCGCCCGAGCAGCTCGACGGCGACATCCTGGATTGCCGCGCCGACATCTACTCGCTGGCTGCGGTGATGTACCACCTGATCGCCGGCCGGCCGCCCTTCGACGCGGTGCAGCAGCAGGCCATCATGCACCAGATCTACAACGGCACGCCGCCGCCGCTGGCGCGCCTGCGCGAGGGCGTCTCGCCGGCGCTGCAGGGCCTGATCGAGCGCAGCCTGTCGAAGCGGCGCGAGCAGCGGCCGGCCGACTGGCAGGCCTTCGCCGACGCGCTGTCGGCGCTGATCGCCGGCGACCAGGTGCCGCGCGGGCCGCTGCAGGAGGTGCTCGATTCCGAGCGCTTCACGCTGCTGCGCTCGCTCGAGTTCTTCGCCGGCTTCGGCGATGTCGAGCTGTGGGAGGTGGTGCGGCGCGCGCGCTGGCAGCGCCACGGCTACGGCCAGGCGCTGTATCGCAAGGGCGACGAGGGCAGCAGCTTCCACATCCTCACGCAGGGCCGGGTGGAGGTGTACCGCGACGGTCTGGCCGTGGCCTCGCTCGGGCCCGGCAGCTCGGTCGGCGAGATGGCCTACCTCGCGCCGAATCCCGAACTGCGCGTGCACACGGTGGACATTCTGGTGGCGCAGGCCGCCACGACGGTGTCGTTCGATCCGGCCGCGATGGAGCAGCTCTCGCTGGCCACGCGCCACCTCTTCGACGCCGCCTTCATCGGCGTGCTGGTGCGCCGGCTGCACGCGGCGCACGAAGCCCTGGCGCACCCCCGACGCATCCTGTGACGCCTGCAGTCGGCGCGAAACCACAACCGCGCTGCCACGGCTGGTCACGTGCCGGCATCGGTGATGGAATCGGCGGCGGCATCTGCCGACACCACCCAAGACGAGGAGCCCCGATGAAGAAGACCCTGATGACCCTGGCCGTGACCGCCTGCACCCTGCTGGCCGGCACCGCGTTCGCGGCCGAGACCGGCTGCGCCACCCAGGCGGCCGACAAGAAGCTGGCCGGCGCGGCCAAGGCCAGCTTCATGAAGAAGTGCGAGCGCGAGGCCAAGCCGGCCATGCACGCCATGAACGGGGACTGCGCCAAGATGGCCGGCGAGAAGAAGCTGGCTGGCGCCGCCAAGACCAGCTACATGAAGAAGTGCGAGCGCGAGGCCGCGGCCCCGGCCGCATCGGCCACGAAGTAGCCCCCGGCCGCCAGCGCCCGCCGCGTTAGCGCGGCGGGCTGCCCCAGTAGCCGGGCGCGCCGTAGCTGTGCTTGAGGAAGTCGATCCACAGCCGCACCCGCAGCGGCAGGTGCTTGCGCTGCGGGAACACGGCGAAGATGCCGTTGGGCGGCGCCGCGCAGTCCTGCAGCACCGCCTGCAGCCGCCCGCTGGCGAGGTCGGCCTCCACCTCCCAGGTGCTGCGCCAGGCGATGCCCAGGCCCTGCACGCACCAGTCGTGCAGCACCTGGCCGTCGTTGCAATCGAGCACGCCGCTGGGACGCAGGTGCGTCACCTCGCCACCGACGCTGAAGGCCCAGCCCCGGCTCTGCCCGGCATCCGAGCTCAGCGTCAGGCAGGTGTGGCGCATCAGCTCGCCCGGCGTGGCCGGCACGCCGGCGCGGGCCAGGTAGGCCGGGCTGGCCACGCACAGCCGCCGGTTGTCGGCCAGGCGCACGCTGACCAGGCTGGAGTCGGGCAGGTCGCCGACGCGCACCGCGCAGTCGAAGCCTTCGTTCACGATGTCGACCACGCGGTCGCTGAGGTTCAGCGACAGGCTCACCTCGGGGTGGGCGGCGACGAATCCCGGCACCAGCGGTGCCACGTGGCGGCGGCCGAAGCCGGCCGGCGCGGTGATGCGCAGATGGCCGCTGGCCTTCACGCCGCCGGCGCTCACGCTGGCCTCGGCGCTGGCCAGGTCGGCCAGCAGGCGCTGGCAGTCCTCGAGGAAGGCGCTGCCTTCGTGCGTGAGCGTGATGCGCCGCGTGGTGCGCAGCAGCAGCTTCACGCCCAGCCGCTCTTCCAGCGCATCGATGCGCCGGCCGATCACCGCCGGGGCCACGCCCTCGGCCAGCGCCGACGCCGTGAGGCTGCCCCGGGTCGCCACGGCGACGAACGATTCGATCTGCTTGAGCCGATCCATCGCCTAGGATTATGCCGATTGACCGCATGAATCCACCGCGGAAAGCGTACTTAATGCTGTTGTCCATCTGCAATAGAGTTCGAGGATGAAACTTCGCGCGGTCATCTTCGACGCCTACGGCACGCTGTTCGATGTCCACAGCGTCGCGCTGCTGGCCGAACAGCTGTTTCCGGGGCGGGGCGAGGCGCTGTCGCTGCTGTGGCGCGACAAGCAGATCGAGTACTCGCGCCTGGTCAGCATGAGCAGCGGGCCTGGGCCGCAGGGCAGCGCGCAGTACCGCCCGTTCTGGGAGTTGACGCGTGCGGCGCTGCGCTACAGCGTCGCGCGCCTGGGCCTGGCCTGGAACGAGGGCACCGAAGAGCGGCTGATGAACGAGTACCGCCACCTCAGTGCCTACCCCGAGAACCGCGAGGTGCTGGCCGAGCTGAAGCGGCGCCGCGTGCCGGCCGCCATCCTGAGCAACGGCGACCCCGAGATGCTCGAGGTGGCGGTGCGCAGCGCCGGCCTGGCCGAGCTGCTGCAGCACGTGATCAGCGTCCACCCGGCGCGCCGCTACAAGACCGACCCGGCGGCCTACGCGCTGGGCACCGAGGCGCTGCGCCTGCCGGCGCGCGAGATCCTCTTCGTCAGCAGCAACGGCTGGGACGCGATCGGCGCCACCTGGTTCGGCTACACCACGCTGTGGGTCAACCGCGGCGGCCTGCCGCTGGATCCGCTGGGCACCGAGCCCAGCCACCGCGGCCGCAGCCTGCGCGACGTGCTGCCGCTGTTTCCGCCCCGCACCCCGGCCTCCGCCCCCGCGGCCCCCGCCGCGCCCGTCACCACCCCCCTGCCCTCCACGACCGGCCTGCCCGAATGAACACGAAGCCCATGCCCATGCGCACCACGATCCACGGCCTGCAGGTGGCCACCGTCCTGCAACGCTTCATCGACGACGAGGTGCTGCCCGGCACCGGCGTCGCGCCGGCCGCCTTCTGGGCCGGCTTCGACGCCATCGTGCAGGACCTGGCGCCGAAGAACGCCGCCCTGCTGGCCGAGCGCGAGCGGCTGCAGGCCGAGCTCGACGCCTGGCATGGCGCGCACCCGGGCCCGATCGCCGACATGGCCGCCTACCGCGCCTTCCTCGAGCGCATCGGCTACCTGCTGCCGGCGCCGGCCCGGGTGCAGGCGACGACGGCGAACGTCGACGCCGAGCTCGCGGTCCAGGCCGGGCCCCAGCTCGTGGTGCCCATCCTCAACGCCCGCTACGCCCTGAACGCGGCGAACGCGCGCTGGGGCTCGCTGTACGACGCGCTGTACGGCACCGACGTGATTGGCGAGGACGGCGGCGCCACCCGCGCCGGCGCCTACAACCCGGTGCGCGGCGCGCGCGTGATCGACTTCGCGCGCGGCTTCCTCGACCAGGCCGTGCCGCTGGCCGCAGGCAGCCATCGCGACAGCACCGGCTACCGCATCGAGCGCGGCGCGGCCGGCGCCAGCCTGCTGGTGACGCTGGCTTCGGGCCGCGTCGTCGGCCTGGCCGATCCGGCGGCGCTGGTCGGCTTCCAGGGCGACGCGGCGGCGCCGAGCTCGGTGCTGCTGCGCCACCACGGCCTGCACATCGACATCCGGATCGACCGCACCGCGGCCATCGGCAAGGCCGATTCGGCCGGCATCGCCGACGTCGTGCTCGAAGCGGCGCTGTCCACCATCCTCGATCTCGAGGACTCGGTGGCCGCGGTCGATGCCGAGGACAAGGTGCTGGGCTACCGCAACTGGCTGGGCATCCTGCAGGGCACGCTGACCGAGCAGGTGCGCAAGGGCGGCTCCACCTTCACGCGCGGCCTCAACCCCGACCGCCGCTACCAGGCGCCCGAGGGCGGCGAGCGGGTGCTGCATGGCCGCAGCCTGATGTTCCTGCGCAATGTCGGCCACCTGATGACGAACCCGGCCGTGCTGTGGGACGGTGGCCGCCAGGAGATCCCCGAGGGCATCCTGGACGCGGTCGTCACCACCGCGATCGCGCTGCACGACCTGCAGCGCCACGGGCAGGACGGGATCGTCAACTCGCGCGCCGGCTCGGTGTACATCGTCAAGCCCAAGATGCACGGGCCGGGCGAGGTGGCCTTCGCCAGCGAGCTGTTCGGCCGCGTCGAGCGGCTGCTCGGGCTGCCCGACAGCACGGTCAAGCTCGGCATCATGGACGAGGAGCGGCGCACCAGCGTCAACCTGGCGGCCTGCATCGCTGCGGCCGCCAGCCGGGTGGCGTTCATCAACACCGGCTTCCTCGACCGCACCGGCGACGAGATGCACAGCGCCATGCGCGCCGGGCCCATGCGCCGCAAGGGCGACATGAAGAGCAGCGAGTGGATCGCCGCCTACGAGCGCAACAACGTGGCGGTGGGCCTGGCCTGCGGCCTGCGCGGTCGGGCCCAGATCGGCAAGGGCATGTGGGCCATGCCCGACCTGATGGCGGCCATGCTCGAGCAGAAGATCGCGCACCCGCGCGCCGGCGCCAACACCGCCTGGGTGCCGAGCCCGACCGCGGCCACGCTGCACGCGCTGCACTACCACCAGGTGGACGTGGCGGCCCTGCAGGCCGAGATGGAGCGCGCCGAAGCCGCCACCGACCGCCGCGCCACGCACGACGCGCTGCTGGCCGGCCTGCTGACCGTGCCCGTGGTCGCGCAGCCCGGCTGGAGCGCGGCCGAGCGCCAGCAGGAGCTGGACAACAACGTGCAGGGCATCCTGGGCTACGTGGTGCGCTGGGTCGACCAGGGCGTGGGCTGCTCCAAGGTGCCCGACATCCACGACGTGGGCCTGATGGAAGACCGCGCCACGCTGCGCATCAGCAGCCAGCACATCGCCAACTGGCTGCTGCACGGCGTGGTCAGCGACGAGCAGGTGCACGCCACCTTCCGCCGCATGGCGGCCGTGGTCGACCGGCAGAACGCCGGCGACCCGCTGTACCGGCCGATGGCGGGCCATTGGGACACCAGCTTCGCCTACCGCGCCGCCCTCGACCTGGTGTTCAAGGGCCTGAGCCAGCCCAGCGGCTACACCGAGCCGCTGCTGCACGCCTGGCGCCTGCAGGCCAAGGCCGCCGGCTGACTGGAAGCTTGATCGGACGATGAGCGGACGATGAGCGAGCGCTGGCGCCCCGGCGTCACCGTGGCCGCCATCGCCGAGCAGGGCGGGCGCTACCTGCTGGTCGAGGAGCACACGCCCGAAGGACTGCGGCTGAACAACCCGGCCGGCCACCTCGACCCCGGCGAATCGCTGCTGCAGGCCGTGGTGCGCGAGACGCTGGAAGAAGCGGCCCGCGCCTTCACGCCCACGGCGCTGCTGGGCGTGTACCTGTCGCGCTTCGTCCGCCCGGCCAGCGGCGAGGACGTGACCTACCTGCGGTTCGCCTTCTGCGGCACGGTGGGCGAACCGCTGCCCGGCCGCGCGCTCGACCCGGGCATCGTGCGCACGCTGTGGCAGACGCCCGACGAGCTGCGTGCCAGCGCCCACCGTCACCGCAGCCCGCTGGTGCTGCGCTGCCTGGAGGACCACCTGGCCGGCCGGCGCCATCCGCTGGCGCTGCTGGCCACCGACGCCAGCGTGTACGCGCCCGAGCGCAAGGCCTGAGGGGTCGGCGCAGCGAAACGCTATGCTGTCCGCACCATGGACATCGCCCCCTTCCACCTCGCCTTCCCCGTCACCGACCTGGCGCGCGCACGCGCCTTCTACGGCGGCCTGCTCGGCTGCCCCGAAGGCCGCAGCAGCAGCGAGTGGATCGACTTCGACTTCTACGGCCACCAGATCGTGGCCCACCTCGCGCCCCCCGGGGCGCCAGCGGCCGCCGACCACCACAACGCCGTCGACGGCCACGAGGTGCCGGTGCCGCACTTCGGCGTCGTGCTCGACTGGGCGGCCTTCCACGCCCTGGCCGAGCGGCTGCGCGCCGGCGGCATGAAATTCGTGATCGAGCCCTGCGTGCGCTTCGCGGGCCAGGTGGGCGAGCAGGCCACGATGTTCTTCCGCGACCCCAGCGGCAACGCGCTCGAGTTCAAGGCCTTCCGCGACCGCGGGCAGCTGTTCGCCAAGTAGCGCCTGCCGGCCGCTGGCCGCGCCGGGCACCCCGCCCCATGCTGCGCCCTGCGCAGCATGGGGGCGCGGGCTAGAACGGAATGTCGTCGTCCATGTCGTCGAAGCCGGTGCTGGCCTTGGCCGGCGGCTTCGAGGCCGGGGCGCTGCGGGCCGGCGCGGCACTGCGCGGGGCCGGGGCGGCGCCCGCGCCCATCTCGTCGGCCCCGCCGCTGCCGCCACCGCCTTCGCGGCCGCCCAGCAGCTGCATCTCGGTGGCCACGATGTCCACCGTGTTGCGCTCGATGCCGTCCTTGTCGGTGTACTTGCCGTACTTCAGGCGGCCCTCGACGTAGACCGGGCGGCCCTTCTTCAGGTACTCGCCGGCGATCTCGGCCAGGCGGTCGTAGAAGGTGACGCGGTGCCACTGCGTGTCTTCGATCGACTCGCCGGAGTTCTTGTCCTTGCGCCGGCTGGACGTGGCGATGCTGATGTTGCAGATGGCCGCGCCGCTGGGGGCGTAGCGCACCTCGGGATCGCGCCCGCAGTTGCCGACGAGGATGACTTTGTTGACTGAGGCCATGGGCTGCTCCCGCAAGGCGTTTGGAGGGTGGATCGACCCATTATCGCGCCCGCCCCCGCTGCGGCCATCGCCCGCCGGGGGTCGCCCGCAGCGGGTCGCCCGCCGGCGGGAACGCGGCCCGCAGCCCGGTCGATAGACTCGGCGCGGCACGGGCCGTGCATGGGCGGATCGACCGGCCCCCCCCGAACTGCCGCCCGCTGGAGCCCGCTCGTGAATCGACCCGCCCATCCCGCTGCCGAACCCCGCCCCAGGCGAAGGGCTGCCGGCCTGATCGCCGCCGTCGCCGCCGTCGCCGCGGCCTGCGCCGCGGGGCCGGCCGCGGCGCAGGCCGCGTCGGTGGCCCCCGTGGCGGCCGAGCACGGCATGGTGGTCACCGCCCAGCACCTGGCCACGCGGGTCGGCGTGGACGTGCTGAAGGCCGGCGGCAACGCCGTCGATGCGGCGGTGGCGGTGGGCTATGCGCTGGCCGTGGTCTATCCCGCGGCCGGCAACCTGGGCGGCGGCGGGTTCATGACGATCCAGCTGGCCGACGGGCGCAGGACCTTCGTCGATTTCCGCGAGCAGGCGCCCCTGGCCGCCACCGCCGACATGTACCTCGACGGCGCCGGCAACGTGGTCGCAGGCGCCAGCACCCGCGGCTACCTGGCGGTGGGCGTGCCGGGCACGGTGGCGGGGCTCGAACTCGCCCGCGCGCGCTACGGCACGATGCAGCGCGCGCCGCTCATCGCCCCGGCCATCCGCTACGCGCAGCAGGGCTTCGTGCTCGACCGGGGCGACGTGGCCCTGCTGCACTCGGCCACCGAAGACTTCCGCCACGACGCACCCACCGGGGCGATCTTCCTGAACCACGGCCGGCCGTTCGAGCCCGGGCAGCGCCTGGTGCAGAAGGACCTCGCGGCCACGCTGCGGGCCATCGGCCGATCGGGCACGGCCGGCTTCTACCAGGGCCGGGTGGCCGCCTCGATCGTGGCGTCCAGCCGCGCCGGGGGCGGCATCCTGAGCCAGGCCGACCTCGACCGGTACCGCCCGCGCGAGCGGGCGCCCGTCACCTGCAGCTACCGCGGCTACGGCATCGTCTCGGCGCCGCCGCCCAGCTCGGGCGGCGTCGTCCTGTGCGAGATGCTCAACGTGCTCGAAGGCTACCCGCTGCGGGCGCTGGGCTTCCACTCGGCGCAGGCGGTGCACGACCAGATCGAGGCCATGCGCCACGCCTACGTGGACCGCAACAGCACCCTGGGCGACCCCGACTTCGTGCACAACCCGATCCAGCGGCTGCTGTCCAAGGACCACGCGGCGCGGCTGCGCGCCTCCATCGACCCGGCCCGGGCCGGCGATTCGCAGCAGATCCGGCCCGGCGTGGCGCCGCACGAGGGCACGCACACCACGCACTACTCCATCGTCGACCGCTGGGGCAATGCGGTGGCGGTCACCTACACGCTGAACAACTGGTTCGGCGCCAAGGTGATGGCGGTGGGCAGCGGCGTGCTGCTGAACGACGAGATGGACGACTTCACGTCCAAGCCCGGCGTGCCCAACCTCTACGGCCTGGTGCAGGGCCGGGCCAACGCCATCGCGCCCGGCAAGCGGCCCCTGAGCTCGATGACCCCGACCATCGTCACCCGCGACGGCAAGCCGGTGATGGTGCTGGGCACGCCCGGCGGCAGCCGCATCATCACCGCGGTGCTGCTGACCATCGTCAACGCCATCGACTACGGCATGAACGCGCAGGAAGCGGTGGACGCGCCGCGCTTCCACCAGCAGTGGCTGCCGGCCACCACCAGCCTGGAGCCCTACGCGCTGAGCCCCGACACGCAGCGGATCCTCGAAGGCATGGGCCACCGCTTCACGCCCTCGCCCTGGCAGAACCACCTCGCGGTGGTGATGGTGGGCGCGCCCTCGCTGGGCGGCGTGCCGGTGGGCCGCAACCGCTACTACGGCGCGAACGACCCGCGCTCGGGCACCGGCCTGGCCGCGGGGTACTGAGCGCCGGGCGGCGCCGGTGGCCTGCCTTAGCATCCACGCCGCCCATGTCCACCGTGCTCCCGCCCGCCGCCGCGGCCCCCGATCTCGCACAATCCGCGCAGCAGGTGCTGCACGAGATCTTCGGCTACGGCAGCTTCCGCGGCGAGCAGCGCCAGATCATCGAGCATGTGTGCGCCGGCGGCGACGCGCTGGTGCTGATGCCCACGGGCGGCGGCAAGAGCCTGTGCTACCAGGTGCCGGCCATCGCGCGCCACCGCGCCGGGCTGGGCGTGGCGGTGGTGGTGAGCCCGCTCATCGCGCTGATGCACGACCAGGTGGGCGCGCTCGACGAGCTGGGCGTGGCGGCGGCATTTCTCAACAGCACGCTCGACGCCGACGAGGCGCGGCGCGTCGAGCGCGAGCTGCTCGCCGGCACGCTGACGCTGCTGTACGCGGCGCCCGAGCGCATCCTGACGCCGCGCTTCCTGGCGATGCTCGAATCGCTGCACGAGCGCGGCCGGCTCAGCCTGTTCGCCATCGACGAGGCCCATTGCGTCAGCCAGTGGGGGCACGACTTCCGCGAGGAGTACCTGGGCCTGTCGGCGCTGCACGAGCGCTTCCCCGCGGTGCCGCGCCTGGCGCTCACTGCCACCGCCGACGACCACACCCGCGCCGACATCATCGAGCGGCTGCAGCTGCAGGCCGCGCGCCTGTTCGTCGCCAGCTTCGACCGCCCGAACATCCGCTACACCATCGTCGAGAAGGACGAGCCGAAGAAGCAGCTGCTGCGCTTCCTGCGCGATGAGCACGACGGCGACGCGGGCATCGTCTACTGCCAGAGCCGCAAGCGGGTCGAGGAGACCGCGGCCTGGCTGGCCGGCGAAGGGATCACCGCGCTGCCCTACCACGCCGGCCTGGACGCCGACGTGCGGCGCCGCCACCAGGACCGCTTCCTGCGCGAAGACGGCGTCGTGATGGTGGCCACCATCGCCTTCGGCATGGGCATCGACAAGCCCGACGTGCGCTTCGTGGCCCACCTCGACCTGCCCAAGAACATCGAGAGCTACTACCAGGAGACCGGCCGCGCCGGCCGCGACGGCCTGCCTGCCGACGCCTGGATGGCCTATGGCCTGGCCGACGTCGTGAACCAGCGCCGCATGATCGACGACGGCGACGCCGGCGAGGACTTCAAGCGCCTGCAGCGCGCCAAGCTCGATGCGCTGCTGGCGCTGGCCGAGGCGCACGACTGCCGGCGCGTGCGCCTGCTGGCGTACTTCGGCCAGGCGAGCACGCCCTGCGGCAACTGCGACAGCTGCATCCATCCGCCGGCCACCTGGGACGCCACCGACGCCGCGCGCAAGGCGCTGTCGTGCATCTACCGGTTCCGCCAGCAGGGCGAGCAGGGCCTGGGGCCGCGCAGCTTCGGCGTCGTGCACCTGATCGACGTGCTGCGCGGCAAGGCCACCGACAAGGTGGCGCAGTTCGGGCACGAGCGGCTGTCCACCTTCGGCATCGGTGCCGACGTGAGCGATGCGCAATGGCGCCTGGTGCTGCGCCAGCTGATCGCGCTGGGCCATGTGCGCACCGAAGGCGAGTTCAACACCCTGGCGCTGGCCGAGAGCGCGCGCGAGGTGCTGCGCGGCGCCGTGCCGGTGACGCTGCGCCTGCCCACCGAGACACGAACCAAGCTCAAGCCCGCACGCGTCCGCGGCGGCGCCGGCAAGGCCCCGCCGCTGCCGCTGGACGAGCCGGGCCTGCTGTGCTTTGCCGAGCTCAAGCGCTGGCGTGCCGAGGTCGCGCGCGAGCACAACCTGCCGGCCTACGTGGTGTTCCACGACGCCGCGCTGGCCGAGATGGCGCGCGAGCGCCCGGCCACGCTGGACGATCTGGCCGCCATCGGCGGCGTGGGGGCGAAGAAGCTCGAGGCCTACGGCCGCGAGATCCTGCGCGTGCTGGCCGGCGCCGCGGCCGGCTGATCTGCAGGTGCTGCGCCAGGGGCCGGCCCGGCCGGGCCGGGCCGGCTCGCTATGATGGCCGGTTGTCCGCCCCAGCCGTCATGCCCCAAGAGCCCCGCCGCACGGGTGTGCAAGAGTCGCGCCTGCTGCGCATCCGCGGCGCGCGCACGCACAACCTGAAGAACATCGACCTCGACATCCCCAAGCATGCGCTGGTGGTGATCACGGGGCTGTCGGGCTCGGGCAAGAGCAGCCTGGCCTTCGACACGCTGTACGCGGAAGGGCAGCGCCGCTACGTCGAGAGCCTGAGCGCCTACGCGCGGCAGTTCCTGCAGCTGATGGACAAGCCCGATGTCGACGTGATCGAGGGGCTGTCGCCCGCCATCAGCATCGAGCAGAAGGCCACCAGCCACAACCCGCGCAGCACGGTGGGCACGATCACCGAGATCCACGACTACCTGCGCCTGCTCTATGCCCGCGCCGGCACGCCCTACTGCCCCGACCACGATCTGCCGCTGCAGGCGCAGAGCGTGAGCCAGATGGTCGACGCCGTGCTCGCGCTGCCCGAGGACACGCGGCTCTTGATCCTGGCGCCGGTGGTGCGCGACCGCAAGGGCGAGTTCGGCGAGCTGTTCGCCGACATGCAGGCGCGCGGCTACGTGCGCTTCCGCATCGGTGCCGACGGCCGGCCCGGCGAGGTGGTCGAGGCCGACGCCCTGCCCGCGCTGAAGAAGAACGACAAGCACGACATCGACGTCGTGGTCGACCGGCTGCGCGTCAAGCCCGATGTCCAGCAGCGCCTGGCCGAGAGCTTCGAGGCCAGCCTGCGCATCGCCGACGGCCGCGCCATCGCGGTCGAGCTGGACCCCCGCCCCGACGCGTCGGGGCGCCCGCTGCCCCCGCGCGAGCACCTGTTCAGCAGCAAGTTCGGCTGCCCCGTGTGCAGCTACTCCCTGCCCGAGCTCGAGCCGCGCCTGTTCAGCTTCAACTCGCCGGTGGGCGCCTGCCCGGCCTGCGACGGCCTGGGCCAGGTCACGGTGTTCGACCCCGAGCGCGTGGTCGCCTTCCCCAGCCTCAGCCTGGCCTCGGGCGCGGTGAAGGGCTGGGACCGGCGCAACGGCTACACCCACTCGCTGCTGCAGGCGGTGGCGCGGCACTACCGCTTCGACATCGAGACGCCGTTCGAGCAGTTGCCCGAATCGGCGCGCCAGGTGCTGCTGCGCGGCTCCGGCGACGAGGCGATCGAGTTCACCTACCAGGCCGAATCGGGCAGCGGCTCGACCCAGGGCCGGAAGGGCCGGCCGCGCAACGTCAAGCGCAAGCATCCCTTCGAGGGCATCCTGCCCAACCTCGAGCGGCGCTGGCGCGAGACCGATTCGGCCACGGTGCGCGAAGAGCTGGCGCGCTACCAGGCCGTCAAGCCCTGCCCGCAGTGCCACGGCACGCGGCTGCGGCGCGAGGCGCGGCATGTCTTCCTGCAGCACGCCGACGGCACCGGGCCGGGCGTGAAGGGCCCGCCGATCTACGCCGTCGAGCACGCCACGCTGGCCGCGAGCCTGGCCATCTTCGACGGCCTGCGGCTGATCGGCGCCAAGGCCGAGATCGCCGACAAGATCGTGCGCGAGATCGCCAGCCGGCTGCGCTTCCTCAACGACGTCGGCCTGAGCTACCTCAGCCTGGACCGCGGTGCCGACACGCTGTCGGGCGGCGAGGCGCAACGCATCCGCCTCGCCAGCCAGATCGGCAGCGGCCTGAGCGGCGTGATGTACGTGCTGGACGAGCCCAGCATCGGTCTGCACCAGCGCGACAACGAGCGCCTGATCGGCACGCTCAAGCACCTGCGCGATCTCGGCAACAGCGTGCTCGTGGTCGAGCACGACGAAGACATGATCCGCAGCGCCGACCACGTGGTCGACATGGGGCCGGGTGCCGGCGTGCACGGCGGCCGCGTGATGGCGCAGGGCACGCCCGACGAGGTGGCGGCGAACCCCGAGTCGCTCACCGGCCGCTACCTGGCGCACACGCTGCGCATCCCGGTGCCCGCGCGCCGGCGCGCGGCCACCGGTTTCGGCGCCGCGCCGTTCTCGCTGGCCATCGTGGGCGCGCGCGGCAACAACCTGAAGAACGTGGGCGTCACGATCCCGGTCGGCCTGCTCACCTGCGTCACTGGCGTCAGCGGCAGCGGCAAGAGCACGCTCATCAACGACACGCTGTATGCCGCGGTGGCGCGCAAGCTCTACCAGGCGCATGCCGAGCCCGCGCCGCACGAGCGCATCGACGGGCTGGACCATTTCGACAAGGTCATCAACGTCGACCAGAGCCCCATCGGCCGCACGCCGCGCAGCAACCCGGCCACCTACACCGGCCTGTTCACGCCCATCCGCGACCTGTTCGCCGAGGTGCCGGCGGCGCGCGAGCGCGGCTACGGGCCGGGACGCTTCAGCTTCAACGTCGGTGCCGCCAGCGGCGGCGGCCGTTGCGAGGCCTGCGAAGGCGACGGCGTGATCAAGGTCGAGATGCACTTCCTGCCGGACGTCTACGTGCCCTGCGACGTGTGCCACGGCGCGCGCTACAACCGCCAGACGCTGGAGATCCTCTACAAGGGCAAGAACATCACCCAGGTGCTGGAGCTGACGGTCGAAGACGCGCACGCCTTCTTCGCCGCCGTGCCCAACATCGCGCGCAAGCTGCAGACCCTGCTCGACGTCGGCCTGGGCTACGTGCGCCTGGGCCAGGCCGCGACGACGCTCTCGGGCGGCGAGGCGCAGCGCGTGAAGCTGGCGCTGGAGCTGAGCAAGCGCGACACCGGCCGCACGCTGTACATCCTGGACGAGCCGACCACCGGCCTGCATTTCCACGACGTCGGCCTGCTGCTGAAGGTGCTGCACCAGCTGCGCGACGCCGGCAACACCATCGTCGTGATCGAGCACAACCTCGACGTCATCAAGACCGCCGACTGGCTGATCGACATGGGCCCCGAAGGCGGCAGCGGCGGGGGCGAGGTGGTGGTGGCCGGCACGCCCGAGCAGGTGGCCGCGCACGCGGGCAGCCACACCGGGCGGTTTCTGCGGGCGACGCTGGCCGCTTGAGCCCATTGAGGCGCCCGAGCCGTCCCGAGCCACCGGGGTGGCGCAGCCGGTCAGCCCGGCCCCGCCGGCAGCGCCGCGCCCATCTGCTGATGGATCAGGTTCACCGCTTTCAGCGGCCGCAGCAGGACCTTGAAATCGACGATGCGGCCGCCTTCGCGAGCACGGGTTGCGAAAAACAAAGAGGCCCCGCGGGGCCTCTTTCAAATCAACACCAGCGGCGCCTCACTTGAGGTGCTTGCTGATTTCCTTGGTCATGCCGAACATGCTGATGGGGCTGACACCGACCACCGCCTTGAGCTTGGCATCGGCGTTGATCATGGTGCGCTTGAGCTTGTCCTGCAGGCCGTTCTTCTTGATGTACTCCCAGACCTTCTTGGTCACCTCGGTGCGCGGCAACGGCTTGTCGCCGATGACCGCGGCCAGGGCGGCGCTGGGGGTCAGCGGCTTCATGAACGCCGCGCTCGGGGTGCGCTTCTTGGCCGGGGCCTTCTTCACGGCCGCCTTCTTGGCCGGCGCGGCCTTCTTCGCCGGGGCCGCCTTCTTGGCCGGAGCCTTCTTCGCGGCCGCCTTCTTGGCCGGTGCGGCCTTCTTCGCGGTCGCCTTCTTCGCAGTTGCCATTTGGATGTTCTCCGTCAGTTGATGATGGATGCCGCCACCCTTGCGATCCTCGGCGTGCGGGACCGTCTTTCCCAGGTGGCGAGCAGGCGCGATGGTAATCCTTGCCCGCAGCACTGAGAAGCGATTTTCATAGGTAAAAGCGGCATCCGCACCACGGTATGCTCGGGTCATGAAGATCATCGTGCGCTGGATGTTGCTGGCCGCCGCGCTGTTGCTGGTGGCCCAGCTGTACCCCGGGGTGCGGGTCGCGAGCTTCGGCGCGGCCCTGATCGCGGCCTTCGTGCTGGGCCTGTTGAACACGCTGGTGCGACCGCTGCTGGTGCTGCTGACGCTGCCGGTGACGCTGATCACGCTGGGCCTGTTCCTGTTCGTGATCAACGCGCTGCTGTTCTGGTGGGCAGGGTCGATCCTGGCCGGCTTCCACGTCACCGGCTTCGCCGCGGCGCTGATCGGCTCGCTGCTGTACAGCGCCTGCGGCATGGTGATCGACGCCGCGGTCGAGCAGTTCTTCAGCCGCGCCTGAGGGCGCCGCCGCCGCAGGCGCGCGCGGCGCGGCCGCGGCTACTCGGGCTGGCGGCCCTCGGCGCGCGCCTGCAGCGCCAGTTCACGGCGCTGCGCCAGCAGCTGGCGCATGCGGGCATCGATGATCGAGGCCTCGATGAAATCCTGCCCGCGGGCCGTGCGCGAAGCCGCCTGCGCGGCGCGCAGCCGGTCCACCGCGCCGCCCAGGTCGCCCAGCGCCGCGCGCGCCTCGGCGGCGGCGCGCAGCGCGCGCAGCTTCAGCCCGAGGGCCTCGCTGGTGTGCGACAGCGTCTCCCAGGCCAGCGCGTCCTGCGGACGCAAGGCCACCCAGGTCTGCAGCGTCTCGGTCATCTGGCGCAGCGCGGGCGCACGCGCGGGGTCGGCGCGCCAGGCGTCCAGCGTGGCCTGGGCGCGCAGCAGCAGCTCGGGCCGCTCGCTCGCGCCCTCGGCCAGCGGCGGCAGCGCGTCCAGCGCCTGCAACGCCGCCACGGGCTGCTTGGCGGCCACGCGCACCTCGGCCAGCAGCAGGCCCAGGTCGCGCCCGGCGCGCGGGTCGGGCTGCGGCAGCGCCTGCTCGCGCGCCAGCGCCTGGGCGGCTGCGCGCTCGGCCCGCGCCGGCTCGTTCAGGCGCGACGAGGCCAGCGCCTCGGCGTACAGCAGCGAGATGCCCGCGGTGCCCGGCGGCGCCGCGCGGTCGCCGCGCAGGGGCGAGGTGGCGGCGCCGGCCAGGCGCTGCAGGCCCTGCGTGCCTTCGGTCATCAGCACGCGGGCGCGGGCGGCCATCAGCGCGTGCTCCAGCGTGGGCAGGTCGGGCCGGGGGTGCTCGACCAGCAGCATGCGGTCGCGCGCCTCGCTGATGCGCTCGGTGGTGACGGGGTGGTCGCGCAGGTAGGGGAAGCTGCTCTGGTCGCTCAGGCGCAGCGCGGTCTGCATCTTCTCGAACATGTCGCCCATGCTGGCCGGCGAGTAGCCGGCGGCCACGAGCACGCCGAAGCCCACGCGGTCGGCCTCGCGCTCGAAGCCGCGGGTGTAGTTGATGCGGCTCTGGATCGCCGCGCCCTGGCTGCCGGCGATGGCGGCGTTGGCGACGTCGGCGTTGTTCGAGCGCGCCGCGGCGAAGATGCCCAGCAGCATCGTCGCCACCGCGGCCATCGAGGCCCGCTGCTGCGGCGCGATGCCGCGCGCGATGTGGCGCTGCGTCACGTGCGAGAGCTCGTGCGCCAGCACCGAGGCCAGCTCGTCGGGGGTGGCGGTGATGGCGATCATGCCCAGGTGCACGCCGATGTAGCCGCCGGGCAGCGCGAAGGCGTTGATGCTCGGGTCGAGCACCAGGAAGGGCTGCCAGGCGAAGGCCTGGTCGGTGTCGGCGTCGATGTTGCCCAGGCGGCGCGC
>JAGWLO010000008.1 GCA_028872015.1 Burkholderiales bacterium | reverse complement strand
GGGTAGGCCATCAGCGCCACGCCCAGCCAGAGCGTCACCGGCCGCTCGCGCTGGCGGCCGAGGCGGAACGCCACCATCCCCACGAGGCCGAAGACGATGGCGCCGAAGAGGTAGGCAGGGCTGGGCAGGCTCAGCCCCAAGGACTGCAGGGTCGACAGGCTGTCCATGGCGCGGGGGGATCGCGGGCCCGCAGGCCCGGCTTCGGTATCGCGAAGCCGGCTATCCTACCTGCGGCACCCACCGCGCAGCGTCAGCGCTCCCAGCGGCCGCCGCGCAGGCGCCAGCCGTCGTCGTCGCGCTCCCAGTGGTGCGGCACCCAGCGGTAGCCGGGCCGCGGCGCAGCCCAGTGGCCCGCCACCCACACGTGGCGGCCACCCACCCAGTTCCAGAAGCCGCCGATCCACACGTAGCCATAAGCCGGCGCCACGCCCACCACCTCGGGCACCGGCGGCGGTGGCGCGATGGCCACGGTCGGGCCGGCGATGTAGGCGCGTGGCGGTGCGACGACGCAGCCCGCCAGGGCCAGCGCCAGCAGCGGTGCGGCCAGCAGGGCCGGCCCGTGGCGAGACGGCGAAGGGATCTTGTGCATGCGGCTCTCCAGCCTGTGGTGAAGTCGCAGCAACGGCTTGCGCCCGCACCGCGCCGACCAGCTTCATCAACTGAAACATTGCAGGCCCCGCGGCCGCGGGATCTCAGGCCGTCAGGGTGAGCAGGATGTCGGCGTACCAGGCGCAGTTCAGGCCCAGCGATTCGTCCAGCCGCAGGTCGCGCGTGCCCATGTCCATGCGCGCCGAGTGCACGCCCAGCAGCTTCCAGGGCAGCGCCGGATCACCTTGCGGATCGCGCATCACCACGGGTGCGCCGCTGGTGCCGCGGTGCGTGCGGGCGTCGGTGAGGAAATAGCCCAGGCCCTGGAAGCGCAGCCCGAACGAGGAGGCGATGGCGGCCTGGCGCACCACCGGCAGGTGGTGCAGCGCGTCGTGGAAGCCGAGCGGAAAGCCCACGATCAGCAGCGAGCTGCCCACCTCCACCTCGTCCAGCGAGCCCTGCAGGTGCGCCGGCGTGAAGCTGCGCAGCGCCACCGTCTCGGGCAGCGCCGCGGGCTCGAGCTCGATCACCGCGACGTCGATCTCGCCGCCGTCGTCCTTGCCCTGGCGCCACACGCTCTGGCCCTCGTGGTACAGCAGCACCGACAGCCCGATGGAGCGCGTGAGGTTGCTGCCGTCGGTGTGCAGCTCGACCTCGAGCCGATCCGGAAAGTGCTTGCTCGGCGCGTCGATCAGCACATGCCGGCTGGTGACGAGGAACAGGCGCTCGTCGCGGCTGAAGAAGAAGCCGCTGGCCCCGGTGAGCACGCGTTGGCCCACGAAGGTGGCCACGCGGGCGGTGGTCAGCAGCAGCGGCTCGATCATGGCGATCCTCGGCGTCGGGGCCCGGTGCTGCCGGCGGCAAACACGGCGGCCATTCTGGCAGGACGCCCCGCGGCAGACGGGCGCAGGCAGGCCCTGCGACCGCCGGGCAAGTCCGGATGCCGGCGCCCGGGCCGGCAGCCCAGCATCACCCACCCTGCCACGGCTCGAGCCTGCCCCATGCCCGATGGATTCTTCGACGACCCGCGCCGGCTCGCGCCGCGCCGCGTCATCCGCACCGAGCTCCGCGGCGGCGCCTTCGTGCTGCGCTCGCCCGAGCCCCTGGCGCCCGCCGCGCGCTGCGTGGGCGAGTGGCTCGAGCGCTGGGCACAGGCAACGCCCCAGGCCCTGGCCGTGGCCGAGCCCGCCGCGCCCGGCAGCCCCGGGCCCTGGCGGCAGCTGGGCTGGGGCGCACTGCGCCGGCAGGTGGGCGCGGTGGCGCAGGCCCTGCTCGACCTGCAGCTGGCGCCGGGCCGGCCCGTGGTGGTGGTGTCGGACAACGCGATCGACCACCTGGTGCTGATGCTGGCCGCGATGCACGTGGGCCGCGCGGTGTGCAGCGTCTCCAGCGCCTACTGCCGGCTGGCGCAGGACGGCAACAGCCGCATCCGGGCCATCCTGCACACGCTGGAGCCGGCGCTGGTGTATGCCGCGTCGGCGACGGCCTACGGCCCCGCGCTGGCCCACGCGGGGCTGACCGCGCCGGTGGTGTTCAGCGAAGGCGCCGCCGGCGTGCCCGGCGCCGTCGCCTATGCGCAGCTGGCGGCTGCGCGCGAGACGCCGGCCGTGGCGGCCGCGTACGCCGCGCTCACCCCCGACACCCACGCCAAGTACCTGCTCACCTCGGGCTCCACCGGGCAGCCCAAGGTGGTGATCAACACCCACCGCATGCTGTGCGCCAACCAGCAGATGATCGCCCAGACGCTGCCCTTCCTGGACCAGGACAAGCCGGTGCTGCTCGACTGGCTGCCCTGGAGCCACACCTTCGGCGGCAATCACAACCTGAACCTGGTGCTGCGCACCGGCGGCACGCTCTACATCGACGATGGCCGGCCCCTGCCCGGCGCCATCGACCGGACGCTGGCCCACCTGCGCCAGGTGCAGCCCACGGTCTACTTCAACGTGCCGCGCGGCTACGAGATGCTGCTGCCCGCGCTGGAGCACGACGCCGCGCTGGCGCGGCACTTCCTGGGCCGGCTGCGCATGCTGTTCTACGCCGGCGCCGGCATGCCGGTCTCGACCTGGCAGCGGCTGGAGGCCGTGGCTGCGCGCGTGCGCGACGAGCCGCTGTGGATGACCACCTCCTGGGGCAGCACCGAGACCGCGCCGGCCGTCACCTACGCCCATTGGCGGCTGGCGGGCCCTGGCGTGATCGGCCTGCCGATGCCCGGCGTGGCGCTGAAGTTCGTGCCCAACCAGGGCAAGCTCGAGATGCGGGTCCAGGGCGACAACGTCTTCCCCGGTTACCGCGGCAACCCGGCCGCCACCCAGGCGGCGTTCGACGACGAGGGCTACTACTGCATCGGCGACGCGGGCCGGCTGCAGGATGAAGCCGATCCGCTGCAGGGCGTGGTTTTCGACGGCCGCGTGGCCGAGGACTTCAAGCTCAGCAGCGGCACCTGGGTCAGCGTGGGCACGCTGCGGCTGAAGCTGGTGTCGGCACTGGCGCCGCATGCGCAGGACGCGGTGATCACCGGCCACGACCGCAGCGAGATCGGGGCCCTGGTGTTTCTCGGCGAAGCCGGCCGCGCCCTGCCAGCCCCGCAGCTGGCCGCGCGGGTGCGCCAGGCCCTGCGCGCCTTGAAGGACGAAGGCGCCGGTTCGTCGCAGACGCCCACGCGGGTGCTGCTGCTGCCCGATGCGCCCAGTGCCGCTGCCGGCGAGATCACCGACAAGGGCTACGTCAACCAGCGCCAGGTGCTGATGCGGCGCGCGGCCGAGGTGAGCGCGCTGTACGCGGTGCCGGCCGACCCGCGGGTGATCTGCGCCTGATCCGGGGTCGGGCTGCGCGCCCTGCGCCGCCCCGGCAGCTCAAAGCCCGCTCAGAAAGCTCAGCAGCAGCTCGCTGACCTCGGCCGCACGCTCGCGCTGCACCCAGTGCCCCGCGCCTTCCAGGAGGTGGCAGCCGCGCAGCCCCGGCAGCGTCTTGCCGAAGTTGTCGATCTGCCCGCGCGAGGCCGGGAACTTCAGCACCCCGTCGCGCGAGCCGGCGATGAAGAGCGAAGGCTGGCGGACGACGGCCCCGCGCCAAGGCGCCAGCAGCTCGCAGTTGCGCCCGAAGTTGCGGTACCAGTTCAGCGCGCCGCGAAAGCCGGTGCGGCGGAACTCGGCGGCGTAGGCCGCGATGTCGGCCGCCGGCAGCCACGCCGGCAGCGCGGCCGGCTCGACCATCTGGCCCAGGAAGCCCGCACCGGGGGCCAGCCGGCCGAAGCTGGCGCGCTCGGGGCCGTCGCCCGAGCCGTTGAAATGCACCAGGCGGATCGTGGCCGCGGCGTCGCGCTCGAGTTCGGCCTCGGCCACGCCGGGCTCCTGGAAGTACTGCATGTAGAAGTCGTGGATGCCTTGCGCGCGCAGCGCCGCCAGCAGCTCCACCGGGCTGGGCGGGGCGAACGGCACGCTCATGCCGGCCACGGCGCGGAAGACATCGGGCCGCAGCAGCGCGGCGTTCCAGGCCACCGGCGCGCCCCAGTCGTGGCCCACGATCACGGCCTGCTGCTCGCCCAGCGCCTGCACCAGGCCCACCATGTCGCCCACCAGGTGCAGCAGCGTGTACTGCTCGATGGCCGCCGGCGCGGCGGTGCCGCCGTACCCGCGCATGTCGGGCGCCACGGCGCGCCAGCCCGCCGCGGCCAGCGCCGCGAGCTGGTGCCGCCACGACAGCCACAGCTCGGGGAAACCGTGGCACAGCAACACCAGCGGGCCGCTGCCCTGCTCGGCCACCTGCATCGCGAGCCCGCCCACCTGCAGCGTCTTCAGCACGGGCGCGCTCATGGCCGGTCTCCGGGCCCGGCGGCCGGGTCGCTGCGCGCCCGCAGCCGCAGCTTCAGCCCCACGGGCGACATCGTGAAGGCCATGCGCTCGCGGGCCGGGCCGCCATCGGGCGTGGCGACCGACTCGATCTCGAAGCTGCCCAGCAGCATCGCCATCGCCATCTTCATCTCGAGCAGCGCCAGGTAGCGGCCCGGGCAGATGCGCGGGCCGGCGCCGAAGGGCATGCTCACGCGCTTGGCCGAGCCGGGCGCGGCGACCCCGCCGCCGGCTTGCGGGCCCGTCGGCTTCAGCCAGCGCGCCGGCTCGAAGGCCTCGGGCTGCGCGAAGTGGCGGGCATCCATCGAGCCGGCCCGGCTGAGGAACACCATCAGCCCGCCGGCCGGCAGCGCGACGCCGGCCACCACCGTCGCTCGCGCGGCCTGCATCACCAGCAGCGGCGCCACCGGCTTCAGGCGCATGGTCTCGTGGGCACAGGCCTCCACGTAGTCCAGCGCCGCCAGCTGCTCCAGCCGCGTGGGCACGCGGTCGTCGCCCAGCACCGCGCGCACCTCGTCGCGCGCCCGCGCCAGGGCGGCCGGGTGGCGCGACAGCAGGTACACCATCCACGACAGGGTGTTGGCGGTGGTGTCCTCGCCGGCCAGCAGCATGGTCAGCACGTTGCCGGCCACGTCGCGGTCGCCCAGGCCGCTGGCCGGGCTGTCGCGGGCCACGATCATGGCCTCGATCAGATTGGCCGGCGCTGCGCGCCGCGCCGGCTCGGCCGCCAGCCGCGCGCGGGCCTGGGCGATGAAGCCCTGCACCGCCTCGCGGAGCGCGGCCACGTGGCGGTCGAGCCGGCGGTCGGCCGGCAGCTTGACGTAGCGCCAGTAGGGAAAGAAGGCCTGCAGCCGCCGGCCCAGCGCCGGGAAGATCTTGTCCAGGTGCTGCTGGATCACCTCGTCGTCGCTTTCCAGCGTGTTGATGTCGGCCCCGAAGGCCAGGCCCGCGATCGCGTCCACCGTGTAGCGCATCAGGTCGGCGCCGAGGTCGATTGCCGCGCCGGTGTCGACGGCCCGCTGCCAGCGGCGCTGGAAGCGCTGCGTGATGTGCACCAGCGACGGAAAGTAGCTCTTGATGTGGCCGGGGTCGAACGCCGCCATCACCATCGAACGCTGGCGCCGCCAGTCCTCGCCGTTGGAGGCGAAGACACCGCCGAAGCCGAGCTCGGTGGCACCCCGCACCAGCCGCTCGGTGCGGTTGATCACCGCCGGCCGGTCGCGCAGCGCCGCGGCGATGGCCGCGGGATCGGCCACCACCAGCAGCCGGCGCGTGCCCAGCCGCAGCCGGTAGGGGTCGCCGTGGGTGCGGCTCCAGTCCTCGAGCTGCAGGTGGAACCGCTCGGGCTGGATCTGCAGCGAGTTGCCCAGCAAGGGCAGGCCCGGCGGACCGGGCAGGTCGGACAGGCGCCGGGGACGGTCGGCAACGGCTACGGAGGTCATGGCGGTGGGCCGGGCCGGCAGGCGACTCGGCAAGAGGTGGGACGGAAGGCGCGGCCGCGGAATGATCGCATTCCTGGGCCCGCCCGTCGGCCCCGCTGCAGCCCGGGCCGCTGTCCGCGCTGTCGATGTCCGCACTCGGGATGAAGCTGCGGTGCGCCCGACCCACCGCGCCCGCCAACCCCACGCTGCTTCATCGCCCCGTCATTCGCCGTAACGATGACTTGCCGCCGCCGCCGGCCGCACGCTCGGCCCCGCTGCGGGTGTGCCGTGGCCGGCCTTCGGTGCGCGCCCGGCACCCTGGATCCAGCCGCTGACCCGGGTGGCGACTGACGAGGATCGAGTCATGAACACATCGAACCGGCATCGCGGGGGCCACGGCGCCGCCCTGACCGCCCTGACTGCCATCACCGCCGCCCTGACCGCCTGCGGCGGCGGCGGGGGCGGGGGCACCCCGGCGCCTACCCCGCAAGCGCAAGGGCTGACCCTGACCGGCACGGCCGCCACCGGCGTGGCGGTCGGCAGCCGGCCCGTCGATGCGCGGTGCAGCACCGGCAGCGGCTCCACCACGACGGGCACCGATGGCAGCTACTCGCTCAGCATCGACGGCGCGGCCCTGCCCTGCGCCCTGCGCGTGACGCTGGCCGACGGCACGGCCCTGCACGGCCTGGCGGTCGGCAGTGGCAACAGCGCGCGCGCCAACCTGACGACGGCAACGGAGCTCGTGCTCGCCGGCCTCGCGGGCCGCGACCCGGCGGCCTACTACGGCGGCTTCGACGCCACCGCCGCCGCGGCCGCCACGCCGGCGCGGCTGGCACTGGCCCAGGCCGCGGTGGTGGCCGCGCTGAAGGAGGCCGGCATCGACCTCTCCCCGGCCGGTGACCTGCTCGCCGGGCCCCTGACCTCGGGCGCCACGCCGGGCAGCGGCAACGCCTACGACAGCGCGCTCGACCGGCTGCGCCAGGCCCTCGCCGCCAGCGGCAGCACGCTGGCGGCGCTGGCGGCGACGGTGGCCAACAGTTCGGTCGACGTGCTCGCCGGCGGCACGCCGGCCAGCAGCGCGCCCACGCTGCCGGCGGCGCAATTGCTGCGCCCGGCGGCCGCCAACTGCGGCGCGCTGCGCAGCGGCAACTACCGCGTCGTGGCACCGGCCGAAGGCAGCACGCTCGCGGACAAGACCGGCCTGCTCAACATCGATGCGACCACCTTGCAGGTGACCTACACCGACGGCAGCACCGGCACCTGGGTCGCCAACGGCCCTTGCCGCTACCTCGACAATGCCGGCCGCGACGACGTCGTGGTCTCGCCGGCAGGCGTCGTGGTCGTGCGCTACACCAACGACGGCGGGCTGACCCATCGCCTGGGCCTCGGGTTTCCGGCACAGGCCCACACGCTGGCCGAGTTGGCGGGCACCTGGAACAACCTCGGCCTGGGCGCCACCACGCCACCCGGCACCTACGGCGCCACGTCGGCGCGGTTCACGCTCGACGGCACGGGCAGCCTGGGTGCCGCGGCGCTGTTCTGCAGCAACGCCAGCTGGAGCCTGCGCAGCGCCGACTGCCCGACCGTGGTGCCCGGCGTCGCGCTGCGGGCCAACGCCGACGGCGGCTTCGACAGCGTCGACGTGCCGGGCGGCGGCGTCGGCGGGCGCGTGTTCGCCTACCGCGCCGGCAATGGCGACCTGATGGCGGTGGGCGTCGACGACGACGGCAGCTTCCACGTCTGGACCCACGAGCGCCGGAACGCGCTGCCGGCGGTCGGCACGGTGTCGACCAGCTGGTCCGTCTACCTGGACGCGCAGGCGCGCTCGACGCTGGGGGTGGGGGCGACCACCAACACCATCGTCAGCGTGGACACCGCGGCCCAGAGCTGGGTGCGCAGCCAGGCGGACGTGGGCAGTGCCGTGACGCGTCCCGAAACCCTGTTCGCGAACAACCCGCGCGATGGGTTCACCCTGCGCAGCGGGGGGCCGGCCACAGCCAGCAATGGCAGCACGGTGAACGTGAACGAGTTCACCGCGCTGACCCTGCGTGGCATGGGCATGACGGCGCTGATCGTGCCGGGCCCCCGGCTGTTCGTTCTCGCACCCAGCCAGCCCTGACCCACGCCGCCCGCGTCGGCGCGGCGCGGGCGCTGGGTCTGGCTGCGCGCCATGGCCCGGCCGGCGCCGCGGGCCGCCGAAGGCTCGGGTTGACAAGCACGATCGTGCCGCTGCGTTGGAGCGAAGGGCCACCGGATCCCCCGGGTGTTGACGACAATCGCGCCATGAACCCGTTCGACGATCCCCAGCACGACCGCGAGGTGGGCCAGCGCACCCCCACGCGCGACACCACCCGCATCGACGACACCCGCATCGAGGCCGTGCGGCCGCTGATCACGCCCGCGCTGCTGATGGAGCGGCTGCCCGGCTCGGCCGCCACGCTGGCCCTGGTCGAGCGCAGCCGCGAGGCCATCGCCGCCGTGCTGCGCGGCCAGGACGACCGGCTGCTCGTCGTCGTCGGCCCGTGCTCGATCCACGACCATGGCCTGGCGGTCGAGTACGCGCAGCGCCTGCAGGCCGCCGCGGCGCCGCTGGCCGACGCCCTGCTGGTGGTGATGCGCTGCTACTTCGAGAAGCCGCGCACCACGGTCGGCTGGAAGGGCTACATCAACGACCCGCACCTGGACGGCAGCTTCGCCATCAACGAGGGGCTGGAGCGCGCGCGCCGGCTGCTGATCGAGATCGTCGAGCTCGGGCTGCCGGTGGGCACCGAGTTCCTCGACCTGCTCAGCCCGCAGTTCATCAGCGACCTGGTGGCCTGGGGCGCGATCGGTGCGCGCACCACCGAGAGCCAGAGCCACCGCCAGCTGGCCTCGGGGCTGAGCTGCCCGGTGGGCTTCAAGAACGGCACGGACGGCGGCGTGCAGGTGGCCATCGACGCCATCGTGGCCGCCGCCGCGCCGCATGCCTTCATGGGCATGACCAAGATGGGCCAGGCCGCCATCTTCGAGACCCGCGGCAACCGCGATTGCCACGTCATCCTGCGCGGCGGCCGGCTGCCCAACTACGGCGCCGAGCCGGTGGCCGCGGCCTGCGCCGCGCTGGCCGCGGCCGGGCTGCGCGAGCAGGTGATGATCGACGTGTCGCACGCCAACAGCCAGAAGCAGCCCCGGCGCCAGATCGACATCGCGCACGAGATCGCCGCGCGCATCGCCGCCGGCGACACGCGCATCGGCGGCGTGATGATCGAGAGCCACCTCGAGGAGGGCCGGCAGGAGCTGCGCCCCGGCCAGCCGCTGCAGCCCGGCGTGTCGATCACCGACGCCTGCATCGGCTGGGCCCAGACCGTGCCCGTGCTGGCGGCGCTGGCGCAGGCGGTGCGCGCGCGGCGCGGCAGCTAGGCGCGGTCCGCGGCATGGCCGGCATCCACATCACCGACATCGAGTCGGCCATCAACTGGTGGCGCGAGCGCTCGCCCTCGCCCGACGGCATCACGGCCTGCCCCGAGGTGCGCGCGCTGGCCGAGGTGTACGCGCTGATGGTGTACTACCGCGAGCCGCTGTGCGACGAGGCCACCCTGCCCGGGCAGGCGCGCCAGGCCTGGCTGGCCTGGTACGCCGGCACGCCCGACGCGCCCTGCATCGCCATCTGCTCCACCAGCCAGGGCGATGCCGTGTGCAAGGGCTGCGGCCGCAGCTTCGACGAGGTGCAGCACTGGCCGGCCTACAGCCCGGCCGAGAAGCGCGCGGTGTGGCGCCGCATCACGCAGGAAGGCACGGCCTGGCGCTTCAACCGCTATGCCGAGCGTGCCCGGCTGGCCAGCGGCATCGACCACCCGCCGCCCGACAGCCTGGGCCCGCCCCCGGCACCGGCGCGGTGATCTCGACGTGACGGCGCGCGCCGCGATGTGGCGCGACAGCGCGCGTCGCATCGCGCCGCTGGCGTGGCCGGTGTTCGTGGGCCAGCTCTCGGTGCTGGCGTTCAGCACCATCGACACGCTGCTGCTGGCACGCAGCTCGGCCGCCGACCTGGCGGCGCTGGCGGTGGGCTCGGCAGCCTTCGTCACGGTGTTCATCGGCTTCATGGGCGTGCTGCTGGCGCTGGCCCCGGTGGTGGGGCAGCTGCACGGCGCCGGCCGCCCGCGCGAGGCCGGCCACCAGGCGCGGCAGGCACTTTGGCTGGTGCTGGTGCTGTCGCTGCTGGGCTGCGCGCTGCTGGCGTTTCCGGCGCCCTTCCTGGCGCTGGCGCGGGCCGGGCCCGAGGTGGCGGCCAAGGTGCGCGGCTACCTGCTGGCGCTGGGCTGGTCGCTGCCGGCCTCGCTGCTGTTCACGGTGTACCGCGGCTTCAACATCGCGGTCTCGCGACCGAAGGCGGTGATGGCGCTGCAGCTCGCCGGCCTGGCGCTGAAGCTGCCGCTGACCGGGCTGCTGGTGTTCGGTGCCGGCGGCCTGGGGCTGCCGGCGCTGGGCGTCTTCGGCTGCGGCCTGGCCACCTGCATCGCGATGTGGGCGCAGGCCGTGGCGGCGCTGGCGCTGCTGCGGCGCGACCCGTTCTACGCCCCGTTCGCCCTCTTCCGCCACGAGCCGCTGCGCCCCGACGCTGCGGCACTGCGGGCGCAACTGCGGCTGGGCCTGCCGATGGGCGCCGGCATCCTGGTGGAGGTGAGCGGCTTCGCGCTGATGGCGGTCTTCATCGCCCGCATCGGCACCACCGCCGTGGCCGGGCACCAGCTCGCCGCCAACATCGTCTCGATCCTGTTCATGATGCCGCTGGCCGTGGCCAGCGCCACCAGCACGCTGGTGGCGCAGAGCCTGGGCGCCGGGCGGCCGCAGGATGCGCGCCGCACCGGCTGGCACGGCCTCGTGCTGGGCTGCGCGCTGGCCGCGCTGATGGGCAGCGCCGTGTACACGGCACGGCGGCCGCTGCTGGGCCTGTACTCGTCGGACGGCGCGGTCATCGCGGCGGCGCTGCCGCTGGTGGCCTGGGTGGCCGTGTTCCACGTCGCCGATGCGGCGCAGACCATCGCCGCCTACGTGCTGCGGGCCCACAAGATCGCGCTCGTGCCGATGCTGATCTACGTCGGCGCGATGTGGGGCGTGGGCCTGGGCGGCGGCTGGCTGCTGGCCTTCGACGTGCCCGGCGGCGTGGCGCCGGCGCTGCAGGGTGCCGGCGGCTTCTGGTTCGCCGCCACCGCCGGGCTGGTGCTGGCGGCACTGGCGCTCAGCGGCTTCATGTTCGCATGGCTGCGGCGCCAGCCGCACCACCCGGCGCTGCCGTAGCCCCGGTCCCGGCCCTCGGCCCGGGGCCGGCGGCAGCACCGGCCCGCAGCGGCAGGCGCAGCACGAAGCAGCTGCCGCCGCCGGCGCGCGGCTCGCAACGCACGCTACCGCCGTGGCGCTCGGCGATCTGCCGCACCAGCGACAGGCCCAGCCCCACGCCGCCCTCGCGCTCGGCATGGCCGGGCAGGCGGAAGAAGGCCTCGAAGATGCGCTCGCGGTGCGCCTCCGGCACGCCCGGGCCGCGGTCGCGCACCGACACCTCGGCCAGCGCGCCCTGGGCGCGAACCTCGATCTCGACCTCGTCGCCGCCGTAGCGGCGCGCGTTCTCGAGCAGGTTGCGCAGGGCGCGGCGCACCAGCCGCTCTTCGCCCGGCACCTGCACGTCGTCGCCCAGCGCGGCCGCCCCCACGCGCGAGGCCTCTTCCGCGGCCACGCCCAGCAGGTTCACGGGATGGCTGTCGTCGATCGGCGCGGTCGCGCCGTCGAGCCGGCTCGCCAGCAGCACCTCCTCGACCAGGGCGTCGAGCTCGGCGATATCGGTGTCGATCTCGCGCCGCAGGGCCAGCCGCTGCGGCGGGGCGGCGCCGTCGATCATCGCCACCGCCATCTTCAGCCGTGCGAGCGGCGAGCGCAGCTCGTGGCTGGCGTTGGCCAGCAGGCTCTGGTGCGAGCGCAGCAGCGCCTCGATGCGCGCCGCGGCACGGTTGAAGCTGGCCCCCAGCGCCGCGACCTCGTCGCGTCCCTCCTCGGCCACGCGCTGGCTCAGCGCGCCGGCGCCGAAGGCCTCGACGCCGCGCTTGAGCGCCTCGAGCCGGCGCGTGAGGTGCCGCACCACCGGCCACGCCCCCGCCGCCACCGCCACGAACAGCGCCAGCAGCAGCAGCGCCAGGCCCAGCCCGTCGGGCCAGGGGCCGAGCGCGCCGGGGCCGCGACCCGGCATCGGGTGGGGCACGCCGCGCAGCACGTGCAGCGTGCGGCCGTCGGCGAAGGCGATGTCCTGCACCCGCGTCAGCAGCGCCCGCGGCCCGAGCTCGCGGCGCACGAAGGACGGCGAGACGGCCAGGCGCCGGCCCTGCGCGTCGTCCAGCGCCATCGGCACGCGCAGCCGCTGCGACCACTCCTGCAGCACCGCGCGCTGCTCGTCGCGCGGTGCGTCGGCCGGCGGCATGGCGCGCTCGAGCAGCTCGCCCCAGGCCACGATGCGCTCGTGGATGGCGGCCTCCATCCGCACCGATTCCTGCGTCAGGTGGTGCTGCAGCAGCCAGCCCGAGACCAGCGCGAACAGCGCCAGCACGGCGACGACGGTGAGGTAGATGCGCAGGTAGAGCGAGCGCATCCGCGGCTACTCGTGGGCGTCCTGCTTCTTGGCGAACACGTAGCCCGCGCCGCGCACCGTGAGCACGCGCTTGGGCGCCTTCGGGTCGTCCTCGATCACCGAGCGGATGCGCGAGATGTGGACGTCGATGCTGCGGTCGAAGGCCTCCAGCGGATGGCCCTTCAGCGAGTCCATGATCTGGTCGCGCGAGAGCACCCGGCCCGGGCTCTTGGCCAGCACCGTGAGCAGCTCGAACTGGTGGCTGGTGAGGTCGCAGGGCTGACCGTCGAGCCGCGCCTGGCGCGCGCCCAGGTCGACCTCGAGGCGGCCGAAGACCAGCACCTCGTCGTCGCCGCCGTCGGGCGCGGCGCGGCGCAGCAAGGCCTTCACGCGCGCCAGCAGCTCGCGTGGCTCGAAGGGCTTGGGCAGGTAGTCGTCGGCGCCGATCTCCAGGCCCACGATGCGGTCCAGCGGCTCGCCGCGCGCGGTCAGCATCAGCAGCGGCAGGCGGCGCGTGCGGGCCTGGCTGCGCAGCTCGCGCGTGAAGTCCAGGCCGTCGCCGTCGGGCAGCATCAGGTCCAGCACCAGGGCGTCGAACAGGCCCTGCTTGAGCTGCTCGCGGCCGGCGGCCAGCGAGCCGGCGGCATCGACCTCGAAGCCGTTCTGGCGCAGGTAGCCGCTGACCATGTCGGTCAGGCGCAGGTCGTCGTCGATCAGCAGCAGGCGGTTCATCGCGGCAAGGTACTCGCAGAAAGACCCCGGCTGCGCGCCGGGGCGACAGGGGCCGGCAGCGCGATGCCGGCCCGACGGGCAGGCACAGCATAGCGCCGACCCGGCCCCACGCCGGTCACGGCTTCGCGCCGTCCAGTGCCGCGCGCTCGGCGCGCTGCTGGTGCATCAGGGCTTGGCGCTGCTGCATTTGCGTGGCCATCAGCTGGCGCTGCTGCGGCGTGAGCACGTTGCCCGCATCCACCATGGCCTGCAGCATCCGGCGGCTGGCCTGGTCGTGCAGTGCCTGCGCCTGCTGGCGCAGCGCCTCGGCGGCGTTGGCATCGATGGTGGGCTGCGTGAACAGGGCCATGCCCTGCTCGTGCAGGCGGCGCGCCTGCTCGTGCAGCGGCTGCAGATCCTTGCGCGCGGCCTCCATGATCTGCTTGATCTGGTCGCGCTGGGCCGGCGTGGCGTTCACGCGGTCGAGCAGGCGCGGACCCATCATCATCATGCCGGGGCCCATGGCGTCGGGCCCGCCGTGGTGCCAGGCGGCCGCCTGGGCCAGCCGGGGCAGGCCGAGGCCGGCGGCCAGGGCCACCAGCGCCGTGGCCAGCAGCAGACGGTAGGGGTGGGCACGCGGGCCCCGGGCGGTGGCGATCGAGCTGTTCATCACGGTTCCTGATCCGGCAGTGACAGTGATCCGGATGCTCGGCCGGCCGCATGTCGCCGCTGTGGGCAGGGCGTAAAGTTCTGTGTGGCCCGGACGGCCCGGACGGCCGGGGCTGCCGGGGCGGCTCAGCCGCCGGCGGACTCCACCCGCACCAGCCGCCGCTGCAGCGAAAAGCTCGGGTTCGCGCTGCGCAGGTCCAGCCGCAGCAGAACGCCGTTGACGCGGTCGACCACGATCGCGCCCTCGACCCGGGTGCTGGCATTGCCGCTGGGGGCGTCGCCGAACAGCTCGACCACGGCGGCGTCGAAGTGGCGCCCCGCCACGTCCTGCGGCCCCACGGCCACGACCTGCCCCAGCAGGCGCGCGTGCGTGAAGGGATCGCCGGCGACGCCGAGATCGCCGCCGACGATCGCCCCCAGCTTCAGATCGCTGCGCAGCAGGTGCGGCCATTGCAGCGCCCCCGGCGGCGCTGCCAGCACGTTGCCCACCAGATCCTGGCGCCAGGTCGGGTCGGGCGCGTCGGCCTGCGAGCGCGGCGCCAGCACGCGGTAGTCGAGCTCGCCGCGGTGGATGGCGGTCAGCCGCAGCACCCATTGGCCGGCGGCGCGGTGCGGGCCCGGCCGGTCTTCGTAGACCAGCCGGTCGCCCACGGTCAGCGGCAGTGCGGCGGCGTGCGCCGCACTGAGCCGGTCGGCAGCGGGCGGGCAGCCCTTGCTGCGCGCCGCCGCATGCAGGGCCTCGAAGCGCCCCTTCAGCCGCGCCAGCTCGGCCGCGTCCAGGCCCGCCGGCCGCATGGCCACCAGTGCCGGCCAGAACACCGACAGGCCCACGCCCAGGGCGACGATGTTGGTGGCCGCGCGCTGGTCGACGGCATAGGCCACGTCCACCGCATGCAGCTGCACGCGATCGAGCTCGTCGTCGATGTGCGAGCAGTCCCAGGCCAGGAACTCGGCTGGGTTGGTGGGCGCGGGCGCCACGTCGGCGGCCCGGGTGGCGCAACCGCCGGCCGCCAGCGCCAGCGAGAGCGCCAGACACAGCGCCGGCCGGCCGCTGCGGCGGGGCATGGCACGGAGCCGGGATGATGGAAGCAGCACGCCCGGATTGTGCCGCGGTACCCGGCCGCGCTCGGGCTGCAGTGCTTGCCTGGAAGCAGCCGCTGCGACCACGCTCGAGCCGGCGCGCCGGGCACCGGCCGGCGGTGGGCAGGCCATGAACCCGAGCTACGACTGACGCCGCGCCGCCGGCTCAGCGCGGGATCAACGGAACCAGATGCGCCACAAGCCGACGACGACGTGGCCCCAGATGAGCAGGTTCACGCCGAACAACGTCAGCACGCGCGTGAAGCTCCACAGCGCGCGCGCGCGCCGCATCGAGCCGTCCTCGCCGGTAACCAGGTACAGCAGCAGGTACAGCGCCGACGGCACGAAAGTGCCCACGATCAGCACGGCCATCACCCAGTAGAACGCGGTCATCGACGCATTATCGCGGCGGCGCACGCCATGGCCGGTACGCCGCTACGATGCGTGGCAGGAGGAGAAACAGCATGCCGACTCCCACCCGTGACCACCAGGACCTGCACGCCGCGGTGTCGCAACTGCTGGCCGCCGACGCCACGGCCGACGGCGTCGTCGAGTCCGTGCTGCATGCGCTGCGCGAGCGGCTGGCGCTGGACGTCGTCTTCGTGGCCGAATTCACCGGCGGGCAGCGCGTCTTCCGATTCGTCGACCGCGCCCCCGGCGCGCTGCCGGTCGAGCCCGGCACCGGCCACGACCTGGAACTGTCGTTCTGCCAGCGCGTGGTCGACGGCCGACTGCCCGAGCTGGTGCGCGACGTGGCCGCACTCGACCCCGGCGTCGACCTGCCGCCGATGCCGTTTCGCATCGGCGCCCACCTGGGCACGCCCGTCGTGCTCGGCAACGGCCGCATCTTCGGCACCCTGTGCTGCTTCAGCACCGCGCCGCGGCCCGACATCGACACCCGGGATCTGGAAGCATTGCACCACTGCGCCCGGCTCGTCGCCCACAAGCTCGACGCCGCCGCCGCCCGAGGCCTGGCCGACCCGCCGCCGGGCGACGCGCAAGAGCGACCGGCCGTCTACCGCTCCGAAGTCTGGAACCTGCACGGCAGCTGGTCGCTGAACCTGGGCACGCAGCGGGCGTGGCTGGATGCCTGAGCCGCTCGGCTCGGGTGTTCCCCGCCGGGGGGGCCTGGCGCTGGCGGAAAAGGCAGGGTTTCGAACCCACGGTACGGCAAATCGACCCGTGGAGCGTTCGCGCGGCTGCCCTTGCCCATCGGGCACATCGGCAAGCCGGCCCCTGGCGCTGCGCTACCATTTGAAGCTCCCTGATCCACCGCGGCTCCGATGCACGCTCCCGCCCTCGACAGCTCGACGACCGAGTCCGCATGGCCGCCCGCCAGCGTGGTCGCCCGGCTGCCAGGATCCTTGCCGATGGGCGGCGTGGTGCCCGACACCCCGATCCACGCCTTCGCGACGGAGGCGCCGCGGCTCGTCCTGCGCCGCGACGGCGCGCCGGTGCCCACGCGGCATGAGATCGATCTCGGCGGCCTGCTGGCGTTCGAGATCCGTGGCCTGCTTCATGCCGACGAGGCCGACGCGATCGTCGAGGCGAGCGAACGCTTCGGTTACCACGACGAGGCGCCGGGCATCCAGACGCCACCGGGCATGCGGATGAACAAGTCAGTGCACTGGGTCGCCGACGCCGGGCTGCTCGAGCCGATGTTCGAGCGCATGCAGCACCTGCTGCCAGCGCAGATCGACGGCTGGCGCTTGCACCCGCGGCTGAGCCGGAGGCTGAACATGTACCGCTACGATGACGGCGACATCTTCAACCGGCACACCGACGGCGACTGGCCCGGCTTCGGGCTGAGCGACGACCGTCGCACGATGGTGCAGTGGCCGACCGTGCGCTCGTGCCTGACCATGCTCGTCTACCTCAACGGTCCCGAGGACGGTGTCCGCGGCGGGCAGACACGGCTGTTCCGACCCGATGGCAGCGTGTACGACGTGACGCCGTCCAAAGGCAGTGCCCTGTTCTTCCGCCACGGCTTCGGCCCCGGGTCGGTGCTGCACATCGGCGCCCAAGTGCTCGGCCCGGTGGCCAAGTATGTCGCGCGCATCAACGTGTTGTACGCCCCGGCCTGATCGGCTTTCGGAGCCTGAGCCGGCACCCGGCGACTTCAGGGGCCCGGGTGTGAACTCAGGCGTAGGCAGTAGGCGAACGGTCGAACCTCACTGCCGGCGAGGAGCGTCCGATCATCGACAGCGGCGACTGGGACACGCCGCCAAAGGGACGCCTCGAAGGAAGCGATCGCTGTCAGACGAGCGTGGAAAGCAGCGCATCCAGCTGCGCGAACTGTTCGGGCAGCCCCTCGGTGCTCCCGATGTTGCGGTCGAGCGCTTCCTTCGTCCGGTAGCGCTCGGAGAACGTCAGGTGCGTCTGGCCGTCCTGCTCCTCGAACGTCACCGTGGTCACGGCACCGTCGTCGCTTTCCTCGTTCGTCCAAGACAGGCGTGACGGCGGTGTCACCTCGATGTACGTGCCGAAGAAGGTCATCGTCTTCGAGTCGCCGAGGTCGAACACAAGGCGGTAGGCGCCGCCCACGCGTACGTCCTGGTCCAGGGACAACAGCGTGAGACCGGATGACTTCGGCACCCACCACGGCCTGAACAGCTCGGGCCGAGTCCAAGCCTCGAACACCAAGCGCGCGGGCGCGTCGAAGCTGCGCCTGACGATCACTTCGAGGTCGGACTTGCGCTCCGCCGAGGTGGAATGCTTCGCGCCGGTGGGCTCACTGCTTTCGACCATCGTCTGTCTCCTTGCGTTTCAGTTCCTCGACCACCTTGCCCGGCGCATCGAAGCGCGCCGTCCACATGCGGCGGTAGCGCTCGAGCCAGGACCACTCCTCGTCCAGCGCGCCCTGCCCGCGCCGGCAGTTGCGTACCCGCCTGACCTTCTCGGTGGCGACCAGCCCGGCTTGCTCCAGCACGTCGACGATCGAGACCGGTCGTGATTCACGCAGTGACCTGAAGGCCGGGCTGGCGCCAGAGCGCATGCAGTCGGCGCTCTCGTTTCGATATTCAGTCTTTGCGGCGCGATGCGCCGGAGACAGCGCGAAACCGACGTCTGCTGGGTAGGACCGGGTAGCAACGAGCCCCCGCTGACATGGTCAGCCCTGCGCACCCGCCGTCACTTTTGTGCTACTCGGTACGTGCGCGACAAGCACTTGGCGGAAAGGGAGGGATTCGAACCCTCGGTACGGTAGAAACCGTACACCGGATTTCGAGTCCGGCGCATTCGACCACTCTGCCACCTTTCCTGGGTCGGCTGCGCCCCGGGGGACGCAGCGCGTTTGCAGCAGGGTCGCGCCGCATACGCAGCCCGTGATTCTAGCGGATCACCCGGTCACGGCTGCAGCCGCTCGAGGCCGCCCAAATAGGGCCGCAGCGCGGCCGGCACGGCCACCGACCCGTCGGCCTGCTGGTGGTTCTCGAGCACCGCCACCAGGGCCCGGCCCACGGCCAGGCCCGAGCCGTTGAGCGTGTGCACGAACTCGGTCTTGCCTTGCGCCGTGCGGTAGCGGGCCTGCATGCGGCGCGCCTGGAAGGCCTCGCAGTTGCTGCACGAACTGATCTCGCGGTAGGTGTTCTGCGCCGGCAACCAGACCTCGAGGTCGTAGGTGCGTGCCGCGCCGAAACCCAGGTCGCCGGTGCACAGCAGCACCACGCGGTAGGGCAGCTCGAGCTGGCGCAGGATGGCTTCGGCGTGGCCCACCATCTGCTCGAGCGCGGCGTCGCTGTGTTCGGGGGCCACCACCTGCACCATCTCGATCTTGTCGAACTGGTGCTGCCGGATCATGCCGCGCGTGTCACGGCCGGCGCTGCCGGCTTCCGAGCGGAAGCAGGGGCTGTGCGCGGTGAGCTTGATCGGCAGCACGGCGGCGTCGAGGATCTGCTCGCGCACCGTGTTCGTGAGCGAGATCTCGCTGGTCGAGATCAGGTACTGTTCGGCCTGCGCCTCGTCGCCGCCCCGCAGGACCCAGAACATGTCTTCCTTGAACTTGGGCAGCTGCCCCGTGCCCTCGAGGATCTCGCGGTTCACGATGTAGGGCGTGTAGCACTCGGTGTAGCCGTGCCCAGCGGTCTGCACGTCCAGCATGAACTGCGCCAGCGCGCGGTGCAGCCGGGCCGCCGGGCCGCGCAGGAAGGTGAAGCGCGAGCCCGACAGCAGCGCGCCGGTGGCCGCGTCCAGCCCCAGCGGGGCGCCGATGTCGACATGGTCGCGCGGCGCGAAGTCGAACGCCCGCGGCGTGCCCCAGCGCCGGACTTCGACGTTCGCGCCCTCGTCGGCGCCGTCGGGCACGCCGGCCTGCGGCAGGTTGGGCAGCGCCATCAGCATCGCCTGCAGTTCGGCCTGGATCGCCTCCAGGCGCTCGGCGCCGGCCTTGAGCCGGTCGCCGATGCCGCCCATCTCGGCCATCAGCGCCGCGGTGTCCTCGCCGCGGCCCTTGCGCTGGCCGATCTGCTTGCTGGCCGCGTTGCGCTGCGCCTGCAGCTGCTCGGTGGCAGTCTGGATCTGCTTGCGCTCGGCCTCCAGCGCGGTGTAGCGCGGCAGGTCGAGAAAGGGCTGCGGGTGCTTGCGCCGCTGCAATTGGGCGACCACGCCGGGCAGGTCGCGGCGCAGCAGGTTGATGTCGAGCATGGACAGTCCTTCGGGGTTCTGGCGGATGGGCCGACGGCGCCGCGAGGGGCGCCGTCGTTCCCGCATCGGGATCGGGATGGCGAGGCGGCGGCGGTCAGGATCGGGACGCAGCCGCCTCGCGCATGCTGCGGTCGCCCAGGCCGCTGGGCAGCGGGAAGCGCACGTTCTCGACCACGCCCCGCATGTGGCGGATGCTGGTGGCGCCCAGTTCGCGCAGGCGCGCGATCACCTGCTGCACCAGCACGTCGGGCGCCGAGGCGCCAGCGGTGAGGCCGACGCGGCTGCGGCCCTCGAACCAGTCCGGCTGCAGATCCTGCGCGCCCTCGACCATGTAGGCTGCGGTGCCCAGGCGCTGCGCCAGCTCGCGCAGGCGGTTGCTGTTGCTGCTGCTGGGGCTGCCGACGACGATGAGGACATCCACCGCCGGCGCCAGCAGCTTGACCGCGTCCTGCCGGTTCTGGGTGGCGTAGCAGATGTCCTGCTGCTTGGGCTCGCGCACGTGCGGGAAGCGGCGCTTGACCTCGCTCAGGATCGCCGCCGCGTCGTCCACCGACAGCGTGGTCTGCGTCACCACCGCCAGCTTGTCGCCGCGCGGGTGCACCGCCGCCACGTCGGCCGCTTCCTCGACCAGGTAGATCCCGTCGTTCAGCTGGCCCATGGTGCCCTCGACCTCGGGGTGGCCCTTGTGCCCGATCATGATGAACTCGTAGCCCTCGCGCGCCAGCTTGGCCACTTCGACGTGCACCTTGGTCACCAGGGGGCAGGTGGCGTCGAAGACGCGGAAACCGCGCCGCGCCGCCTCGGCCCGCACGGCCTGGCTCACGCCGTGAGCGCTGAAGACCAGCGTGGCCCCGGGCGGCACGTCGGCCAGGTCTTCGATGAAGATCGCGCCCTTGGCCTTGAGGTCGTCGACGACGTAGGTGTTGTGCACGATCTCGTGCCGCACGTGGATGGGCGCGCCGTGCTTGAGCAGCGCCCGCTCGACGATCTCGATCGCGCGGTCGACACCGGCGCAGAAGCCGCGCGGCTCGGCCAGCAGCACCTCTTGCAGACCGGCCGCCGGGGTCGTCACAGCACCCCCAGCAGCTGGACTTCGAAGCGCACCGGGCGGCCCGCCAGCGGATGGTTGAAATCGAACAGCAGCCAGCCTTCGCCCCGCTCGCGCACCACGCCGGCGTAGGTGCCGCCGCCGTCGGGCGTGGGGAACTCGACCACGTCGCCCACCGCGTACTCGGCATCGGGTTCGCCCAGCTCGCGCAGCAGGCTGAGCTTCACGCGCTGCAGCAGCTCGGGGCTGCGCTGGCCGAAGGCGGCGCCGGCAGGCAGCTCGAAGGTGTGGTGCGCCCCTTCGGGCAGGCCGATCAGGTGCGCCTCGATCGCCGGCGCCAGCTGGCCCGTGCCCAGCGACAACGTGGCCGGCTGGGCGTCGAAGGTGTTGACCACGTCGGCCCCGTCCGGCCCCGACAGCCGGTAGTGCAGCGTCAGGAACGAGCCGGCCCGGACGAGGTTGGCGCTGGGGTCCACGGGAGGGGTCTGCAGAAGGGGGTCGAGGGGGTGCGCAGGGGTCGCATAGACTGCCGCAGATTCTACGGGGAGCCCATGAAGGACCTGCCGCCCGAGCAGCGCCCGCGCGAGAAGCTGCTGGCCCGCGGCGCCGCGGCGCTGGCCGACGGCGAGCTGCTGGCCTTGCTGCTGCGCACCGGCTACCGCGGCCACGGCGTGTTCGCGCTGGCGGCCCAGGTGCTGGACGAGTGCGGCGGCTTTGCCGGCCTGCTGAGCGCCCCGCCCGGGCGGCTGGCGGCGATCAAGGGCCTGGGCCCGGCCAAGCGGGCCGAGCTGCTGGCGGTGGTGGAGATGGCGCGCCGGGCGCTGGCGCAGCAGCTGCAGGCCGCGCCGGTGTTCGACCATCCGGGCCGCGTCAAGGACTACCTGGCGCTGCAGCTGGGCCGGCACGAGCGCGAGGTGTTCGCGGTCCTGTTTCTCGACAGCCAGCACCGGCTGCTGCGGCTGGAAGAGCTGTTCCAGGGCACGTTGACGCAGACCAGCGTGCACCCGCGCGAGGTGGTCAGGCGCGCGCTGGCGCTGAACGCCGGCGCGGTGGTGCTGGCGCACAACCATCCCTCGGGGGTGGCCGAGCCCTCGCGCGCCGACGAGTTCCTGACCCAGGCACTGAAGGCCGCGCTGCAGCTGGTGGACGTGCGGGTGCTGGACCACATCGTCGTCGGCCAGGGCCAGGTGGTCTCGATGGCCGAGCGCGGGCTGCTCGGATGAAGGCCCGCAGGCCACCGCGTCCGTCCGGGCTGGCCGCGCTTGCCGCGCTGCGCGACGCGCTGCGCCAGCGCGAGCGCGAAGCGGCCGAACAGGCGGCGCGGCAGCGCGCCGCCCGCGCCGAAGCCCAGCGGCGCCAGCGCCAGTTCGCCGACGCCGTGGGCGCGGTGACGCCGCTGCCGCCGCACGGGCTGGCGCTGCCCGCGCGGCCACGGCCGGCGCCGCTGCCCCGCCAGCGTGAGCTGGACGAGCAGGCCGCGCTGGCCGAGGCGATGTCCGACGAGGTGGACATCGAATCGCTGCTGCTCACCGACGATGGCCTGAGCTTCCGCCGCGCCGGCGTGGGCACCGACGTGGTCACGCGGCTGCGGCGCGGGCACTGGTCGATCCAGGCCGAGCTCGACCTGCACGGCCTGCGCCGGGAAGAAGCCCGCGAGAGCCTGGCCGCGTTCGTGCGGGGCGCGGCACTGCGCGGCCAGCGTTGCCTGCGCGTGGTTCACGGCAAGGGGCACGGCTCGCCGGGACGGCAACCCGTGCTCAAGGGCAAGGTGCAGCGCTGGCTGGGCCAGAGCGAGGCCGTGATCGCCTTCACGCAGGCCAGCGCGCCGCTGGGCGGGGCCGGGGCCTTGATCGTGCTGCTGGCGGGCCGCGGCGGCGCCAGCGACAGCGGCGGCTGAAGGCAGGGTCGGCCCGGATCAGCCAGCCTCGCCCTCGGTGCGCCGGTTGCGCATCCAGTCGGCGGTGCCGTGGAACGATTCGGCCAGGCGCTGCGCCAGCGCCGGGGCGACCTGGCACTCGTGCAGGGCCTGGGTCATGCAGGCCAGCCACAGGTCGCGCTCGACGCGGCCGATGGCGTACGGCAGGTGGCGGGCGCGCAGCATGGGATGGCCGAAGCGCTGCTGGTAGTGGTCGGGGCCGCCCAGCCAGCCGCAGAGAAACCAGAACAGCTTGTCGCGCGAGCCCTCCAACGCTTGCGGGTGCAGCGCGCGCAGCCGGGCGTACGAGGGCTCGAGATCCATCAGGTCGTAGAAGCGGTCGACCAGCGCGCGCAGGCCGGCCTCGCCGCCCAGGCGCTGAAACGGGGTCGGCTCGGCGCCGCCCTGCCCGGCCGGGCCGCTCACGCCAGCAGCCGCGTCGCGACGCCGACGATGCCGATGGCCGCAGGCGCGCCCGGCAGCAGGTTCAGCAGCAGCTGGCGGCGCTGCACGCTCTCGCGCACCGCCCCGTCCAGCGGCACCTCGCCCAGCAGATCGATGCGCACCGGGCTCGTCAGCGTGGGGTTGACATAGCGGTCCACCACCTGCTGCAGCTGCTGGCGCACGCTGCGGCCCTCGCCCGGCTGGCGCGTCTGGTTCACGACCAGGCCCACCTGGCGCCGGCCCTGCGTGGTGGCCAGCACCTTGATGGTGGCGTAGGCGTCGGTCAGCGAGGTGGGTTCGGGCGTCACCACCAGCAGCAGCGCACCGGCCAGCGACACGGTGTAGAGCACCACGTCGGAGATGCCGGCACCGGTGTCCAGCAGCACATGGTCGAAGCGGGGCGCGACTTCGGCGATGACGGCCTGCAGCTGCTCGCGCAGCTCGGGCGTCATGCGCGAATACTCGACCATGCCCGAGCCCGCCAGCAGTACCTCGAAACCGCCCGGCGCGGGCAGGATGGCCTCGGCCAGCGTGTGCTTGCCGGTGAACACATCGTGCAGCGTGATCTTCGGGTACAGGTTCAGCACCACGTCGAGATTGGCCAGCCCCAGGTCGGCATCCAGCACCAGCACCTTGCGACCACCGCGCGCCAGCGCCGCGGCCAGGTTGGCGGCGACGAAGGTCTTGCCCACGCCGCCCTTGCCACTGGTCACCGCGATGATCCGGGACGTGACCGCCTGTGCCTTCGATTCCGTCATTCGAGATCCTGAAACTGCGAGGTCTCGAAGAGCGCCCGGCGCTCTTCGTTGCTGACCACGGACACGGCGCTGGGCTCCAGGCGCACGAGATTGCGGCCCTGGCCCTTGGCCAGGTACAGCTGCTGATCGGCGCGCTCGAGCCACAGGGCCGGCGTCGAGCGCACCCACTGCGGCGCGAAGGCGCCGCCCACGCTGGCCGTCAGCACGATCGGCGGGCCCTGCCCCACGTCCACCGACAGGCCCTCGATGCGCCGCCGCACCCGCTCGGCCACGGTCTGGCCGAAGCTGTTGGGGCAGTTGGGCAGGATGATGGCGAACTCTTCGCCGCCGATGCGCGCCACCAGGTCCATCGGCCGCACGCTGTCCAGCAGGGCCGCGGCCACGGACTTCAGCACCTGGTCGCCGGCCTGGTGGCCACGCAGGTCGTTGATGCGCTTGAAGTGGTCGATGTCCAGCGCCAGCAGCAGCGCCGGCTCGCCGCTGCGGGCCACGCGGTCGATCTCGCGCAGCAGCGCCAGGTCGAAGGCGCGGCGGTTGGCCAGGCCGGTGAGTGCATCTCGGCTGGACAGCTCCACCAGGGCATCGATCAGCGCCTGCAGCCCGGCGACACCGTCGCCATCGACCGGCGCGTGCAGCCCCGAATGGGCCAGCAACTGCCGGGCCTGCTCCAGTCGGAGCGCCTGTGGCGGCGGCAGGGTGGCGAACTGGTTCAAGGCAGGCTTCGAGTCCGGGGCAGTCTAGCAGCGCCCCCCTCGCGGCCAGCGCTGATATGCGCCCCCACGCGTGGCCAATTCCGGGCACTGACGGGTGGCCCGGCTGCGCACACTGCGGGGCTGCGAACCGGCCGAGCGCCCCAACCACCCTGCCATGACGACTTGCGCCACCCTGCCCACGGCCGTCAACGAGCCCGAGTTCGAGTTCACCGACGGCGACTTCGAGCGGGTGCGCGCGCTCATCCACCAGCGCGCCGGCATCAGCCTGCACGCCGGCAAGCACGCCATGGTGTACAGCCGCCTGTCGCGCCGCCTGCGCGAGACCCGGCACGCCACGTTCTCCGGCTACCTGGCCTGGCTCGAGGGCCGCGGCGGCCCGGCTGCCGACGCCGAGTGGCAGGAGTTCGTCAACTGCCTCACCACCAACCTGACCGCCTTCTTCCGCGAGGAGCACCACTTCCTCGCCCTGGGCGACGATCTGCGCGCCCGCACGGCGGCGGGCGGGAAACCGGTGCGCCTGTGGTGCAACGCGGCCTCCACCGGCGAGGAGCCGTATTCGCTGGCGATGACCGCGCTGGAGGCGCTGGGGCCGGCACCGCCGGTGCGGCTGGTGTGCAGCGACATCGACACCAAGGTGCTGGCCAGCGCCGAGCGCGGCGTGTATGCCGCCGATGCGCGCGGCCTCAGCGCCGAGCGGCTGAAGCGCCATTTTTTGCGCGGCACCGGCGGCAACGGCGGCTTCATCCGCGTGCGGCCCGAGCTGGCGCGGCTGATCGAGTTCCGCGTCTTCAATCTGATGAGCCCGAACTGGGCCAGCCTGGGCGAACCCTTCGACCTCGTGTTCTGCCGCAACGTGATGATCTACTTCGACGCACCGACCCAGCGCCGCGTGCTGGAGCGCACGCATGCGGCGATGAAGCCGGGCGGCCTGCTCTACGTCGGGCACTCGGAGAATTTCACCGAATCGCGGGATCTCTTCCGGCTGCGCGGCAAGACGGTCTACGAACGGGTGTAGGCCGCCCGGCCCCGGCCCGCTCAAGCCCCCCGCTGCCGGGCCGATAACGTCTTCGCACCCCCGCCATGTCGAGCGCCGTCGTCCCCCCGCCTGCCACCGCACCGATCAGCCGCCTGGCGCAGCTGCGGGCGCGCGCGCGCAAGCCGGGCGAGGCTTCGTTCTTCTTCTACGATGCGCATTTCCGCAACGACGCGGTCAAGATCCTGCCGGGCGAATTCTTCGTCCACGACGAGAACATCCTGCTGCTCACCACGCTGGGCTCGTGCATCGCCGCCTGCCTGTGGGACCGCGAGCGGCGCGTCGGCGGCATGAACCATTTCCTGCTGCCGGATGCCGGCGGCGGCACCGACAGCGGCCGTGACACGGGAAGGTATGGCAGCTTCGCGATGGACCTGCTGATCGGCGAGATGGTCAAGCGGGGCGCCACGCGCGCCACGATGGAGGCCAAGGTCTTCGGCGGCGGCGCGGTGATCCGCGGCATGAGCAGCATCAACGTCGGCCAGCAGAACACCGAATTCGTGCTCGACTACCTGCGCACCGAGCGCATACCGGTGGTCAGCAAGGACGTGCTCGACACCTGCCCGCGCAAGGTCTGTTTCCTGCCCGCCAGCGGCAAGGCGATGGTCAAGCGACTGGCCACGACCAACACCGACGCCCTGGTGGCGCAAGAGCGCGCCGCGGCGGCGCGTGCCGTGCCGGCGGTGGCCGCCGGCGGCTCGGTGGATCTGTTCTAGCCGCCGAAACTGGACCCGGCTTCATGAGCGGCAAGATACGCGTGGTGGTGGTGGACGACTCGGCGCTGGTGCGCGGGCTGCTGGCGCAGATCATCGACCGCCAGAGCGACATGTGCTGCGTGGGCGCGGCCAGCGACCCACTGGTGGCGCGCGAGATGATCCGCAATCTCGACCCCGACGTCATCACGCTGGACATCGAGATGCCGCGCATGGACGGCATCGACTTCCTGGCCCGGCTGATGCGCCTGCGACCGATGCCGGTGGTGATGGTCAGCACCCTCACCGAGCGCGGTGCCGACGTCACGTTGAAGGCACTGGAGCTGGGCGCGGTGGACTTCGTCGCCAAGCCCAAGATCGGCGTCGCCGACGGCCTGCGCCAGCTTGGCGACGACATCACCGACAAGATCCGCACCGCCGCCCAGGCACGCGTGCACCGGCTCGCGGCGGCACCGGTGGCCGGGGCGGCGGATGCGGCCGGCTCGGCCGCCAAGGCGCCGCCGCCTGCATCCCTGGGCCAGCTGTCGACCGAGAAGATCATCTTCATCGGGGCCTCCACCGGGGGCACCGAAGCCACGCGAGAGCTGCTGGCCGACCTGCCGGCCGACAGCCCGGCGGTGATGATCACGCAGCACATGCCGCCCGGCTTCACCAAGAGCTACGCGGCGCGACTGGACGGCCTGTGCCGCATCCGCGTGGCCGAGGCCCGCGACGGCGAGCGCGTGCTGCCCGGCCACGCCTACATCGCGCCCGGCGGGCTGCACCTGTCGGTGGAGCGCTCGGGCGCCAACTACGTCGCCCGGGTGCGCGACGGCGAGGCCGTGAACCGTCACAAGCCCAGCGTGGAGGTGCTCTTCGACAGCGCCGCGCGCGTGGTCGGCCGCAACGCGCTGGGCGTGATGCTCACCGGCATGGGCGCCGACGGCGCGAAGGCGATGCGCGCCATGCGCGAGGCCGGCAGCTGGAACGTGGCCCAGGACGAGGCCAGCTGCGTCGTCTTCGGCATGCCGCGCGAGGCCATCGCCCACGGCGCGGCGCACGAGGTGCTGCCACTGGCGCGGATCGCGCCACGGCTGATCGAATGGCTGCGCACCCACGCCGGCGCGACGACTTCGCGCGTGTAGCGCGTCGACCGCATCCAGCCCGGGCTAGGCCGCCGCGCCTGGCCCTTCCGGCAGGAACAAGGCCTGCAGGTCCGACAGGAAGTCGAAGCCGCGCGCCGTGGGTCGCACGGTCAGCGCATCGCGCAGGACGAGGCCGCGGCGCTCGGCCTCGTCGAGGGTGGCCGCGATGGCCGAATGCGGCAGGCCGGTGCGCTCGGCGAACCGCGCCTGCGCGAAGCCTTCGCGCAGCCGCAGCGCGCCCAGCATGAACTCGAACGGCAGATCGCGCCGCGACACCTCGTGCGCGTTCGACACCGCGTTGCCGGCCCGCGCGTGCAGCATGTAGGCGGCCGGCTCGCGCCAGCGCACCTGGCGCAGCACGCGGTGCGGAAAGCTCAGCTTGCCGTGCGCGCCGGCCCCCAGCCCCAGGTAGTCGCCGAACTCCCAGTAGTTCAGGTTGTGGGCACACCGATGCCCCGGCCGCGCGAAGGCCGAGACCTCGTAGCGCGCCAGGCCCGCCGCCGCGGTGCGCTCGGTGATCAGGTCGAGCATGTCGCTGGCGCTGTCGTCGTCGGGCAGCGCCGGCGGGCGCACGGCGAAGGCCGTGTTCGGCTCGACCGTCAGATGGTAGACCGACAGGTGCGGCGGCTCGAAGGCGAGCGCCGTGTCCAGATCGGCCTGCAGTTGCGCCAGGCTCTGGCCCGGCAGCGCGTACATGAGATCGATGTTGAAGGTGTCGAAGGCTTCGCGCGCCTCGGCCACCGCCGCGCGCGCCTGCGCCGCGTCGTGGACGCGGCCGATGCGCTGCAGGGCTGCATCGTCGAAGCTCTGCACCCCGATCGACAGCCGCGTCACGCCGGCGGCGCGGAAGGCCTTGAAGCGCTCGCGCTCGAAGGTGCCGGGGTTGGCTTCGAGCGTGATCTCGAGGCCGGGCTCCAGGGGCAGCCGGGCACGGAGGTCGGCGATCAGGCGGTCGATGCCGGCGGGCGAGAACAGGCTGGGGGTGCCGCCGCCGATGAAGACGCTGACGATGCGGCGGCCCCAGACCAGCGGCAGCGCGGCTTCGAGGTCGGCGCACAGCGCGTCGAGGTACTCCTGCTCGGGCACTGCGCCACGCGCTTCGTGCGAGTTGAAATCGCAGTACGGGCACTTCTTCAGGCACCAGGGCAGGTGCACGTACAGCGCCAGCGGCGGCAGCGCCGCCAGCTGCAGCGTGCCGGGCCGCAGGTAATGCTCGACCGTCTCGCTCACAGCCGCCAGACCTCGCGCAGCAGCGCCTTCATTTGCGCCATCGCGCGGGCGCGGTGGCTGTGCGCGTTCTTCGTCGCCGCGTCCAGCTCGGCCACCGTGCAGCCCAGGCCGGGGATGAACACCAGCGGGTCGTAGCCGAAGCCCTGCCCGCCGCGCGGCGCCACCAGGATCTCGCCCGGCCAGCGGCCCACCGCCACCAGCGGCTCGGGGTCCTGCGCGCGGCGCACGGCCACCAGGGTGCTGATGAAGTGCGCGCGGCGGTCGGCCACGCCGTGCAGGGCCTGCAGCAGGCGCGCGTTGTTGGCGGTGTCCTGCGCGCGGCGCTGCGCCTCGCGATCGGGCTGCGCCGCCACCGCGCCGGCGTAATGCGCCGAGATCACGCCCGGCGCGCCGTCCAGCGCGTCCACGCACAGGCCCGAGTCGTCGGCGATGGCGGCGCCGTCGGCCGCCGCGGCGGCATGGCGCGCCTTCGCCAACGCGTTCTCGATGAACGTGGCGTGCGGCTCGTCGGCCTCGGCGATGCCGAGCCGGCTCTGCGCCACGAGCTCGACCGGCAGGTCGGCCAGCAGGGCCTGCAGTTCGCTCAGCTTCCTGGCGTTGTTAGACGCCAGCACCAGCCGCATCACGCCGGCTCGGGCGCCAGGCCCAGCGCCCGCCGCTGCGCCGCGCCGAGCTCGCGGATGCCCTGGTCGGCCAGCGCCAGCAGGCGGTCCATCTCGGCGCGCGTGAAGGGAGCGCCTTCGGCCGTGCCCTGGACTTCGACGAAGCCGCCGCGGCCCGTCATCACCACGTTCATGTCCGTGTCGCAGGCCGAGTCTTCGATGTATTCCAGGTCGAGCAGCGGCGTGCCCTGCACCACGCCGACCGAGACCGCGGCGACGAAGTCGCGGATCGGGCTGACCCCCAGCCTGCCCTGCGCGATGAGCCAGCTCACCGCATCGTGCGCGGCGACGAAGGCACCGGTGATGGCCGCCGTGCGCGTGCCGCCATCGGCCTGCAGCACGTCGCAGTCCAGCGCGATGGTGCGCTCGCCCAGCGCCGCCAGGTCGAACACGCTGCGCAGGCTGCGGCCGATCAGCCGCTGGATCTCCTGCGTGCGGCCGCTCTGCTTGCCCTTGGCCGCCTCGCGGTCGCTGCGGGTGTGGGTGGCGCGCGGCAGCATGCCGTACTCGGCCGTGAGCCAGCCCTGGCCGCTGCCGCGCTTGAAGGGCGGCACCTTCTCTTCGACCGAGGCGGTGCACAACACCTGGGTGTCGCCGAAGCAGACCAGCACCGAGCCTTCGGCATGGCGCGTGTAGCCGCGCGTGAGGGTCACGGCGCGCAGCGCATCGGCCGCGCGGCCGCCAGATCGTTCGTAAGGCATGGAAGAGTCCCGTCGTGGAGTGTTGAGATCAAGCGGCCCGCCACGGAACCGGCTTTGCCGGGCCGTCGGCGGAGCATCCCCCTCGGGGGGCAGCGAGCGCCAGCGAGCTTGGGGGCCTCAGTCAGCGAGCTTGGGGGCCCTTCTTGCTGCTGCGCTGGATGGCCTCGTTGATCTCGCGGATGGACCGCTCGATCTCGGCCTCGTCGAGCTCGTCGGCGCTGCCGTCGCCGGCCAGGCTGGCCTGGATGGTCGAGGCGAAGACCTCGTCGCCCAGGGCCTGGGTGGACACGGCGCTGGCGTTGTCGGCGTCCTCGGCCGCCTCCCACTCGACGGCCAGCACGGTGACGTTGTCGCTGGTGTGGCCGGCGGTGCGCAAGGCGCGCTCGACCAGCTCGGGCACGGCGTCGGAGATCGGGTGGTGGGCCAGGATCTCGGTGATCACGGCGTCGCTGAGGCTGCCCCACAGACCATCGGAGCACAGCATCACGCGGTCGCCCGGCCGCACCACCAGCGGCCCCGCGGTATCGACCACCGGCTTGCCCGGGCTGCCCAGGCAGGTGAACAGCACGTTGCGGTTGACGCGGCCATTCATCGGCACCACCTGCGACAGCGTGTCCTGCAGCTCGGAGTAGCTGTGGTCGCGCGTGCGCGCCACCAGCTTGTCGCCGCGCACCAGGTACAGGCGCGAGTCGCCGCAGTGGGCCCAGTACGCGGTGTTGCCCTGGATCAGGCAGGCGACCAGGGTGGTGCGCGGGGTGTCGATCAGCGCGCGCTCGGTGGCGTAGCGCAGCAACTGGTGATGACCGGCGACGATGGCCTCGTGCAGGAAGCGCAGCGGGTCGGCCAGCTTGGGCCGCGCCTCGCGCTGGAACATCGCCGCCAGCGTGGCCAGCGCCAGCTGCGACGCCACCTCGCCCTCGGGGTGACCACCCATGCCGTCGGCCAGGGCGAACAGCCCGGCGTCCCGGGTGTAGCAATAGCCCATCCGGTCTTCGTTCTTCTGGCGGCCGCCCTTGCGGCTGAGCTGGTAGACGGAGAACTGCATCTGCGCCCCGCCCTAGCACCCGCCAGGCCGCCCCGCGGGCGCGAGCGGTCCCCTCAGGAGGACGCCAGTGAACCGGGCGCGGGCGTTCACGCTTTGGCGCCGGTCTTCATGGTCTCGAGCTGCAGCTTCAGGCGCTCGCCGAAGCTAAGCTTGGTGTAGCGGCGCTCGGTCTCGCGCGAGAGCTCCTTCTGCAGCGCGAACACGCTTTGCGGGCGGCTGAGCGGGTCGAGCGACATGCACCACTCGGTGACCTCGATCAGGTTGTCCGAGTAGACATTGCGCAGCCGCGACAGGCTCAGCGCGAGCCGGTCCTTCTCGAGCCGCTGCGGCGCGTCGTTCGGCGGGTAGCCCTGCATGCAGGCATAGATGCAGGCGCCGATGGCGTAGATGTCGGTCCAGGGGCCCAGGGTGCCGTCGCGGCGGTACATCTCGGGCGCGGCGAAGCCCGGCGTGTACATCGGGCGGATGAAGTTGCCCTCCTTGCTCAGCACCTCGCGCGCGGCGCCGAAGTCGAGCATCACGGCCTTGTTCTCGTTGGTGACGAAGATGTTGGCCGGCTTGATGTCCAGGTGCAGCATCTTGTGCTGGTGCACGATGCGCAGGCCGCGCAGGATCTCGTCGAACAGGCTGCGGATGGTGCTCTCGCGGAACACCTTGTCGCGCTTGAGATCGCGCGCGGTGACGATGAAATCCTGCAGCGTGTCGCCCTGCAGGTAGTTCATCACCATGTAGACGGTCTCGTTCTCGCGGAAGAAGTTCAGCACCGAGACCACGCTCGGGTGGCTGATCTGGGCCAGCGAGCGCCCTTCTTCGAAGAAGCTTTTCAGCCCGAGCCGGTACAACGGCTGCTTGTCGGGCTTGACGCGCGGCGTCAGCTCGCCGGGCGAGCGCTCGGCCAGGCTGGCAGGCAGGTACTCCTTGATGGCGACCAGCTGCTGCTTTTCACCCTCGGCCAGGTAGACCACGCCGAAGCCACCGGCGGCCAGCTTCTTGACGATCGAATAGCCACCCACGACGGTGCCCGAAGGCAGCGGCGCGGGCTTGGGCTTTGACATAATCGACCGGGGCTGCGGAGGGCGCGTACGCGATGGCTGTTTATAGCATGACGGGTTACGCGCAAGCCGCCTCGGAAGGCAGCGCGCAGGCCCCGGCCGTGACGGTGGAGGCACGCTCGGTCAACGGCCGTTTTCTCGATCTGGTGCTGCGCCTGCCCGACGAGCTGCGCTCGCTCGAGCCGGCCTTGCGCGAGCTGCTCACGGCCGGATTCAGGCGCGGCAAGATCGAGCTGCGGCTGACCACCGCGCGCGAGGCCGAAACCGCACTGCCCGCGCCCACGCCCGAGCAGCTCAATCGGCTGGCGCACCAGCAGGCCGCGGTGCAGGGCTGGCTGCCCCAGGCGCGCTCGCTCAGCGTCGACGAGGTGCTGCACTGGTGCCGCGGCGGCAGCGCGGCGGCGGCGCTGGACGAGCCGGCGCTGCGTGCCGCCCGGGACTGCATCGACGGCCTGCGCGAAGCGCGTGCCCGCGAAGGCGCGCGCCTGGTGGCGATGCTGCTGGGCCGCGTGGCCCGGCTGCGCGAGCTGGCGGCCCAGGCCGCGCCGCTAGTGCCTGCCGTGGTGCAACGCCAGCAGGCGCGCTTCCTGGAGCGCTGGAACGAGGCCCTGGCCAGCGTGCAGGCCGCGGCCAGCGTGCCGGCGCAATCGCTGCACGAGCGCGCCATGGGCGAGGCCGCGACCTTCGCCCTGCGCATCGACGTGGCCGAAGAGCTGTCGCGACTGGCCTCGCACCTGGACGAGATCGAACGCCTGCTGACCACCGGCGGCGAACTCGGCAAACGGCTCGAATTCCTGATCCAGGAACTGCAGCGCGAGGCCAACACGCTGGGCAGCAAGAGCGCAGCGCTGGAGCTGACCACGATCTCCGTGGAGATGAAGGTGGCGATCGAGCAGATGCGGGAGCAGGTGCAGAACATCGAGTGAGGTTTCACGGGGTCTCTTGACACCGCCAAGCGGCCGGAAAGTCCAGCGTTTACGCGGGCTTAGCGTTTCAGGAGGTTGAACAGCGGCCCACCCCATCCCAGAATTTCCGTGTACCCGAGCGTGTACCCGGAACGGTCCGGGGCCCTTTCCGGGTACACACGCGGGGTGGACGATGGGCAAGCTGACCGACGTCGCGATCCGGGCCTGGATCAAGGCCGGTGAGCGCTTCGAGGGGCGCACCGATGGCGACGGACTGCTGCTGTCCTGGCGGCCCGACCGCACGGCGCCGCACTGGCGGCTGCGCTACCGCTTCGCCGGCAAGTCGCGCGTGATGAACCTGGGCAGCTACACCGACCTGCCGCTGGCCGCAGCCCGCCAGTCGGCCAAGGAACTCCGCGCCATGATCGCCCTCGGCCACGACGTGGCCGGCGAGAAGCAGGAGCGCAAGTCCACGGCCCTGGCCCGCATGGAGGCCGCGCGCAGCGTCACGACCGTCGGCCAACTCGCCGACGAGTACTTCGAGCGCATGATCAACGGCCGCTGGAAGCACCCGAACATCGTGCGCAGTCGCATCGAGAAGGACATCAAGCCGCACCTGGGCAAGCTGGCCCTGGATGCGGTGGAGCCAAGGCACATCGACGCGATGCTGCGCGCTGTCGTGAAGCGCGGCGCGCCGACCATCGCCAACGACGTGCTGCGCTGGGTGCGGCGCATGTTCGACTACGCCATCAAGCGCCACCTGGTGCGCTTCAACCCGGCAGCAGCCTTCGACCTGGCGGACGCAGGCGGCAAGGAACTGGCTCGCGAGCGCGCCCTGTCACGCGAAGAACTGGTGACGCTCTTCGAGGCCATGCGCCAGGCCAAGGGCTTCAGCGTGCAGAACGAACTGACGGTGAAGCTGCTGTTGCTGCTGGCCGTGCGCAAGGGCGAGCTGATCGCAGCACGCTGGGAAGAGTTCGAGCTGGAGGCCGACCCGCCGGTGTGGCATCTGCCCGGCATCCGCACCAAGACCGGCCAACCGCTGGACATCCCGCTGCCGACCATGGCGGTCGAGTGGCTGCAGAAGCTGAAGGAGCTGGCCTGCAACGCCCCGTACGTGCTGCCGGCGCGCAAGCTCCAAACCCGGATGTTGCCGCACGTCTGCGAGTCGACCCTGGGCGTGGCGATGGGCAAGGTGAAGCACGGCCTGCCCCACTTCACCGTGCACGACTTCCGCCGCACCGCCCGCACCCACCTGGCTGCCCTGGGCGTGGAGCCGCACGTGGCCGAACGCTGCCTGAACCACAGGCTCAAGGGTGTGGAAGGTGTCTACAACCGGCACGACTACTTCGAGGAGCGGCGGCGGGCGCTGGAGGCGTGGGGGCAGTTGCTGCTGAAGCTGGAACGTCAACAGCCGCCGACAAAGCAATCGGCGGCAGCGCGCCAGCAGGCACCGACAGCCGAGGAAGCTTGACAACTATTGATAGTCGACAGGATCATGTACGCCATGAGCAGCAACACGATGAGCTTTGCCCTGCCCGAGGCCTTGCGCGAATACGTCGACCAGCGGGTACGGTCCGGTCAATACGGCAACACCAGCGAGTATCTGCGTGAGCTGATCCGTCGTGACCAGGAAGAACAGGCCAAGAAGCGGTTGCGCGAACTGATCGAAGAAGGGCTGAGCTCAGGCCCCTGCCGTGCGCTGACACCGAAGCGTACGGCGCAGCTGAAGAAGCAGGCCTTGGGCGACCTGCGTTGAAGCCCGCTCACCTTCGGCCCCGCGCCGAAGCAGATCTGGTCGAGGCGGCGCGCTACTACGCCCAAGAAGGTGGACTGGCCCTGGGCGAGCGGATGTTCGACGCCGCCATCGCTGCGCTCAAGCCGGTCGAACGCTTGCCCTCCATGGGTTCTCCCCGGCTGGGCCAGTTGTGCGACATCCCAGGTTTGCGATCCTGGCGAGTCGCTGGCTTCCCGATGCAGTGGCTCTACTTCGAGGCAGCCGATCATCTTGATGTCGTTCGCCTTGTTGGTGACCGACAAGACATCATCGCGATCCTCCAGGATGCCGACTGAAGACTCGCTCCGTGGCCGCCCGATCCTGCGGTCGATGCAAGGCGCCCGATGACCAGCGACGAGCGCGAGGAGCTGAACCGGCTCTTGGCTGAGAACCGCCGGCTGCGCGAATTGCTCGCCGAGCACGGCATCGCATGGCAGCCGCGAGATCCCGCGACGACCACCGAACGGCTCGCACGGCTCGGAACCGACGAGAAGGTGAAGCTGTTCGCCGGCCTGTTCCGCGGTCGGGAAGACGTGTACCCGATCCGCTGGGAGAGCAAGTCCGGCAAGTCGGGCTACTCACCAGCATGCGCGAACGAGTGGCGGGCCGGCGTCTGCGAGAAGCCGCGAGTCAAGTGCGGCGACTGCGAGCACCGCGCGTTGATCCCGGTCACGGGCCAGACGGTCTTCGACCACCTCGCCGGCCGGCACACCGTAGGGGTGTATCCGCTCCTGACCGATGACACCTGCCACTTCCTGGCCGTCGACTTCGACGACGCCGAGTGGCGCGCGGATGCCCGCGCCTTCGCCGACTCCTGCGATGCGCTGGGCGTGCCGGCCGCACTCGAAGTCTCCCGCTCAGGCAATGGGGCACATGCCTGGATCTTCTTCGTCAGCCGAGTGTCTGCACGCGATGCCCGCCGGCTGGGCACCGCCCTCATCAGCCACACCTGTGCCCGCACCCGCCAGCTGAAGCTCATCTCCTACGACCGGCTGTTTCCGAACCAGGACACGATGCCGAAGGGAGGCTTCGGCAACCTCATCGCCTTGCCGCTGCAGAAGGCGCCCCGCGAACGCGGAGGCAGCGTCTTCGTCGACCGTGACTTGCAGCCCTACGACGACCAGTGGGCCTTCCTGGCCGGCCTTCCAAAGATGCGGCCAGCAGACATAGAGCCCACGATCCTGCGCGCCACCGGTGGCAGCCATCCGCTCGACGTGACCTTCATCGACAGCGAGGACCAGGCCACGCCGTGGCGTCGGCAGGAGCCAGCGTCCAGCCGCTTGCCTGGTCCGATGCCGGTCTCACTGAAGATCACGCTGGCCAACCTGGTGTACTTCGAGAAGGCCGCGTTGCCACAACCCCTGGCCAACCGGCTGATCCGCCTTGCCGCGTTCCAGAACCCTGAGTTCTACAAGGCGCAGGCCATGCGCCTTCCGGTGTGGGACGAGCCCCGGGTCATCGGCTGTGCAGAGAACTTTCCCCAACACATTGCCCTGCCACGCGGATGCCTCGAAGCAGCGCTCACCTTGCTGCGCGAGAACGGCATCCGGCCCGAGCTGCAGGACGAGCGATCGGCCGGGACGGCGCTCCAGGTGGAGTTTCGCGGTGCGCTCCGGCCCGACCAGCAGCAGACGGTCGACGCCATGCTGGCTCACGACACGGGCGTCCTGTGCGCGCCGACCGCCTTCGGCAAGACGGTGACCGCAGCAGCGCTGATCGCCGCACGGGGCGTGAACACCTTGATCCTGGTCCACCGGGCCGAGCTGTTGCGGCAGTGGCGCGAGCGGCTGCAGACCTTCCTGGCTGAGGGCTGCGACGCAAGTCAGGGCCGACCCAACATCGGCGCGATCGGCGGCGGCAAATCAAAGCCCACCGGACACATCGACATCGCCTTGATGCAGTCGCTGTGCCGCCAGGGCGAGGTCAACGCGCTGGTCGAGGACTATGGGCACATCGTGGTGGACGAGTGCCACCATCTCTCGGCGTTCTCCTTCGAGGCGATCCTGAAGCGAGCCAAGGCGAAGTACGTCCTCGGGCTGACGGCCACGCCGATCCGCCGCGATGGCCGGCAGCCCATCATCTTCATGCAGTGCGGCCCGACGCGTCACACCGCGGAGAAACCTGCAGGGGCGCCGCAGACCTTGGAGATCGTCCCGCGATACCTGAGCGCGTGCGTGGCAGCAGGCGACGATGCGCCGATCCAGCAGGTGTTCCAGGTCATCGCCTCGGATACCGCGCGCACTGCCCTGGTGGCTGACGAGGTGACGGCTGCATTCACCGCTGGAGCCAAGGTCTTGGTCCTGACCGAGCGGACGGAGCACCTCGACGCCCTGCGCCAGGCGCTGGGCACGCGGGTGTCACCGCTGCTCGTGCTGCACGGCCGGATGTCGGCGAAGCAGCGGGCCACGCTGCTTCAGGAACTGGAAGCGCTGCCTGCCGATGCTCCGCGGGTGCTGCTCTCGACGGGTAAGCTGGTCGGCGAAGGCTTCGACCATGCGCCACTGGATACCCTGGTGCTGGCGATGCCCATCTCCTGGAAGGGCACGCTTGCGCAGTACGCCGGCCGCCTGCACCGGGAGCACGCCAGCAAGAGCAGCGTCCGAATCGTCGACTTCGTCGACGAGGGGCATCCCGCCCTGCTTCGGATGTGGGAACGTCGCCAGCGCGGTTACCAAGCCATGGGGTATCGGGTGGTCCCATCGGCGTCGGGCCTCTTCGATCCGGACGACTGACGCGCCTGTGAAGTCCAGACCACGGATTACCGCTCAGTCACTTTCCGCTTGACCTACAGCAGGTCGACACCGAAAATGACCGAAAGGTAACTTCGACCACCTGCCATGCCGCCCTCGGCCCAAGACTTACCGATCGGTCACTCCACTCATGCAGAGACGCCCATCCGCTCCTCCGTCGAGCTGGGCGCCGTCATCCGCGAGCAGCGCAAGCGGCTGGCCCTGAAGCAGCTCGACCTGGCAGGCCTGGGCAACACCGGCAACCGCTTCATCGTGGACCTGGAGAACGGCAAGCCGACGGTGCAGTTGCAGAAGGTGCTGGACCTGATGGACCTGCTGGGCCTGGAGGTGGTGGTGCGCACCAAGGCCTCGCGGTCTACCTCTTCGCTGTAAGGGCCACGTGATACAGCCACGGCCTGAACGGCTGGACGTGTACTACGGGAACGAACTCGTCGGTGCCGTGCACGACAGCGCGCCGCTGGCCTTCGAGTACGCGCCCGGCTGGTTGGACGGCCAGCGCATGTCGCTGTCGGCCATCCCGCTGCGGGCCGGCCGCCAGGCCAGCCCCGAGGTGCAGGCCTTCTTCGAGAACCTGCTGCCCGAGGGGGAACTGCGCGACTACCTGGCCGCCCAGCGCAAGGCCTCCACGCTCTTCTCGCTACTGCTGGAGGTAGCAGGCGACACCGCGGGGGCCTTCGTGCTGGTGGCGCCCGGGCAGACGCCGGAACCGCCCCGCTACGAAGCCACGACCTGGGAGGCCATCGCCGCGATCCTGGCCAAGCGGTCGGCCTCTGCGATCGACATCCACGAGCAAGGCGCGCGCATCTCCCTGGCCGGGGCCCAGGACAAGACCAGCCTGGCGATCTTCGACGACGGCGTGCCGCGGCTGCCCAAGGGCACTTCGCCATCGACCCACATCCTCAAGCCCAACATCCGCCGCCTGGCCAAGGTGTGGCACTCGGCCGCGAACGAGACCATCGTGATGCGGGCCGCGGCTTTGGCTGGCCTGCCGACCGCCGCGGTCTTCTACGAACCGCACACCGAAGCCTGCGTCGTGCGACGCTTCGACCGCAAGCTCCGGCCCGATGGCACGCTGGCCCGGCTGGTGCAGTACGACCTGTGCCAACTGGCCGGCACGGTGTCGGACCGCAAGTACGAGAAGGAAGGCGGCCCGGGGCTGGCCGCCTGCGCCGAACTGATCCGCCGCTACAGCGCGCAGCCCGCCGTCGACCTGCGCCACCTGGTGCGCTGGGTGCTTTTCAACCTGTACGTCGGCAACAACGACAGCCATGCCAAGAACTTGTCGATCTACAGCGCGCCCGGCCAGGGCGTGACGCTGACACCGTTCTACGACCTGATGTGCACGCGGCTGTACCCGGGCCTGTCGCCCGAGTTCGCCTTCGCGATCGGCGGCGAGGTCAGGCCGGGCGAGATGGGCGCCGAGCACCTGGCGCTCATGGCCAGTCAGCTCGGCATGCAACCGCGCTTCCTTGCGCAGCAGGCGCGCGACATGGCCGACCGCGTGCCAGCCGCCATCGACCAAGCCACGCGCGAGATCGCGCCGGCACTCACGCCATCGGCACGCACGCTGGCCGAGCGGCTCGAGCGCTTTGTATCGTCCACCACCAAGAAGCTGGCAGTGCGCCTGGCCGCCTGAAGGCAAGCGCAGGGAAGACGTATCCATGGGAGAGGTCACCAACCAGATTGCCATCGTCCTGGGCGTCCTCGCCGCCTGCTTCGCCGGGCCTGCCGCGGCCCTCTTCGTCCTGATCCGCAGGAAGGCGAAGGCGCGACAGAACCGCCGCTCTCCCATCGGCATCGCGCTGCTGCGCGGCCCAGGCCACTCGCTGCGTGAACAGCTCGACGAGGCCCACAACGATCTGACCTGGGACCTCGTGCTGTTGATGGTGGTGCCGCTGCTGGCGTTGGCGCTCTTCCTCGCGCAGAGCCATCTGCGCGGCATGCCGCAAACAGCGCACCTGGCGCCGGTCTACGCCGGGGCGGCGATCGCCTTCATCGCCTTCATGCTGCGCAAGCTGCTGAGAGCCGGCACCCGGCTCGACCACCTGAAGGCGGGCTACGACGCCGAAGTGGCGGTCGGCCAGGAGCTCGATCAACTGATGCGCCAAGGGGCCGCCACCTTCCACGACCTGCCGGCGGATCAGTTCAACATCGACCATGTCGTTGTTGCCGCCGAAGGTGTCTTTGCCATCGAGACCAAGGGCTTCACGAAGCCGAACCAGGGCCGCGGCAAGGCCGACGCCACGGTGATCTACGACGGCGGCACCCTCAGGTTTCCGACCCGGACGACCAAGGAACCGCTGGAGCAGGCCGACCGCCAAGCCGCCTGGCTAGCCAAGTGGCTGACGAGTGCGGTCGGATCGCCGGTATCGGTGCTGCCCGTCATCGCACTGCCTGGCTGGTTCGTGGAGCGCACCGGACGCGGCAGGGTTCGGGTGTTCAGCGGCAAGGAGCTGGCCGGCCTGCTGAAGTCACGCGGCACGCAAGCGCTGACAGCCCAGGATGTTCAGCGCATCGCGCACCAGGTCGAACAGCGGTGCCGCACCGTGACACCGCTGTACGCAAAGGAGCCCAAGGCGAGCTGAAGGCCAGCGACCGGCCCAGTCACCGGCCGCTGTGCTGCATCAGGCCGCAGGGTCGGCATCCGCCGCGCTGCCGCCGCCCTTCTGCCCGCCGTTCTTCTTGTGCAGCACGGCGCCCAGATAGGCTGCCGACGCCCTCCCCCGGTTGTGGCCCGCCAGACGGCTCACCGCCAACCGCGCCGCATCCTCCTGCTCCCGCGTCAGCCCTTCCCCACCGCCGCGCAGCGGCGGCTCCTGGCCGGTGATGGCGATGTACTCCTCGATCAGCGCCTCGTGCCTCAGGCCGTGGGCCGTGATGCCCAGGCCGCGCGACGTGATGCCGAACTTCCGAAGCACGTAGCCGAAGCGGACCATGTTCTGCTTCAGGTCGCGGTCAGGGTCGCCCGTGTGGGCATGGCTGTCCCAGAAGGCAATCCGCTGCGCGCTGGCCACGGCCTGCCGGCGGCGTGGTGTGTTCATCGGCACGAAGCGCGGCCGGCCGCCCTTGGCGCCCTGGCGGATCCACACGTACTCCTCGCCCTGCTTCTGTGCCAGCGGCAGCCCGGTGTCGGCGAAGTTCACCACGCACTCGTTGGGCCGGAACATGATCGCCTCGCGCTTGCGCAGGCCGAAGGCGCGGATCAGCCGCAGCATGCCGCCCACGTAGGGGTCGAAGGCGGCCACCTTGTCGATCAGGCCATCGACATCCACGCCCTGCGCCGACCAGCTCTTGTCGCGCTCGTTGATGCCGCTGCGCTGGTACTCGGCCAGCTCGAGCCCGTAATACGCCGGCCGCCGGATGAAGCCCGGCTTGCCCAGCCAGCCGGCCAGGCCGCGCAGGAAGCTGAGGTAGGTCTGGATCGTGGACGGCTTCAGCCCGTCCTTGCGCCACAGGTCAACGGCGGCCTGGATGTGGCGCTGGCCCAGGTTGCGCGGGTCGGGCGCCTTCTTGAAGCCGCCACGACCTTCCAGCTCGCGGAAGAAATGGCGCAGGAAGTTGGCCCGCTCGTACCGCGTCTTGAACGACACGCTCTTGGCGCGCGCTGTGTGCTCCATGTTGTGCAGCTTCAGCAGCACCTCAAGCACGGTGTGCGGGCTGGCCTTGCCGGGCACGAAGCGCGACAGGATCTCGTCGTTGGACAAGCCGGTCCACTCGCGCGGACGCAGCGCCTTCGGCGTGGCCTTGCCGCCCAGAGGCAGCGGGCGGGGGGTGGATGAAGGGAAAGAAGGGATCAACAGACGGTTGGGTTGCGAAGGCATACGCCCTCCGTGAACAGTGGCCCGCGCCCTCCCGAAAGGCGCGCACCGGGTTGAAGGTGGAATCGCAGTGCAGCCGGCCGGCGCGGATTCCGTCGCGCCGGCCTGGCATGGCCTGGTGATGTCGCGCGGCAGGCAGGCCCCGGCCTGCTGCGCCTACTCCGGGTTCGCCGGCGCCGCCGCCTGTTCAGGCGACGGCGCCAGCTCGGTCGGTCTTCAAAATGGGAACGGGGTTGATCCGGCCCACGCACGGGTTTCCGCGACGCGCGAGCGGGTGGCAACGCCAGCCTCCAGGGGCATGGCGCTGCCGTCAGCCAGGTCGGGCCTGGCTGGCTGCGATGGATCAGGTCTATAGCTTTCGCGTCACCATCCACCTGCTGGAGCCACCCCTTACCGAAATGCCGGGGCGGAGTCAGGGGCACGAGCAACCAGCGCCGGCCGCGACCCCCAACGGGGCCAGGGCGACCAGGCACTGCGCCGGCCCAAGGGCAAAACCCCAAGGCACGGCAGAAGCTCGAATGGATGGCGGGCACGGGCGCAAGGCATCAGGTGTCAGCGCCCCATGGCTCAGTCAGCGGCGCGCTTCAGGAGCGCCCGGCGATCGACGCCGGCAGGCCGCGGACATCAGCTCCGCGAATGGTTTCCTCGGGACCGCAGGCTCAGGGCCTGCGGCACGCCCGGTTCAAGGACCAGGGCTTCAAGGGCAGGTAACGACTGCGACGCCTGTTCGCTCGCGATGAGCAAGGGCCAGGAGCCCTTCGGGAGCCTGCAGTGGACACCGGGCGCGTCGGCAGCGTCAACGGCCCTGCGGGCACTGCCATCACCAAGCGCCGCCGAAAGCGTGCGCTTGCGTGGGCGTTGATGTGCCAGGTGAGGCGGCTCTATGTCCAGCTCGGCGTCGGCGACGGTGCGACGCCAGGGGTTGACATGCGGGGGCTTGGCCTCTGGTTCGGATGAACTGGTCACGGCGGCTCACCGAGCCTGCGTTCGGACCGCCAAATTCAGACCTGTTCGACCCCACGAAGTTCGACTGCAGTGACACCCGGCTGTTACTGCAGAAAACTGCCCCGAAAACGCCGAATCGGTGTCATCCGAGTGACTGCCGGCGATCACCCGAGTGAACTTCGGGTGTCACAACAGCCGCGCGGACCCGATTCCGGCCCTGGCCTGATGGGGTTGATGCAGCCCTTCGCCATGCCACCGTGACCCGTCCAACACGAGGAGCCCGCCATGCGCGACTTCCGATGGGTCTGCGGCCAGGTGGCCGAGGTCCAGCGCTTCATCAACGTGCCGCGTCGCTGGTGCGAGCAATATCCTGCCCGCGAACGCCGCGAGCTTTGGATCACCGCCGACCAGGGCCCGGAGTTCAAGTTTCTCGTCCACACCACAGTGATGCCTGCACGGCGCGGCCACCGCGTGCTGGCGCTGCTGATGGGCCGCGAGCTGGTGGCGCTGCACAACCTGCAGACTGGCGAGTCGGTGAACTACCTGCGCAGCGACCCGCCGCTGCTGTGGCGGCGGTGCGAGGTGATGGCCGCGGTGCTGGCCGTGGTGGGCGGGATCGCGGCGTTTGCGGTGGTCGGCGGTGTGGTCCCTCTTGCCGTGGTCGCGGCCACGTTGATCGGTGCGCCCGGGGCGGTTTCGATGCGGTGGCTGGTGCGGCGCCTCGCCAAACGTGCGACTGACCGCGCGCTGATCGAGGCAGTACGGCAGGCAGCGGCGGCGCCGGCGCCGACACCCAATTGGCCGACACTGCGGCGCGTGAAGTAGCGGGCCGGGCACGAGCGTCCGTCGCAGCTTACCGGCACGCGACCAGCGTGACGGCCTGTAATCCGGTCCGATGCGTCGACACCGGGCCCGTTCGATAGACTGCCGTTCATGGAGGCCCTCTCCCTTTCCCCAGACGTGCTGCGCTGGGCGGCAGACCAGGCTGGCGAAAGCCTGGAGTCGCTGGCGCGCGCCATGGTGAAGCGCGAGGGAGACCGCGAACGGGTCGTCCGTGGTGAACTGACGCCACCGCAGGCCGAGAAGCTGGCGAAGCTCACCGGGGTGCCCTTCGGGCTACTCTTCCTGCCTGCGCCACCCACCATCCAGCGCCCTCAGATCCCGGACCTGCGCCAGACGCTCGACCCCGCGCCGCTGAGCCGGGACTTCCTCGAGGTCTGGGACGACGTCTCGCGCAAGCAGCAGTGGTACCGCGACCGGCTGATCGAACTGGGGGCCACACCCTTGCCGTTCGTCGGCCGATTCAACGACGCGGCCTCGCGCAAGCACGACACCATCGCGCGCGACATAACCGAGGTACTGGGCCTCACGCCCCAGGTGCGCGCAACGGCCCGCTCTACGGACGAGTACTTCACCGCCGTGGCCGACCGCGCCGAGGCCGCAGGCGTGCTTGTGATGAAGAGCGGCATCGTGAAGTCGAACACCCGCCGCCCCTTGTCGGTGAAGGAGTTCCGCGGCTTCGCCATCGTCGATTCGCTGGCGCCGGTGGTCTTCATCAACGGGCGCGACGCCGTCGTGGCCAGTGTCTTTACGCTGGTACACGAGCTGGCTCACGTGTGGCTGGGCGAGAGTGGCGTTTCCGATCTGGCCACGCGGGCGGCCAAAGGCGTCGAGCGCGTTTGCAACCAGGTGGCGGCCGAAGTGCTGGTGCCGAAGCAGGAATTTCTTGCGCAATGGCGGGTGCAGGCCGATCTCGGCCGGATCGCGCGGCTGTTCCGCGTTTCCAAGCTCGTGATCGCCCGTCGCGCCCTGGACTTCGACCTCATTGACGCGGACGCCTACGAGGCCATCGCGTCGGTAACGCATCAGCCAGCTCGCGAAGGGGGTGGCGGCAGCGCGTACCGGACCATTCCGGCCCGCAACAGTAAGCGCCTCACCTTGGCGCTGGTGCGAAGTGCGCTTTCGGGCGAGACGCTGCTGCGGGAAGCGGCAGGCCTGCTGGCCGTCCGGCCCGAGACGGTGATGGAACTCGGCAAGAGGCTGGCTGACCGTGACTGACAGCTACCTCATCGACGCCAACGTCTTCGTGCAAGCGAAGAATCTGCACTACCGCTTCGAGTTCTGCGGCGGGTTCTGGCATTGGCTGGTGGCAGCACACGCGGCAGGCCTGGTGTTCAGCGTTGACAAAGTTCGCTCGGAGCTGGTCGCCGGCCGGAAAGGCGACCCGGCAAGGACATGGGCCGAGCAGCAGCCCGCGGGCTTCTTTCTGCCGGACGCCGCCGATGCCGCCGTGATGCGCCAATACGGCACGCTCATGCAGTGGGCTTCGAATGGCGGGCGCTACTCGCCGGCAGCCATTAGCGAGTTCGCCGCAAGCAAGAACGCCGACCCCTTCATCGTCGCGGTCGCGAAGGTGCACAAGTGCACCGTCGTCACCCAGGAAAAGGCGGATGCCAACGCGAAGCGCCGGGTGCCGCTGCCCAATGCCGCGGCCGTGCTTGGCGTGAAGACGTTGTCGATCTTCGACCTGCTGTCCAAGCACGCGGCTTCGACGTTCTTGTTCAAGCCCTGAGACGGTTTAGCCTGGGGGCTCGACGCCCTCGGTACGCGCGCTCCTACTGCATCTGAAGCGTAGAAGCGCCCGCCAAAGCGACGTTTCTACGCTTGGCATGTAGCAAGCTCTGGCCGGGCGGGGCTGAGCACCGGTTCAGAGACAAGCTAAGTCCTTGTCCCGACATCGAAAAGCGCCACCGGTAGCACTAAGCTACGAATACAATGCTTAACTTGACAACTTAGCCCTGGTCCGCGACGCCAATGGCAACCAGCCTCCAGATTCCGCCCCACGAGGTCCAGCGACGGCTGGCCCTGGACAACCCTTGGTGGAAGGCGGGCCACGGCATCGACCCCGAAGAGGAGTCCTGGCCGCGGCGGGCCTACTTCAGGCAGTTCTCGCGCCTGGTGCGCGAGGCGGCGGTCCGACGGGCCGTGGTGCTGATCGGCCCACGGCGAGTCGGCAAGACCGTCATGCTCAAGCACCTCATCGCCCGGCTGCTGCAAGACGGCGTCACCGGCACGCAGGTGCTGTTCCTCTCGATCGACACGCCCCTGTACTCGGGCCGTTCGCTCGAAAGCCTGGTGCAGATGTTTACCGACCTGCACCGGCACCCGGCGGGCAAGCCTCTCTGGGTGCTGTTCGACGAGGTGCAGTACCTGAAGGACTGGGAGGTTCACCTCAAGTCCCTGGTCGACAGCTACCCGCACATCCGCTTCGTGGCCAGCGGCTCGGCGGCTGCCGCACTTCGCATGAAGAGCCGCGAGTCGGGCGCAGGCCGCTTCACAGAGTTTGTGCTGCCACCCCTGACCTTCGCTGAGTACCTGCTTTTCGCGCAGCAGGAAGACGCGCTCATCCGAGACAGCGAGCCGTCCGCCACTGGCGCGCCCACGTACCTGACGAACGACATCGACACGCTGAACACGGAGTTCATCAACTACCTGAACTACGGCGGCTTCCCGGAGGCCGTGATGAACCCGGTGGTGCGCGCCAATCCGGCGCGCTTTCTGCGGCAGGACATCGTTGACAAGGTACTGCTCAAGGACCTGCCAAGCCTGTATGGCATCGGCGACACCCAGGAGCTCAACCGCTTCTTCAACGTGCTGGCCTTCAACACGGGCAACGAAGTTAGCCTGGAAGCGCTCAGCCAGCACTCGGCCATCACCAAGGCCAAGCTGAACGACTACCTGGAGTACCTGGAGGCGGCCTACCTCATCCGGCGCGTCCACCGCATCGACGACAACGCGCTGCGCCTACAGCGCGCCCGCACCTTCAAGGTGTACCTGACCAACCCATCGATCCGAGCAGCGCTGTTCGGCATGGTCTCCGCCGAAGACGACGCCATGGGCCAGTTGGCCGAGACGGCGGTATGGAGCCAGTGGCTGCACAGCACCGACGTCAGCCGATCGCTGCACTACGCACGCTGGAAGGCCGGACGGCAAGACATGGAGGTCGACATCGTGTCGCTTGACCCCCGCACCCAGAAACCGCGGTTTGCCGTGGAGATCAAGTGGTCTGACCGCACGCCGCAGGTCCTGAACGAGCTGCGCGGCCTGCGCGAGATCGCGGCCCGGCATCGCCTCGCGCGGGCGCCGCTTGTCACCACCCGAACGGTGACGACGAAAGCCGAACTGGAGGGCATGACGATCGAGTTCCTGCCGGTGGCCCTTCACTGCTACACCATTGCCCGCAATCTCCTGCGTGGCGGATAGTCCAGCCCACGGTCACCTTCACGTTCTACATGGTCTACAGCCCCCAGCAACTCGCCTACTTCGCTCACAAGCTCACCTTGCGTGGGCCGGCCGATTCCATGGATCGGATGGCGGGCGCGTTGCTGGATGCGCAGGTCGACCTGAACCCACATCAGATCGACGCCGCACTGTTTGCCACCAGCAACCCATTGTCCAAGGGTGCCATCCTGGCCGATGAGGTGGGCCTGGGAAAGACGATCGAGGCCGGGCTGCTCATCGCGCAGCGCTGGGCAGAGCGCAAGCGCCGGCTGCTGATCATCACGCCGGCCAACCTTCGAAAGCAGTGGCACCAGGAGCTGGCGGACAAGTTCGGCCTGCCGGCGGTCATCCTGGAGGCAAAGCCGTTCCGTCAGGCCGTGAAGGACGGGACAACGAATCCCTTCGATCGGATCACGGACGCCGCGCGCAGCGACATCGTGATCTGCTCCTACCCGCTGCAGAAGTTCGATTCCGACACCGAGCGGCGCTTCGCGATCATCCTCGAGCGAGATGCACTGAAGTGGCTGAAGCCGGCGAAGGGGCAGTTCCAGATCTACTACAAGCTGGGCACCGAGCAGCCCGAGTACATCCCCGACTTCGTGGCCGAGTCCGACACGACCATCTACATGGTGGAGACCAAGGCCCGAGGCGACGTGAACACGCAGGAGGTGCAGGCCAAGGCCGCCGCGGCAGCGCGTTGGTGTGCGCATGCGTCCGACCACGCGGCCAGCGTCGGCTCGAAGCCTTGGAAATACCTGCTGGTGCCCCACAACGAGATCGTGGAGTCCAGGCGGCTGACGGACTTCCTGCGCTACCAGGTGGTGCCGGCGGCGCGTAAGGCTTGAAGGGAGCGCCGCCATGCCTTTGTACCGCGTCACGAAGGACAGGCTGGAGCCGGTCAAGCAGACCTCGTTCATCGAGGAGCGGCTTCTCGAGCGGAAGGACCTGCAACGATTGCTGAAGGCGGACATCTCGGTCATCAGCGACGACATGATGGTCATCGCTGAGGAGTTCGGGGACTGGGAGGAGAGCAATCGCCGCATCGACCTGCTCTGCCTGGACAAGCAGGCTCGGCTGGTGGTGGTCGAGATAAAGCGGACCGAAGACGGCGGCCACATGGAGCTGCAGGCCATCCGGTATGCCGCGATGGTCTCCAGCATGACGCTGGACCAGGCCATTGCCGCGTATGCCAGGATGCTGGCGACGGCTGACGCCGAGGTGGCGGCGCGGCGCGAGATCCTCGAGTTTCTGGAGCTCGACTCTGCCGAGGAAGCCGAGCTGACCGACGAGGTGCGCATCGTCTTGGTGTCGGCCGACTTCTCGACCGAGCTGACGACCTCGGTGATCTGGCTGAACCGGCACGGGATCGACCTGACCTGCGTGCGGCTCAAGCCCTACCGTATGGGCGACGAACTGCTGATCGATGCGGCGCAGATCATCCCGCTGCCTGAGGCGGCGGACTACGAGATCAAGGTGCGCGCCCAGGCACAGGAGATCAAGAAGGTCCGCACGGCCCGCCAAGAGATCTTCAGGCGCTTCTGGGCGCAGTACATCGATCGTTCTCGGGGTAAGACGGCGCTGTACTCGAACCGCAGCACGTCCTCCGATCACTGGATTTCGGCGGGCATCGGCCGAAGTGGCTTCGGGCTGAATGCATCGCTGACCGAAGACCGCGCCAGGGTCGAGTGCTACATCAGCATGGGCAAGGAGAGCGATCAGCGCAACAAGGCGGCGTTCCGCGCATTGCACGATCGGAAGAGCGAGATCGAACAGGCATTCGGGGGGCCGCTGGACTGGCAGGAACTGCCCAATCGCATCGGATGCCGCATTTGCGCGGACCTGCCGGGTGGCTGGAAGACGCCGGAGCAGGATTGGGCGGACCTGCAAGACCGCATGCTCAACGCGATGGTGCGGCTGGAGGCTGCGCTGAAGGCGCCGGTCCAGGCCCTGCGCGTGTGACGCGAGAAGCGATGACAGCGACGTTCGGTGATCTGGGGCGCTTGTTGGATCGCTCGGGCGATCTGGCGCGCGAGCTGAACCGCATGCTGGGCGGCGAGGAGCTCCGACTGCACGACGACTCGACGCGGACGCTCGTCACCCTGTCGGCTGCGCAGACCTCGATGGAACATGGCGTAGCACTGCGGACCTTGTTGGCTCAACCTCTGCCCACGGCAGGCATCAGCATGATGCGGCTGCAACATGAGGCTCTGACGCGAGCCGCGTGGCTGCTTTACGCCGCAACCGATGAACAGATCGACCGCCTGGTCGCCCCACTCGATGCCGCTGCAGAGAAGGCCGCCGCCAAGCTGCCGATGGCCAAGACGATGCTTGACGAGATCGTCGGCAAGGCGCCGCTCGGCGCAGTCGAGATGCTCACCCACGTCAAAGACGTGAACGCACCGGCCCTGCACTCCTTCGTGCACGGCGGCATCCACGCCATCCAGCGAGGCCTGACGGGCTACCCAGTCGAGCTGCTCGCCAACGTAGTGCGCAGCTCCAACGGGCTCTACACGATGGCTGGCATGCTCCTGGCTATCCTGTCGGGGGACGAGACCCTGGCCAAGCGCATGAGCAAGATTCAGCCGCGCTTCGCCGACTGCCTGCCCCCGCTGGTTGCGCCGACAGTCAGGGGCGATACGTGATGCGCGGCGCCCGTCAGCCAGCAGCCGGGACCGATCTCATGGCACAGTCTGTTGTACGGAGCCGACATCTGCTCCAGCCCCGATTTCTTATGTACCCACACGTGTACCCGCCAGCGACCGCGATCCCGGAAATCCAGCATCCATGCGCCTTCCCGCCCGATCTCCCTGAGCAGGTGCAGAACATCGAGTAATCCGCGCCCGGTCCGCGGAAAGCCTCGTTCGTGGAGAATCCCGCGATGGAAACCCCCGGCAACCTGTTCTGCGTCGCCGCGCCCAGCGGCACCGGCAAGTCCAGCCTCGTGAAGGCGCTGCTCGAGCTCGACTCGCGGCTCGCGGTTTCGGTCTCGCACACCACGCGCGCGCCGCGCGGGCAGGAGGTTCACGGGCGCGAGTACTGGTTCATCGACGAACCCGAGTTTCGCGTCATGATCGGACGGCACGAGTTCTTCGAACATGCCGAAGTCCATGGCCACCTGTACGGCACCAGCCGCAAGGCGATCGAGGAGCGGCTGGCGCACGGCGACGACGTGGTGCTCGAGATCGACTGGCAGGGCGCGCTGCAGATCAAGCGCCTGTTCCCGCACGCGGTGCTGATCTTCATCCTGCCGCCGAGCTGGGACGAACTGGCGCAGCGCCTGAACCGGCGCGGCGAAGACCACCCCGAGGTCATCGCCACCCGCCTGGCCAACGGCCGCCACGAGGTGGCCCAGGCCCGGCACTTCGACTTTGTTATCATCAACAGCTTGTTCGAGACGGCGCTCTTCGACCTCAAGACGGTCGTTCACTCGCAGCGCCTGAAGTACGCCGCCCAGGCGCGCAACCGATCGCAGGTGTTCGCTGCACTCGGCCTGATCTGACTCCACGCTCCCGCTCACGAAGGCACCCATGGCCCGCATCACCGTCGAAGACTGCCTCGTCAAGATTCCCAACCGCTTCCAGCTCGTGCTGGCCGCCACCTACCGCGCGCGCATGCTCAGCCAGGGCCACGCACCGAAGATCGAGACCAAGAACAAGCCTGGCGTGACCGCCCTGCGCGAGATCGCCGCCGGCGAGATCGGCCTGGAGATGCTGCGCAAGGTGCCGATCTGACCCTGCCTTGAACCCCAGCGCCCGCGGGCGCCCGGTCGATGCGGCCGGGCGCCCGCGCGCTTTTGGGCGTCGGCGGTGCAGCCGATTCGCCCCGCGCACCGGAGCGGCGCGCGAACCGCGCTAAATTCACCCCATGAGCCTGCGTTCGTTCGCCGCCGACCTGCTGCCCTCGGCGCTGCAGGGGCTGCAGCGCGCGCCCATGCTGCGCGAGACGCCGGCGCCGCCCGAGATCTCTTCGTTCGCCGAACTGACCGACAAGCTGTCCTACCTGGGCAAGGCCGACCTGAAGCTGGTGCGCGAGGCCTACAGATTCAGCGACGCCGCCCACCTGGGCCAGTTCCGCACCAGCGGCGAGCCCTACATCACGCACCCGATCGCGGTGGCCGGCGTGTGCGCCGACTGGCGGCTCGACGGCCAGGCCATCATGGCCGCGCTGCTGCACGACACGATCGAGGACCAGGGCGTCACCAAGACCGAGTTGATCGAGAAGTTCGGCGTGCCCACGGCCGAACTCGTCGACGGCCTGACCAAGCTCGACCGGCTGCACTTCAGCACGCGCGAGGAGAGCCAGGCCGAGTCGTTCCGCAAGATGCTGCTGGCGATGGCGCGCGACGTGCGCGTGATCCTGATCAAGCTCGCCGACCGGCTGCACAACATGCGCACGATGCAGGCGATGGCGAGCGACAAGCGCCAGCGCATCGCGCGCGAGACGCTCGAGATCTACGCCCCGATCGCGCACCGGCTGGGCCTGAACCAGATCTACCGCGAGCTCCAGGAGCGCTGCTTCGAGCTGCTGTGCCCCTGGCGCTTCGGCGCGCTGGCCAAGGCGGTGCAGCGCGCGCGCGGCCACCGGCGCGACATCGTCGAGCGCGTCCAGCAAGACGTGGAGCGCGCCTTCGCGCGGCACAAGATCAAGGTCGAGGTGAGCGGGCGAGAAAAGACCATCTACTCCATCTACCAGAAGATGCGCGAGAAGCACGCCGGCTTCGCCCAGGTGAGCGACATCTTCGGCTTCCGCGTCGTCGTGCCCACGCTCACCGACTGCTACCTCGCCCTGGGCGTGCTGCACCAGCTGTACAAGCCGGTGCCGGGCCGCTTCAAGGACTACATCGCCATCCCCAAGGCCAACGGCTACCAGAGCCTGCACACGACGCTGGTCAGCCCGCTGGGCACGCCGGTCGAGTTCCAGATGCGCACCGAGGCCATGCACGCGGTGGCCGAGAAGGGCATCGCCGCGCACTGGATCTACAAGGACCGGGCCGGCGACAAGGGCAACCCGGCCGCCGATGCGCAGCGCCTGTCGGCGATTTGGCTGCAAAGCCTGCTCGACATCCAGGACGAGACACGAGACTCGGCCGAGTTCCTGGAGCACGTCAAGATCGACCTGCACCCCGACGCGGTCTACGTGTTCACGCCGCGCAGCAAGATCCTGGCCCTGCCGCGAGGCGCCACGCCGGTGGACTTCGCCTACGCCATCCATTCCGACGTGGGCCAGCACATGGTGGCGGCCAAGGTCAACGGCGAGCCGGTGGCGCTGCGCACCGAGCTCAAGAGCGGCGACGTGGTCGAGATCATCACCGCGCCCGGCGCGCGCCCCAACCCGGCCTGGCTGAGCATGGTGCGCACGGGGCGCGCGCGCTCCAAGATCCGCCATCACCTCAAGACGATGGAGAGCGACGAGTCGCGCGCCCTGGGCGAGCGGCTGCTCACGCAGGCGCTGCGCGCCGAAGGCCTGCAGACACCCTCCTCCGACCCCGCCGACGCCACGGCCGCGGCGCTGTGGCAGCAGCTCACGCGCTGGAGCGGCAACCGCAACCGCAGCGAGCTGATGGTCGACATCGGCCTGGGCCGCAAGATCGCCACCATCGTGGCCAAGCGGCTGGCGCAGCTGATGGGCGAGCGCGGCATCAAGCCCGATGCGGTCACGCTCACGCTCGGCCGCTACGCCCACGACGACAGCACGCCGACGCAGGGCGTGGTCTTCGTCGACGGCAGCGAGGGCGCCTCGATCCAGCTCGCGCCGTGCTGCCGGCCGATCCCGGGCGACGCGATCGTGGGCTACCTCGGCCGCGGCGAGGGGCTGCTCGTTCACACCGCCGATTGCCCCACCGGCAAGCGCCGGTTCGAACGCGACAGCGAGCGCTGGATGCAGGTCGAATGGGCCGACGAGCTGACCCGCACCTTCGAGACCAGCCTGTCGGTGCTGGTGCGCAACGGCAAGGGCGTGCTGGCGCAGGTGGCCTCGGCGATCAGCCTGTCCGAGGCCGACATCACGCATCTCGACATGGACCCCGAGGCGGTGGAAGAGACGAGCGAGCTGCGACTGCTGGTCAGCGTGCGCGACCGCGTGCACTACGCCGAGGTGCTGCGGGCGCTGCGCCGCTCGCCGGTGGTGCTGCGGGTGTCGCGCCACCGGCTGACCTGAGCCGCGACCCGCCCGGGGTCGGCGCTCAGGCCGCGGCGTCGGGGCCGCGGTCGGGCTCGGCCGGGTAGTGCACGCGCAGGATCTCGAGCGTCTCCAGGCCCTGCGGCGTCACCAGCGACACCTCGTCGCCCACGCGGGCCTTCAGCAGCGCGCGCGCGACCGGGGCGATCCAGCTCACCTCGCCCTGCAGGCTGTCGGCCTCGTCGATGCCCTTGATCGTGATCGTGCGTTCGCCGCGCGCCGTGGCGTAGGTGACCGTGGCCCCGAAGTACACCTGGTCGCTGCCGTGGTGCAGCGACGGATCGGCCACCTCGGCGATGTCCAGGCGCTGGGTCAGGAAGCGGATGCGGCGGTCGATCTCGCGCAGGCGCTTCTTGCCGTACAGGTAGTCGCCGTTCTCGCTGCGGTCGCCGTTCTTGGCCGCCCAGGAGACGGTCTCGACCATCTTCGGCCGCTCCACGTCCAGCAGCGTCATCAGCTCGGCGCGCAGGCGCCGCCAGCCGGCCGGCGTGAGGTAGTTGCGGCTGCCGGCGGGCAAGGGCGGCAGGCCGGGCACCTCATCGTCGCCCTCGCCTTCACCGTCCGAGGCCTCCTTCACGAAAGCCTTGTTCACCGGACGATCTCGACCTTGGCCAGCGCCGCCCCGTAGCTGGCGTCGCAGGCACCGCTGGCGGGGCAGACGACGCGCCCGGCCAGCGCCGGCGCCGCCCCGCCCACGCTGGCCTGCGCCGCAGCCGCGGCGCCGGTGGGATAGACGGTGACGAAGCCTTCCTGGCGCGGGTGCAGCGCGCCCAGGTCGCGCTTCAGCGGCGAGACCATCACCAGCACTTCCTCGGGCCCCGGCGGGTCGGCGGCCAACCAGTACTCCTGTGACCCGCGCGGCAGCGTCAGCATCTGCCCCGGCACCACGCGCACCGGGCCCGAGTTCGCGTTCGGGTAGAGCTGCGTGAGCGTCTTGTCCGCGCCGTAGACGAAGACATACAGGTAGCCGGCGCGGGCCGCCAGCACGCTGAATCGCAGCTCGTCCTTGCCGATGCGGTAGCTCTGGCGGTTGGTACGCAGCTGCACGTTGTAGCCGCTGGCCTGCCCTTCCAGCACACGCTCGAATTCGTGGCCGACGTCGAAGGCGGCGGGGGGCGTTGCGGGTGCGGGCGTGGGTGCGGGTGCGGGTTCAGCCGTCGGGGCAGCAGGCGCCGACGTCAGCGGCGGCGCGGCCGCCACCGCGGGGGCCGGCGGACGCGGCGCGGGTGCGAGCAGCTTGTAGGCGCCGAAGCCGAGCGCACCCAGCAGCACCGCCGCGGCCCCGGCGCCGACCAAGGCGCCGGCGCCCCTGGCGGCCGCGGGACTCGCCGCACGCGGCACCGGACCCTCCTGCGCAAGCATCGACGCGGCCACGGCGGCTGGCGGCGGTACGGGCGGGGAAGAGGGCGAGGCCGGTAACGGCGGCCGCAGGGCGGTCGGCGTGATCGGCGGGGCGGCCAGACCCTGCGCGCGTTCGGGCAACTCGATGCCCACCGGCAGCGGCTGCGTGCTGTAGACGTCGAACGTCACGTGGGCCAGCCCCAGTGCCTGGCGCAGTTCGCCGATGCTCTGGGTGCGGGCCTCGGGCCGCACGGCCAGCGCATGGTCGATCGCCGCCAGGAAGCCTGCGCTGTAGCGCCCGGCCGCGCATTCCACCAGCGGCACGTAGGTGTCGTTCAGCAGCCGACCCACCGAGGGCGGTGGCGTGCGTCCGGTGATCGCGAAGTACACCACCGCGGCCAGCGCGTAGACGTCGGTCCACGCGCCCTGCTTCATGCCCGGGATCTCGGCGTACTGCTCCACCGGCGCATAGCCCGGCTTCAGGATCACCGTCAACGCCTGCGTCATGTCGCCGATGACGCGTCGCGCGGCACCGAAATCGAGCAGCAGCCAGCGGTTGACGCTGGGCAGCAGCATCACGTTGTCGGGGGCGATGTCGCGGTGGTAGCACTGCGCGCCGTGGATCACCAGCAGTGCCTCGGTCAGGGGCCCCAGCAGGCTGCGCAGCCAGGCTTCGTCGGGCCGGCGGTCCAGGGCCTTGAGCACGTCCTTCAGGGTCGTGCCCTCCAGGAAGGGCATCACCATGTAGGCGGTGCCGTTGGCCTCCCAGAATCGGTACACCTTGACCAGCGACGGGTGATCGAAGCTGGCCAGCAGGCGGGCTTCGTTGATGAAGCTCTTCAGCCCGGCTTCGAAGGTGTCGCGATGGCGCGCGCTCTTCACCTGCACCTGGCTGCCGCCGGCGCGCGCGGCCAGCGACGAGGGCATGTACTCCTTCAGCGCCACGCGGCGCTGCAGCGAGTGATCGTGCGCGAGGTAGACGATGCCGAAGCCGCCCTCGCCGATGAGGGCGGTGATCTCGAACTCCCCCAGCCGCGTGCCCACGGGCAGGTTGCCGGCCATCGCGTCGTGCGCCGGCGGCGGGCCGCCGGCCTGGGTCTTCGCCTCGTCGGCGCGGAGCGGCCGGATCACCGTGCGGTCGTCTTCGTTGGCGTCGGAGGTCATGGCCGGCGGGCGTGCGGTGGGCGTGGGCAGCAGGCAGTGGGCGCAGGCATGCGCCGCTCACATTGTGGCCGCAGCGCCGAGCAGCTGCGCCATCGCGGCAGCGGCCGGCAGCCCGCGCGAGACGAGCAGGCGCGACGGCCCCGCATCCGGGCAGGCATGCCAGTACGCGCAGCCAACCGCCTGCGCGGCCCAGGCCGATTGCGCCGCCGCGCCGATCCAGGCCGCGGGGTCGGCCGCGGCGCCGGGCGCCACCTCGGCCAGGTCGCCGGCGCGCTCGGCCGCCGCAGGCGGGCTGCGGGCGACACCGGGCGCGCCCAGCTCGGGCAACGCCAACTGCGCCAGCTGCGCTTCCAGCTGCTCGGCGGTCCAGTCCTCGTACAGCGCATCGCGCGCCAGCTCGTCGAGACGGCCCAACCAGGGCCACAGGCCGCTCATCTGCTGCGTCGTCGCCGGCCCGCTGCCCAAGGGCAGCACCAGCGTGAGCGGAAAGTAGCGCCCCACGCGGTCGACCGAGGGCATCAGCACCCCGGCCCAGCCCTGGCGCCCGGCCGTCCCCGGCAACACGCCGGGCATGAGCACGAAGCGCCAGCTCGGCGAGCCCAGGTAGGCGGCCAGCCAGGCCTCGGGCGCGGCGTCGCGCAGGGCCTGCAGGCCGCGGGCGAGCCAGCCGTCCCAGGGCTCGATGAAGTCGCTGTCGAGCCGACGCGCTGCGAAGTCGCCCAGCGACGGCAGCTTGCCGTGCCAGCCCGGCGCGACCCTGGCGGCCGTCACAGCGCCGCCGGGCAGCGGAACTGCTTGATCTCGGGCATCTGGAACGGGTTGAAGACGCTGGCCGCCAGCACCTCGAGCCGCGCCCGCTTGCCGTCGAGGTTGAGGATGACGCTGAACTTCTCGGGCACGGCCGAGGGCTGCACCTGGAAGCGGTCGAACAGGCGGAACAGCGCCCACGGGCCCTCGGTGACCACCTGCGGGCCGGCGGCGCCCAGGCCGGTGCCCAGCCGGATGGTGGAGGCCACGCGCTGGCTCGGCCACGCGACCGTGATCGACGGCCCGCCCGCGGTGAGCTTCTGCACCTGGCCGTCGATATCGATGTCCAGCTCCTTCAGGCTGGGGTCGATCTCGGCCAGCTTCAGCTCGAAGCGAAGTGCGGGCACCTTGCCGCCGTTGCGGAAGAACACGTCGCGGATGCGCTGCGCGCGCTGGAACTCGGCCAGCGCCGCCGGCGCCACCGGCCGGGTGCCGTCGGTGAGCGGCTTGTAGACCCAGTTGCGCCCCGAGACATCGACCAGGGCCGCCAGCCGGCGCTGGAAGAAATCGTCGAGCAGCCCGCCGGCGCCGAACATCTGGCCGAAGTCTTCGGGCAGCACGTCGGCCTTGGCGCCCGAGGCGAACGGGTAGCGCCCGGTGATGGACCGGTTGCAGATGTCGGTGATGGGCTTGAGCTCGGCGCTCAAGCCCTGCAGCTCGGCGCCGCGGCTCTGGCCCACGGCCGCGGCGGAGAGCTGGTCCAGCATGGCGCGCACGGCCGCCGGCTGCTGCGCGGCGGCGATCTTCACCTGCTCCACCGCGGCCGGCGGGGGCGGGGGTGACTGGCTCTTCTTGGCCGCGTCCACCGCCGCGAGCTGCGCGTACAGCTGGCCGAACAGCTTGACGGTGTCGTTGATGGGCGGCGGGTCACCCGTGACCAGGCGCTGGATGCCGGCGAAGTGGTCGTCCACCATGCGCTCGAGCGGGCCGCCGCCGGTGACGTCCACGGGCGCGGCGCCGGCCAGCTGCGCTGCGTTCGCCTTGGCCGCGCCCAGCGCCTTGTCCAGGGCACCGGGCGCCTGCACCAGGTGCGTCTGCTCGGCCACGCCGCGCAGGTAGCTCACGAGCGGCGAATCCACCGCCGACAGCAGGCGCGCCACCGCCAGCGCGCGCGCCGGGTCGGACAGGCGCACCAGCCGCACGTCGGCCAGGTAGGCGTCCCAGGTCTTGATGTAGTCCTCGAAGTACAGGCGCCGCACCTTGTCGGTGACGGCGCTGCCCAGCGTGGCATCACGCAGCCGTGCCGGGTCGCGCTTCAGGCCCAGCACCCAGGGCTCTTCGCTGGCCAGCACCGGTGTCGTCTTCTGCACCGCGGGCAGCAGGTACTTGCGGTAGCCCTCGCGCGTGAACAGGCCCGGGATGCCCTGGGTCAGCGGGTTGCCGCTGGCGCGCTCGAACACCTGGGCCGCGTTCGGGCCGGCGGCGCCGGCCACCGTGAAGTCGGGCAGCTCGCCGGCGCGGTACTGGCGCTTGATGCGGCTGTAGATGCGGTACTCGAGCGGGTACGCCGCCAGCATGTCGCGCACGCTGGCCACCAGCGCGTCGTCGCGCGGCACCGTGGGGTGGGGCGGGCCCAGCGCCAGCATCGCGTCGAGGTGGGCGTCGAGCTGGGCGCGCTGCTCGGGGGCCAGGCTGGCGTAATTGGCGTCCCAGTCGATCGAGATCCAGGCCTTCAGCGCCTGGGCATCGAAGTGCGCCGGCTCGTACAGCATGACGTAGGCCTTGAGTGCCTCGTAGGCGTTCTCGAGATTGCCCGCGTTGGCCGCGCGCAGCCGCTCTTCGAGCCGACTGGCCACGCGCGGCACCAGGGCCTTGGCCAGCAGGCGCTGGTAGGCGATCTGCGCTGCGGCGTCGAGCTTGTCGCCCTGGTACAGGCCCAGGCCGTTGAGCAGCGGCGGGTGCGCGATGTCGAAGCCGGCCACCTGCGCGGCGTCGCGCACCTGCGCCAGCGGCAGGGCCAGCGGCGCGACGTCCACGTTGGCGGGCGGCGGCAGGCCGGCCACGGCCTGGCGCAGCGCCGGCAGCCGCGCCGCCACCTGCGCGGCCTGGTCGAGGTTGCGCGCGCGGCTGATCGCCCAGCCCGCCATCAGCACCACCGAAGCCAAAGCCATCGCGCCCAGGGCCGCGGCGCGCAGCAGCCGGCGTCGGCGCACCGCCACCGGGTTGGTGGCCCCCAGGCCGCGTTCGGCGAACACCACCTCCTTGAGCAGCCGGTGCAGAAAGAAGCTCTTGCCACGGCCGGGGGCGATGGCGGCGGCGCGTGGGTCGATGCCGTAGGCGCGGCCCAGCGCGCCCATCACGCGGTCGATCGGCGAGCCTTCCTGCGTGCCGCTGGTGAAGTAGACGCCGCGCACGCGCGGCGCCTGCTCGAGCCCGCCGCCGCCCGAAAACACGAGCGCGAGGAAATCGCCCAGCAGCGGCTGCAGCGCCGCGAACTCCTGCGGGAAGGCGAAGATGGCACTGCGCCGCAGCACGTCGCGCTCGCCCTCGAGCCGGTCCACCAGCTGCTGCACCAGCCGCTGCTGCAGCTGCTGGTAGAGCACGCCGAAGTCGGCGATCGGGTCTTCGCCCGCCGGCCGGTCGGGCGCGAAGGTGAAGCCCCAGACCTGGTCGCGGTCCTCCTTGGACAGGGCCTCGAAGCTCTCGTTGAAGCCACCGATCAGGTCGGCCTTGGTCACCAGCACGTAGACCGGCGCACGCACGCCGAGCTTGGCGCCCAGCTCGTGCAGCCGCGCGCGCAACTGCGCCGCGTGCGCCTGGCGCTCGGCCGCGCCCTGCTGCAGCAGGTCCTGGATGTTGACGGTGAGCAGCACGCCGTTGATGGGCTGCCGCGGCCGCGTCTTCCGCAACAGCGCGAGGAAGTTGTCCCAGGCGCTGGCGTCGACGTCCTTGTCGCTTTCCTGGGTGGCGTAGCGGCCCGCGGTGTCGATCAGCACCGCGTCCTGCGTGAACCACCACTCGCAGTTGCGGGTGCCGCCCACGCCCTGCACCGCGCCCGCCGCATCGCCCAGCAGGAACTGCAACCCGGCGTTGCGCAGCGCCGTGGTCTTGCCCGAGCCCGGCGCGCCGACGAACACGTACCACGGCAGCTCGTACAGGTACTGGCCGCCGCCCAGCGCACCCGGCCAACCGCGCCCGCGCACCGCCTTCAGGCGCAGCACGGCCTCGTTGAAGCGGGCGGCCAGCACCTGTGCTTCCTGGCTCGCCGCCGAGGGGCCGGCGCCCAGGCCCTGCAGCAGGACGGTGTTGGTGCGGCGGCGGCGCCAGGCCTGCCAGGCCAGGCGCCCGATCCAGGCCGCCCACAGCAGCAGCAGCACCAGCACCCGCGCCCACACCGCGTCGAGCGGCCGCGCCGCGCCGATGGCCACCAGCGGCCCCACCCACCACACCAGCGCCGACAGCGCCAGCAGGCCCAGCGTGCCGATCACGGCCGGGCCGAGCAGCCATTGGAGGAATCGCTTCATGGCTGGGGCGCCGCAACGAGCAGCGTGATCTCGACGCGCCGGTTCTTCGCCCGGCCCGCAGCCGTGGCGTTGTCGGCCACCGGGTCGGCATCGGCGCGGCCTTCGGCGCTCATGCGGGCGGGCTGCACGGCGCCGGCCAGCAGCGCCATCACGTTGTCGGCGCGGGCCTTGGACAGGTGCCAGTTGGACGGGAAGCGCAGGCTGCGGATGGGCTGGTTGTCGGTGTAGCCGGCAATCACGATGGTGCCCGGCAGCTGTGCCAGCGCCGCGCCGATGTGCTGGAACAGCGGCAGCGCGCGCGTGGCCACGTCGGCGCTGCCGGGATCGAACACGCCATCGCCGCGCAGGGTGATGATCGAGCGATCGGGCAGGTCGCTCACCGCCAGGGCGCCGGCCCGGATGTCGTCCTTCAGCAGCACGGCCAGGCGCGGCGGTGCGGGCAGCGCAGGCACCGCGGCCGGCGCGGCGGGGGCGGCCGGCACATCCAGCGCCTGCAGCGCGCCGAAGGTGGCATCGGTCTGGGCGTTGAGCGTCAGGCGCAGCACCAGGAAGATGCCCATCAACACGAACGCCAGCACCGCCGCCACCGCCCACAGCGGCACGCCGTCGCCCAGGCGCGCCGGCGCCGCGGCCACGCCCTGCCACTGCGTGGACAGCGAGCGGTCCACCGGCCCGGCCAGCTCGCGCAGCTTGTTCGCCAGCCGCTCGCGCAGGCTGTCGAGCTGGGCGCGGCCGTTGTCGAGCACCTTGTAGCGGCCCTCGAAACCGAGGGCCAGCGCGGCGTACACCAGCTCGAGCAGGTTGCGGTGCTGGGCCGGGTTCTCGGCCAGGCGGGTGAGCAGCTGGAAGACCTTCTCGCCGCCCCAGGCCTCGTTGTGGAAATGCACGAGCAGGCTCTGCGCGGCCCAGGCGCCCGAGCCGCCCCAGGGCGTGCTGGAGGCGGCCTCGTCGAGCAGCGTGCACAGGATGTAGCGTGCCGCCACCACCTGCTCGTTGGGCAGCCCCTGCGCACGTGCCGCGGCCTCGAAGCGCCGGACCGATTCGACGAGCGTGGCGCGCAGCGCTGCCGGGTTGGGGTGGCGCAGCGTGGCGCGCAGCCGCGGCGCCGCGCTCAGCAGCGGCGCGGCGGCCTGCACCAGCGGGTTGAGGCTGGCATGGCCGGGCAGCTCGGGCAGTGGCGTCTCGGGCCCGGGTGCCGGCGCGGCGGCCGGCGCACCCGGGCGCGCGGCCCGGCCGGCGCTGGGCTTGATGACGGTGCGGTCGGACTCGAAGGCCGCGAACGGGTCGGGCGGGGGATCGCTCTGGCTCATCGCGGCGCGCTCCTGCTGATCGGCCGCGCGCGCTCAGGCGCGGATGGCCCAGAACTCGAGCGCCAGCCCCGGGAACTCGCCGGCGATGTGCATCGCCAGGCCGCCCGAGGCCTCGAGCTGCTTCCAAAGCTCGTTGCCGCGCGTCTCGAGCTCGAAGTAGGTGTAGCCCGCGTGGTACGGGATCTGGCGCGGCGCCACCGGCAGCGCGCGCAGCGCCACGCCCGGCAGCTGCAGGCTGACGAGATCGCGGATGCGCTCGGCCGGGCCGATCTTGACCTGGGTGGGAAAGCGCATGCGCAGCGCCTCGCCCGGCATCTGCGCATTCACGGCCAGCACGAACATCGCGTTGCGCAGCAGCTCGACGTCGGAGACGATGGCCACGCGGATGCCGTGCTTGCGCTCTTGCAGGTCGATCGGCAGCGCAGTCTGCTCCAGCACCATCGACAGCGACTGCCGCAGGTCGACCATCACGGCGCGGAAGCAGCCCGCCAGATCGTCGTGGCGGTACTCGGGATAGGGCACCGGCCGGCGCTGCTCGCGGAAGGTGCTGAGCTCGCCGGCCAGGCCCAGGCACAGGTCGTACAGGCGCTCGGGGTGCAGCACCGGCAGCCGCTGCAGGTGGGCGAACAGCGGCTCGAAGCGGTTGATCACCTGCAGCAGCAGGAAGTCGACGATCTCGCCCGTGCCGGCGCGGCCCGGCTGGGCGAGCCGGCCGCCCAGCGCCTCGCCGCGCTGGTGCAGCATGCCGTGCACTTCGCGCACGTAGCCGTCGAGCACGGGCTGCGCCGGCGCATGCAGCATCGGGGGCACGTACTGGCTGTCGAGCACCACCCGGCCGTCGGCGCGGCGCTCGACCACGCGCACCGCGCCCAGCACGGTGTAGCCCTCGTTGGCATCGCGCGCCAGCATCAGGCGCAGGTTGAGGCGGCCGATCTGCAGCGGCGCCTCGCGCAGGCTGCTGGCGTGGATGTCGGCCACCTCGACATCGGCGACGCGGAAGCGCGGCGGCATCGCGCCCTCGCCGGCCTCGACGTCGCTGTCGGCCACGCCGGCGCGCGACTGCGGCACCGCCAGCACGACGAGCTGGTCACGCGCGTCGGCGGGCACCTCGAAGGCCGCCGGCGCCGCGTCGTCGCCCGGGATCGAGAAGATGACGCCGTCGGGCAGCACGCCCCGCGCGGCGCTGACCATGACCCGGCCCTGCAGCAGCGCGGCGTCGTCGACCTGCAGCGAGACGAAACCCCAGGGCCAGCCGGTGGTGGCGGCGATGCGGCCGTCGAGCTGGCGCGCAGCGAAGCGGTCCTGCTGCTGGAAGTGCTGCGGCTGGAGGAACATGCCCTCCGTCCACATCACCTTGTTGTGCCAAGTCATCGAAGGGCTGCGTTGGAGGCGTGGGGTTCGGGCTTTGCGGGCGGCCGCGCCCGGCGCAGCCGCCTGCGGGAACGCGGTGAACAACGATACACGGCCGCGCCCGGCCCGTCACCCAGGACCACCCGGGATGGGGCGTGGGCCAGAGCGCGGCCGTGCGCTCAGGGAATCTGGTGCGTCACCTGCCCCGGCATGTTGATGCTGATGACCCCGGCCCAGGTGCACATGAGCTTGGAGCTGTCGTTCAGCGCCGGCTGGCCGGCGACCAGCACCGTGGGCGAGCCGGGGGCCCAGGGCGCAGGCGTGTTCGGCACGCAGGGCATCGGCGTGAGCACGCCCAGCGCGGCCGCTGTCGCGGCCGCCACGGTCGGGTTGGCCAGGCTCATGCACACGCCGAACGGCGGGATGTTGGCGATCGGGATGTGGTCCATGATGTTGGCCGCCAGCACGCTGCTGGTCATCACGGTCTTGGGCGTCGGGATCAGGCTGCTGGGGGCGGCCCCCTGCGTGCACATCATCATCGCGCCCATGCAGACCTGCATGCCCATCGTCGGCTCCTTCGGTGGTGTTGGCAGCCCGGCGCTCAGCCGGCCGGCACGGCGCGCGTCCAGACCGTCAGCGCGCTGAAGTTGTCGTGGCTGGCCTTGTGGCTGGCCGCGCGACGCACCTCGGCGGCCAGCTCGCCGATCCAGGCCCCGGGGTTCGCGGCCGCGCCCAGCGTGCGCTCGAGCACCGGGTCGTCCAGGTATTCCCACAGCCCGTCGGTGCACAGCAGGAACACGTCGCCCGGCAGCACCGCATCGCTGTCGTCCACCGCGCTCACTTCCAGCACCTCGGGCGCCAGGCCCAGGGCCGAGCGCAGCTCGCTGCGCTTGGGGTGGGTGCGCAGCTGGTCGGCCGCCAGCAGGCCCGAGTCCACCAGGCCCTGCACCAGGCTGTGGTCGTGCGTGCGGCGCAGCAGCCGGCCGCCGCGGAACCAGTACAGGCGCGAGTCGCCGGCATGGGCCCAGTGCGCGCGCTGGGCCACGAAGTCGATCACCAGGCAGACCACCGTGCTGTGCATGTCCTGGCGCGCGGTGCCGGGCACGCGCTGGCTGATCAGGCTGTCGTTGGTCTGGCGCAGCAGGCGGTCCAGCCCGGCAGCGTCGGACGAGGGCTGCTCCGAGAAGCGGCCGATGAGCTCCTGCACCGCCAGCCGCGAGGCGACGTCGCCACCGCCGTGGCCGCCGGCGCCGTCGGCCAGCACGCAGCACAGGTGCTGCCGCGAGTGCCAGTGGCCGCAGGCGTCCTCGTTCGTCTTGCGGCCACCGCGGTCGGAGAGCAATGCCACCTCGAGTGCCAGCATGGCCGTGTCCTCCTCGGGTGCGGGCTAGCGCGGCCCGGGCTCGCCCTGCAGGCGGTCGAGCTGGTCTTCGTAGGCGCGCAGGAAGGCCTTGCCGAACAGCTCGTCGAAGTCGTCCTGGGCCTCGGTCTGCAGCTGCGAGAACAGCTCCTGGAAAAGCTCCCACAACCGAGCCTTGCGCGTGGCCGGGATGAGGCTGGCGATGGCCGACTTGCGCGTCAGCTTGGCCTCGAGCTGCGCCGGGTCGAAGCGCTGCAGCACGCCCTCGAGCGCGGCCCGCATGCCCGCCATCACGCCCAGCTGGTGGGCCCGCAGGTCGTCGAAGGCATCGCGCACCGCGGGCGCGGCGGGCATGAAGCCGGGCGCAGGCGGGCCCAGCAGGTGCTGCAGCGCCACCTCGACGCTGGGCGAGAACTTCAGCGGGTTGTTCTCGCGCGCCGCGATCATGGTCATCTCGGCCCGCATCTCGCGCTTGAGCGCCGCGCGGGCCACCAGCAGCTCGACCGCGCCGCGCAGCGATTCGCGCAGCAGCTGCCCCACGAGATGCATGGTCTCGGGCGTGAGGCCGCCCAGGCGCAGCCCGGGCGTGCCCAGGCCGTCGAGGAGCGCGGCCAGAAGATCGTCGGCATCGGCGGCGGCGGGCATGGCAGCCGCGGCCGACGTCACGGGAACCGCGGGCGCCGCGGGGGCCGGTCGCGCCGGCGCGGCCGTGGCCAGCGGCGCGGCCGGCACGTCCGGCGCGGCGCGGTGGATGCCGGGCAGCGTCACGACCTGGCCGCCGGTGGGTGGGTCCTGCCACGAGAACACCGCGCCGCGCGGCTGGGGCGGGGCCGGCTGCGCAGCCGGTGGCCGCACCGCCGGCGGCAGCGGCATGGGCGTGTTCAACTCCGAGGCGTGGTCGCTGCGGCTGGCCGGTGCGAGCACCGGTTGGCGACCCAGCGCCTGCAGCGCATCGGCGTGGCCCGCCATGTTGGGCGGTGCCAGCAGCGCCTGCGCGGGTGCCGCGCCGAGCGGGTCGCCCTGCAGCGGCGCGGGCCCCAGGCCGAAGAGCTGATCGAGCGAATCGTCGCCGCCCTGCGGCAGGCCGGCCAGCGCGTCGGCGGGCAGGCCGGCAGCCGGCGCCTCGACGGGATCGGGCGCGAACGGGTCCCAGTCTTCGGGGATATGGCCGGGGCTCAGGGCCGGCGGCGGCGCCGGGCGCCGTGCGGGCGGTGCGGGCGGTGCCACCGGCGAGACCGGGGTGATGGGCACGGCCGGCACCGCCCACGCCGGGGCCGGTGCCACGGCGGGCACGGCCAGGCCCGGCGCGTCGCCGAAGAGATCGGCAAAGGGGTCGTCACCGGCCGCAGGCGCGGCGGCCGCGCTGACCGCCAGCAGGTAGCCACCGATCTGGATCTCGTCGCCCGGCTTCAGCGCCTGCTCGCGGCCGGAGCCCAGCGCCATGCCGTTGACGCTGATCGGGTTGCTGCCGTTGTCGACCACGCCGTAGCCGCCGTTGCGGAACACCACCCGCGCATGCACGCGCGAGATCGTGCGCTCGGGGTCGGGCAGCACCAGCTGGTTGGTGTCGGCACGGCCGATGGTGCCCCCGAGTTCGTCGAACTGGGCCGAGGGCCCGTCGACGCGCGCACCGTTGTAGCTGAGCACCCTCAGCAGGATCATGGCCGGACTCCGGGGATCACCACGGACTGCAGCATAGCCGCGGGTCGGGCACGCTCAGCGCAGGACATAGAAGCGTCCTTCGATCACCGCCAGGCGCAGCGGCCAGCGCGCCTGGCCGCCGTCGCCCAGCGGACTTTGCAGCAGCGGCTCGCCGGCGGCGTTCAGGCATTCGAGCAGTCGACCGCCGGCCACCGCATGCAGCTTCAGGTTGTCGGCGCTGGGCATCACCGGCTGCAGCGGCGACTGCGCATGCCACTGCTGCACCTGCAGCCGGAAGCGGCCCACGTCGTCGGCCAGCGAGCGCTGGTAGGCCAGCGCCTGCTCCTCCAGACGCAGCCGCGCGGCCAGCACCAGCGGCTCGGGGTCGCCGCGTGCCAGGCCCAGGGCCAGGGCCTGCAGATAGGCCGCCGCCGGCGCCACCAGGGCCTGCGGTGTCTCCACCACCGGGGCATCGAACCAGCGCCAGCGCGGAAAGGCGATCGGCAGCTCCACCGTCTGGCGCAGCGTGAAGGGCAGCTCGGTCACGGCGTCGGCCAGCGGCGCCCAGTCGAGCTGCGCCAGCGTGCGCGCGTTCTCCGGGTGCGCGGCCTGGCCGATGCGCGGCAGCAGCAGGCGCAGGCTGGCGCCGCGGCGGCCATCGCTGAGCAACGGCCGCGGCGCGGGTGTCTGCAGCGGCAGCGGTGGCTCGATCACCAGCGCCAGCTCGTTGGCGCCGGCGAGCGTGAATTCGTGGATCGGCAGCGTCAGCGCCGGGCCGTCGGGCGCGGTGCGCGCCAAGGGCAAGCCGTTGAGCCAGGCCTCGGCCGCCACACCCAGGCTTTGCAGCCGCAGCACGAGCAGCCGCTCCATCAGGCCAGCCGCCAGTCGACGAGCGTGCGCGCCGGCCACAGCGCATGCGTGAAGCGCCGCGCGCCCAGCACCGGGTCGACCAGCGCCAGGCTCAGCAGCACCGGCTCCAGGCGCAGCGCCGCGAACCACTCGAAGCCGCTGCCGCCCGAGGTCCGTGGCCGCAGGCCGGCCTCGCCCACCAGCGCGCCGGTGCAGGGGCCGGCCGCCTGCAGCAGCGCGCCATGCTCGGTGGCCAGCGGTGTGATTCCGGCCGTGAAGGGCAGGCTGAACCGCACCAGCGCCGGCTGCAGCACCGGCAGCAGCGCGGGCTCGGCCTGCTCGCGCTGCAAGGTGGCTGCCAACGGCGCCTGGCCGACGCAGCGCAACTGCACGCGGGCGCGGCCACCGGCCAGGGCCAGCTCGCCTTCGAACTCCAGCTCGGCCTGCACCGCCTGCATCGCCAGCGTGCCCACCAGCCGCATCAGCGCGCGGCCGTCCAGGCCGCCGGCGCCCAGGCACCAGCCCCAGGTGAAGGCTGCCCGGCCGACGAGCAGCGCCAGCGCGCCGTCGAGCCGCGGTGCGCTCAGTCCGGGCACCGCGCTCCAGCCGGCCAGCAAGGCCTGCAGCGCCGCATCGCGGGCCGCATCCAGGCCTTGCTCGAAGGCGCGGCGCAGCGGCAGCGCGTCCTGCGCCCGGGCGTCGCACTCGACCCGCGCCTGCGTGGTGTCACGCAGAGCCGGCGCCTGGCCGGCCAGCACGGGCTGGGCCACGGCCGGCTGGCGCTCGAGCTCGAGCCACCACTGCGCCGCCGGCCAGACCCAGACCAGGGTCTGCTGCGGGCCGATGGCGTCGCCCTCGTCGCGCAGGCCGCAGCTGAGCAGCTCGAGGCGGAAGATGTCGGGCGAGGTTTCCTCGGCGATGGCCATGCCGGGCCCGGCGGCCAGGCTGGCGCGGGCCAGGCCGGTCAGCGGCCAGCTCAGGGTGCGGGTCTCGGGGCCGGCCCAGCCCCACAGGCCGTGGGTGCCGGCGAACCGCGCCGCCGGGTGCACGCTGCCATCGCACTGGGCGTGGGCGCGCAGGCGCAGCTGCAGCCGGGCTTGCGGCCGTTGGCCCGGCGGGTGCGACAGCACAGCCAGCAGCGGTGGCAGCGGCGAGGCCGCCTCCACACGCAGCGGGGGCGGCAGCGCGATCGGCGCGCGCTGCCAGGTGGCGGCGCCCTGCCCGCCTTTCAGCACGTAGTGTTCGGCCACCGCGGGCTCGAGCAGGCGCAGCTCGGCGGCCTCGAGGTCGCAGGCCCGGCGCGGCAGCAGCGGCGGCTCGGCCGGGTGGAGCGCGCCGCGCCGGCCCAGCGCGCCGAAGCGCTCGATCAGGCGCTCGTCGGACGCCGCCAGCGCCGCCGGCTCGATGCGCGTGCCGGGCAGCCGCTGCAGCTCGGCCATCGAGCGCCTGACCAGCTGGTGCACCGTGCTCCACTCGCGTTCGCGCGGCGCGGCCAGCAGGCCTGCCGCCCACTCGAAGCCCGGCTTGTCGTGGTAGGCCGGCCCCCAGACGAACCACAGGTTGACGTAGCGCGCCACCGCCACCGCGCCGCCCAGGCCCCGCTTCTCGGCCTGCGCCACGGCGTGCTCGACGAAGGCGGCGTAGCGCTCGCCCAGGCGCTCGGGCATGGCCGGCCATTGCGCGGCCAGGTGGGCCGCCAGGGCATCGACGAAGGCGCTCCAGTGCGCCTGCTCGAGGGCCTCGTCGTCCTGCGGCTGCATCAGCGGTGCTTGCCGTCCAAGGGGTCCTTGAAGGCTTCGGGATCGTCGGGGGCTTCGGGGGCCGTGGGGGCCACGGGGCTGGCACCGCTGGCGCTGCCGCCCGAATTGATCATCACCAGCGGCGAGCCCGTGATCGAGACCCCGGACGGCCCGATGACCACCGAGTTGCCGCCCGCCTTCAGCGTGAGCATCACGCCGGCTTCGATGGTGACGTTGACGCCGCCCTTGACGTGGATGTTGGTGCCGGCATCGATGGAGTAATTGGTGCCCGACTTGGCGGTGATGTCCTGCGCCGCCTTCAGGCTGTGCAGGCCGTCGGTGGCGATCAGCATGTTCTGGCCGACCTGGAGGCTGAGCTTGCCGCCGACCTTCTGCTTCATGTCCTTGGAGGCATTGAAGTGCACCTCGTCGGCGATCTTCTCCAGGCGCTTGCCCTTGACGGTGAGCAGCTGGTCCTTGCCGATCTCGGTGTTGACGGTGTTGCGCACGAGCTCGAACTTGTCCTTCTGCGCCTGCATGAACAGGTGCTCGTTGCCCGGGTCGTCCTGGAAGCGCAGTTCGTTGAACTCGGTGGCACCGCCCTTCTTGCTGCGGCTCTTGACGGTGCTGACGGTGGCGTTGGCGGGCAGCTCGTAGGGGGGCACCTGGCTGGCGTTGTAGACACGGCCGGTGATCAGGGGCTGGTCGGGGTCGCCTTCGAGAAAGTCGACCACCACCTCCTGCCCGATGCGCGGCAGCGAGACCATGCCCCAGCCGTTGCCGGCCCAGGGCGTGGCCACGCGCACCCAGCACGAACTGTTGGCGTCCTTCGTGCCCAGCCGGTCCCAGTGGAACTGCACCTTGACGCGTGCGTACGCGTCGGTGGAGATGTCGCCTTCACCGATATCGCCCACCACCACTGCGGTCTGCGGGCCGGCCACCGAGGGCTTGCGCGTGATGCGGGCCGGCCTGAAAGGTTCGGTGTACTGCTGGACCGTGAAGCGGCACAGGAACAGCGTCTCCTCGCCCTCGCCCGATTCGTAGGGCGCCAGCTTCATGTCGATCTGGGTGGCGAGCACGACGTAGTCGGTGTTCTGGTCGCTGCGCCGGTGACCGTCGAGCGTGAACTTGCAGCCGGCCACCAGGCCGGTGCTGTTGCCCTGGCCCGTGTAGCGGCCGAAGCGGCTCTCGGCCTCTTCCATGCGCAGGGCCGCGCGCGCGCTGCCGTCGCCCGCGGCGCCGTACAGGCCCGGGTAGTCGTAGACCTCGTGCGCGGCCTCGGCGTGGGTGCGGTGCGAGGCCACCTGCGCGGTCAGGTCGGTGGCCGGCGTCTCGAAGTTGTAGTCGCGCAGCGTCGTCTTGCCGGACTGGATCTCGTGGCGCATCTGCCATTCGCTGATGCCGGCGAAATCGACCACGCTGTTGTCGCCCTGGTTGAAGGCGATGGTCTCGAAACCCGGGAAGGGTACGTTCGAGGTGGCCTTGTCGGCCAGCACGAGCTGGTGCTTGTCGGCGCTGTGGCGGAAGAAGTAGAAGATGCCCTCTTCTTCCAGCAGCCGGCTGACGAAATTGAAGTCCGTCTCGCGGTATTGCACGCAATAGTTGCGCGGCGCGTAGCTGCCGCTGAGCTCGTCGACGACTTCGCCCTGGTAGGCCTGGATCACGGCCTTCACGATGTCGGGCGTGGACTGGGCCTGGAAGATGCGCACATTGGCCGCGCGCGTCAGCAGCCACAACCAGGGTCGCAGGGTGATGCGATAGCTGAAGTAGCGCCCGTCGCCGCCTTCGATCCCGAACGAGGCGGCGATGCCGTTGAACCAGCGCGGTGCGTCGTCCGCGCCGCCCACCGACACCGCCATCGGCTTGCCCAGGTAGTCGTCGGCCAGCAGGTCGCCCGTATCGGCCACGGCGGTGATCTGGTACTCGAACAGGCGCGACACCTCCTCGTGGCCCGACATCGACCGGAACATCAGCTGGCCGGGGCTCGTGACGAGCTGCATCTGCACGGACGAAGTGACGGGCATAGGTCCTCGGGGGCGTCCTCGCGGCAATCGGCGGCTGCCGGCCGGCGCTCAGGCCGGCCCGCCTGCGCGGGCACAGACGACCCACCCGTCGACCGGCTTCTCGACTTCCATACGCAGCACCGCGGGCTGCACCTCCACCGGTGCCAGGCCTGCACCGCGCAGGGCGGCTTCGACGTAGGAGCGGCGGTGACTATAGCGGCCGTGCGGCTGCAGCCTGTAGTCGGGTTCGCCCGGCCCGTCGGCATGGGCCTCGACCGTGAACACCAGCAACCCCCCGTCTCGCAACGCCGTGCGGGCCGCCGCGGCGAAGGGCTCGAGCCGCCCGAAGTAGCACAGCGTGTCGGCCGACACCAGGGCCTCGGCGCAGGCGGGCCGGCCGGCCAGGAACGACACCAGTTCGCCCGCGACCAGCTCGTCGTAGACCTCACGTGCGCGGGCCTTGCTCAGCATCGGGGCCGAGAGGTCGACGCCGACCAGGTGCCTCGCATGGGGCTTCAGCAGCGGCCCGCACAGGCCGGTGCCGCAGCCCGCGTCGACGACGGCCAACCGCGCCCCGGGCGGCCCGAGATGACGTGCCGCGGCGGCCGCCACCAGCTCGGGCGCCTTGTACGACAGCTGCTGCAGCTTGGCGTCGAAGCTGTCGGCGAAGCCGTCGAAGGTCTCGGTCACGAAGCGGTCGGGGCAGCGGTCGGGCACATCGCTGCCGCTGCAGGCCGACAGCAGGAACCGGGCCTCGACGCTGTCGGGTTCGAGCTCGAGCCAGCCCCGGTACAGCGCCGTCGCTTCGTCGATGCGACCGAGCGCGATGTAGAGCATGCCCAGCAGCCGCCGCAGGGTGCGGCTGCGCGGCGCGATCAGCAGCCCTTCCAGGCATTGCTGCAGCGCTTCGTTGACGCGGCCACCGCGCAGCAGGTGGTTGGCCAGGTTCTGCCGCGCATCGCCGAACTGCGGCGCCAGCTCGGCGGCGCGGCGCAGCAGCTGCTCGCCCTCTTCGCGGCGCTCGGTCAGGCTCAGCAGCACGCCCAGGTTGTTGAGCACGTCGGGCCGCATCGGCGCCAGCGCCAGGGCCTGGCGGTAGCAGGCCTCGGCGTCGGCCACGCAGCTGCGTTCGAGCCAGACGTTGCCCAGGTTGTTGTGGAACATGGGCTCCATCGGCCGCACGGCGATGGCCTGCCGGATGAGATCGGCCGCCGCCTTGTGGCGACCGCGCTGGGCTTCAAGCACGCCAAACAGGTGCAGCGCGTCGGGGTCTTGCGGTGCCTGGTGCAGCGCCTGGCGGTACAGGCCCTCGGCGCTATCGAGCTGGCCGCCCGCATGGGCCTGCATGGCCTGGTGAAGCAGCTCGGTGACGTTCGGGACCTGTTCGCCGGACATGGATCGCCGATGCATGGGCTTGTACAGACCCTCACTCTGAAGCAAAGTACCTGCGCCGGCAAGCCGCAGGCAGGGGAGGGCCCGATGCCCGCACGCATGGAATTCAGGCTCGATCTCGGCCCTGCTGTCGACCGCTCGGACCGGTCGGCGCGCACGCGCGGGCCGATGCGGCTGCTGGTGCTGGGCGACTTCAGCGGCCGGGCTGCCGCCGACAGGCCGCCGCTGGCCGAGCGGCCCACGCACCGGGTCGATCTGGATCGGCTCGATCCGCTGATGAAGCGACTGGCGCCCCGCCTCGTGCTGCCCGGCGGCGCCCTGCACTTCGAGCAGCTCGACGACTTCCACCCCGATGCGCTGTACGCGCGCTTCGGCCCGTTCGATGCGCTGCGCCGGGCCCGCGCCGAGCCCGCGGCCGCGGGCACCGATCTGCTCGGTGCGCTGCTCGGCAAGCCCGCAGCCTCGGCGCCCGCGGCGGCCGGCCGCGCCGCGCCCGCCGCCGGCATCGACGCTTTCATCCACGGCATCGTGGCGCCGCACATCGCGGCCGACCCCGCACCCCAGGCGCAGGGCTTGCGCGCCGCCGTCGACGCGGCCAGCGCCGAGCCGATGCGGCAGCTGCTGCACGACCCGGCGTTCCAGGCGCTCGAGTCGGCCTGGCGCGGCGTGCAGTGGCTGGTCTCGGGCCTGGAGCTCGACGAGCACCTCGAGCTGCACTTGTTCGACGTCACGCGCGACGAGCTGCTGGCCGATGTGGTGGCCGCACAAGGCCGGCTGGCGCAGACCGGCCTGCACTGCGCGCTGGCCGACCGCTGGCGCAACGGGCCGGACAGGCAGGGCTGGTCGGCGCTGGTGGGCCTGCTGCGCTTCGGCCCCGGCGACACCGACATCGGCCTGCTCGCGGCGCTGGGCCTGATCGCGGCGCAGGCCGGCGGCCCGCTGCTGGCAGCGGGGGACCCGGCACTGGCCGGCGCGGCAGCGACCGACCCGGCACTGGCCGGCTGGCAGGCGCTGCGCCGCAGCGAGGCCGCGCCGTGGATCGGCCTGGCCGCACCGCGCGTGCTGCTGCGCCGGCCCTATGGCCGGGGCAGCGACCCGATCACCGCCTTTTCCTTCGAAGAGATGGTGGGCACACCCGCCCACGAGACTCTGCTCTGGGGCAACCCGGGGCTGGCGGTGGCGCTGTTGATCGGTCGCGCCTTCAGCGCCCGGGGCTGGGCGTTCGAGCCGGGCGACGAGCGCGAGATCGGCGACCTGCCCGCCTACACTTTTGCGCAGGACGGCGAGCAGGTCTTGCAGCCCTGCGCCGAGACCTGGCTGGGCGACGAGGCCGCGCAGGCCTGGCTCGACGCCGGCCTGATGCCGTTGCTGAGCCACCGCCACCGCCATGCGGTGACCGTGATGCGGCTGCAGTCGGTGGCTGCGCCGGCGCAGGCACTGGCAGGGCTGGGCGCGCGGAGCGGCTGAGCCGCGGGGCACGGGTGCGCGTTACGCCGGCAGCCCGGCGGCGCCATCGGCGGCGCGCGGCGAGCCCAGCCAGCGGCCATCGCGCGCGAACTCGATCAGGCCGTCACCGGCGGGCGCCTCGACGAAGAGGGCCGTGATCGGCCCGACGAACTGCCGCCACTCGTCGGGCGTGCAGGTCGGCAGGTAGGCACGCAGCACGCGCGGGTCGTAGAACCGGAACAGCAGGCGCCGGCCCTGGGGGTCGCGCACGGTCAGCAGCTTGCGCAGGTGGTGCCGCAGGTTGGCGGCGTCGTCGATCGTCAGGAACACGCCCCAGCACTGTGCCCAGCCTTCTTCGAGCAGCGTCGCCGTGAGCCGGTGCTCGGGCAGCAGCTCGACGAGGTGCGGCGCCACCATCTCGAGCGGGCGGGGCAGTCGTCCGCTGTACAGGCACAGGAAGTCGAGCCGCGACGCCAGCAGCGCGCGATAGACCCGGGGGTCACGGGCGCAGTCGAGGATGGCCCAGACGGCAGGCCGCGAGGCCGCACCCTCGGGCCACAGCACCTGCTTGATCCGCTCGCGCGGGTGGACGGTCATGCGGTGGCCCGGGCCGCGGCCCGGGCGCATTCCTCGCAGAAGGGCACGCCGTCCTGTGCCGCCTGCACCAGCGCAGCCGCCATGGCTTCGGCGTCGAGATCGGCAGCGAAGGTGCTCTCGGGCGGCGGAGCGGCCTCCACGGCCGCTTCGCGCCGCGGACCGGCGGCCGATGCGGCACCCGGCACCTCGCCGCCCGCGGGCGAGAACGCCAGCCGCATCAGCGTGGGCGGCTCCTGGGCGACCAGGCGCAGCCGGCCACTGGCACGGGCCGCCGCCAATCCGGCAGCGACGTGGTGGTCGTCCAGCCGCGACAGGTCGGCCCCGTCGGCCAGCGACAGTGCCAGCAGGCGCAGCTGCGCCGATGCGACGTCGTCCGCCACCCCGGGCCGCGGCCCGGGCGGCAGCGCCTCGGGGTCGACGCCGACGGTGATGAACGGCGATGCGGGCATGCGCGGGTCCGGCTGCGAGGGTGGCCCGAAGCGCCGCTCAGCCGACAAGCTTGACGACGTTGAACACCGTGCCCGAGTCGCCGCTCATGCTCTTGGTCTTGATGTCCAGCCGCGTCACCTGCACGCCGCGCGGCCCCACCGCGCCGGCCGACCAGGCCACGAAGATGTAGCTCGAGGCGTAGAACCGGTCCGAGGCCAGGGGCACCTTCTCGCGCAGCCACACCTGCGTGTCGGGCGAATTGGCGATCACGCCCGCGTCCCAGTTCTCGGCCGCCTTCGAGCCCGACTCGCGCGACAGGTGCGCGAAATAGATGCGCCCGGCATGGGTGCCGATCTCGACATCGCAGCCGCTGAACGGGCCCGACGCGGCCCAGGTCTCGCCGTCGGTGGCGTAGCCGTAGATGGCCTGCTTGGGCTGGTACGGTATCCACATGCCCGAGTCGGCCTGCGCATCGGCCACCGGCCCCGCATACAGCGACAGCCAGCGCCGCGTCTTGCTGCGCTCGAACAGCTTGACGCCCGCGAACCGGTACTCGGTGGTGGTGGTCTCGGTGCGGTGCTCGCCCAGCGCCACCGTCATGCGGCGCTCGGTGACCGAGTTCTCCATGATGGAGGCGCCGGACGACACGTTGGCCGAGAACTCGGCCCCCTTGTAGTTCACCAAGGCGTTGTAGGTTCCTTGCATTGCGTACTCCTGA